>NZUQ01000027.1 GCA_002697225.1 Candidatus Poribacteria bacterium
CCTGCACCTGTAGAGCTTCTAATTCAGCAACTTCAACTTGATGATTATTAAATCTGTAATTGTCCCAATTCGATTGTTCGGNCTCGGNAACCATGTTACCTACCAGCGAGTTATTATCCTGACAACCGAACNGCAAAACAAGAGCAATAATACACAATTTCATAGCCAATAAGAGTGTTTTCATACTAAATCTCCTACTTGTGATTCAGATTCTATCNTAATTTGACACTATTACACAACTGCAGTTGTGTAATAGTAAATAGTGGCTATTCAAAAAAATATGGATAAATTCAATCATCATACCACCTTTACCAAAACTATNATCGGTTAGCAGAACCTCAATNATGTTTACCTGATGGGCTATACACATGACCTTTCCNTNCAGATTTTTTAGCAACTAAATCTAAGAGCGTAAATTTTGGTTGAGTGTTTCCCTGAAACACCGTATGATGTAAAAAAACATTTCAATTAAGACAAAAGTCTAAAGATCTGTATCTCTGAAAGTCAANATTCTTGGAATCAATCAGATACATTAAGTCAGGATTTTTAATAATTACGTGACGGGAGAAGGAAAATTTACCCGTCAATCGCTAATCCTACCCGTATATCTTCCTGCTTTTTTACTTTCCTTTGGTAACGGAGTGGTAGCTCCAACGCTCAGCCTGTACATAAAATCGTTTAACCTTTCCTATACTATGACAACCTTCGTTATCGCTGTCTCTGTTATTGGCAATATTCCAGCAGGTATTTTGTTAGAAAGGATTGGCCGAAAACCAGCCATGTTAATCGGCACAATTGTACTTTCACTATCAACCCTTGGAATTGGATTTGCCCACCATGTTGCAGAACTGATTATCTACCAGTTGATAGGTGGAATTGGAATTGCTTTGTGGGGACTTTCTCGACATGCTTATATGACAGATGTTATTCCTGTGGAAGAACGAGGCAGATCAATAGCACTTTTTGGAGGAATCAACCGCATCGGCACATTCACAGGACAAGTTTCTTCAATCTTCTTGGGAACTAGTTTACGCACCCCATTTTTCGTTTATGCGGTAGCTTCGATCTCAACTGCATTTCTCTGCGCCCTTTTTATTGTTGAAATCCAACGGGACATAGAAATGAAACATCCGTCTTCATCCCATATGGAACGATTATTAGTGCTGCTGAAGACAAATTATAAATCGTTGACGACCGCTGGAATCGGACAAATTTGCGTTCAGACAATCCGCAGAGGAAGAACAATTATCATTCCACTCTATGCGAGTAAAGTGATTGGGTTAGCACCTCAAAGTATCAGACTTATTGTCATGTTTTCCTCATCTGTAGATATGTTAATGTTTCCCATTGCAGGATTTATTATGGATAAATTGGGTAGAAAGTATGCAATGGTACCTGGATTCACCATTTTTGCCTCCGGTATATTCATTCTGGGATACGCCAATAGTTTTGTTTTTCTGCTCGTTGCTGCAATTATAATAGGTTTTGGAAATGGTCTGTGTTCTGGTACGATGATGACACTAGGTGCTGATTTAGCACCTTCCGCTGGTGTCGGAGAGTTCCTGAGCATGTGGCGTTTCATTGGCAATTTCGGTGGTGCTGTAGGGCCACTAGTGGTTGGAAATATAGCAGATATTTGGGACTTAAAAATCTCCTGTCTGGCCTTAGCCGGAATCGGTTACACAGCCGTTTTAATTTTCTTGCTCATGGTACCAGAAACTTTAAAACTGAATAACAACAACCATGATCCCGAGAAGAAGAGCTAAACCAACAAAATGGAGATTATTGTTGATTTGGCTAGCTGATATCCCATGTTTAGGCTAATAAATACTGGTATCAAACACGGCAAATAAATTGTATAATACATATTTAACTGAAAGGACTATCCAAACGGAGAAGATTGATCATGAGATTCGGTGTGTGTGCNCCACTGGAAAAAGTGGATGTACTGGCTGAAGTTGGTTATGACTATATTGAGTTGATCGTTCAGGACGAACTAATGCCTGAGGCAGACGATACGGAATTCCAGCAGATCCGCGACCGTGTAGCAGAGGCTACTATCAAGCCAGAAGCTTATGCCTATTTTATCCCCGGTTATCTGCGTGTAGTTGGAGACACCGTTGACCTACCTCGCCTATCCGATTATGTCGAAACTGCCTGTCAAAGGGCGAAAGCTATTGGAGGGGAAATCATTGTTTACGGTAGTTGTCACTCCCGTAACCTCCAACCAAGCGATTCATACCAGACAGCACTAGATCAAATAGCCGAATTTCTGGATATGGCAGCGGGGCATGCGGAAGAACACGGTATTACAATTGTTATCGAGCCAATCTGCCACCTAGAAGGAAACATCATTCGCACAGTAGCCGAAGGTTTAGAAATGGCCAAACGCGTAAATCGTAAGGGCATTAGACTTTTAGCTGATCTTTATCACGTTTGGCAAGAAAATGAACCAATGTCTAATATCCTAGAGGCCGCTGAGTGGTTAGCACATGTCCACATCGCTGAACCAGTCAAACGTTCGTATCCTGGTAATGACAATTTCGATTTCGATGATTTTTTCACAGCCTTGAAAAAGGCTGGTTACTATGGCCGTATTTCGTGCGAATGTAGTTTTGATGACTTCGATCTAAATGTAGTAACAGCCTTGCAAACCATGAAAACATACGTTGATATTTAAAACAGGTGCGAACAAATGAAAATCCAACTGTTTAATGGTAAAGATCTGGATGATTGGGCTCCACGTGGGGGGCATTCCCAACACCAGTGGGATGTCGTTGGCCACATTGATTTAGATGCGCAGAATCCCAAACAGTTCACTACTAAAAAGGGAGAAGGAATTTTCTATAACGGTCCAACCGGACGAACAGTAGATCTTTATACCAAGTACCAACACGGTGATTGTGAATTACATATTGAGTTCGTTGTACCTCAGGGATCAAATTCCGGTATTTACTTCATGACTAAATACGAAATTCAGATTCTTGACAGTTGGGGAGAAACAGATCTAACATTCGGAACATGCGGAGGTGTTTATGCTCGTTGGATTAATGAGCAATCGATAGGCGGAACACCTCCCCGAATCAATATGAGCAAACCTCCTGGTGAATGGCAAACATATGACATTGTTTTTAAAGCACCTCGCTTTAACCAAGCAGGGAATAAAACGGATAATGCGAAATTTGTAAAAGTCATCTGGAATGGGAAAATTGTACACGAGAATGTCGAAATCGAAGGCCCCACACGTGCCGCTATACCAGGCGAAGAAACAACCAAAGCACCATTAATGTTACAGGGAGATCATGGACCTGTAGCCTACCGAAATGTCATATTGCAACCATTGGATGATAAATAGCCCGCTCTACCCCTGCCATACCCATACATACCACTTTGAATACAAGAACCTATTGTTTATCCGCACGTCTAGTGTCGTGTTTATTGACCATATAAATCCCGAAAGCGACGAGACCGACACCAAGAATTAGACTTGNGCTAACTTCATCTCCCAAAAGTAAATGGCTAAGTAATACCCCAAAAAGCGGTGTAGTAAAAAACANGACCACCAATTTACTTGGGCTATATTTTTTTAGAACCGATGTCCAACTCACAAAACAGAATCCTGCTATAACCAATCCCTGATAGAGAATAGCCACAACACCAGAAACAGACAACTGGTAGCCTACTCCCGATTCTAAAAAGAAGCTCAACCCAAAAAAACATGGTAAGCTAAAAACCATCATCCATATTAAAAGACGGCACGGATGAATAAACTGCACCAATAACTTAGTTGCAACCACTCGAAGCCCTAAGAGACAACCACTAGCCAAAACAACCAGATCACCAAACAAAGAAACTTCAAATTGCAAATTTTTCCCGAATGTCAACAGCACACCCAAAAAAGCGAGCATAATACCAACCGTTTTGTTGAAATACAACCGATCACCAGGAATCCAAAAATGCGCAAATAAAGCCGTAAAAAACGGATATGTACTAATCAGAATCGTAGAACGGGATGCGTTAGTAAACTGGGTACCAATATTCAACGAAATAATCTGCAACAGAAAAATTACAGACAAACATATTAGTGGCAGAAATTCTCTTGGATTCAAAGCAATCCGAATACGCTGGCTAACTGACCATCCTCCAACGGCAAGAAGACCTAGAAGGAACCGAAAGCCTGCCAATGCCAGCGGCGGGATATCCTGTAATCCGATTTTAATTGAGACGGAATTACCCCCCCAAAGCAAAGCGAGTAATATCACCAATATGATAATTTTTTTATCCGGTTGCTGATTGGCTNTTTCAGATTTTCTCATAATTTCGTCGAATAGATAGTTTTTGTTATATAAAAATTTTGAATACACACAACACATACATGATTTCTAAGGATTAAGCTGGAGGTTCTGGTGCCATATTTTGACAGCAAACACCATTTGGAATACTCCCTAAACTTAATCCGGTCATGCAACCCACTACCAGTTAAGCCTGTTTAATGCTAGCAGAATGGCTGCTAATATGCGTATCAATCCAAGTCACAAGACACTTGTATAGACTCCGTATTTAATCATATAATGCATTGTTCATTGGTTTCAGAACGCTTATCATATTTATGGTCTATATGTAACTAGTTATCTTAATTAATTTTGGGATTTCAGATCCAGTGATTCAATAACTAAATGTAAACCGACAAATATTCAAATAACCTCACCTAGTAACTTGGGATAGGGAAGTAAACTGTTTCTTAGTAATTTATTTCGATATAATAAATGAAACCTCAGGAGTAAAATTATGATTCACCGATTTCCAACCTTAGTTGTTATTTTAAGTTTTTGTATAGTTGGTTGTTTAACTGAAAAATCAGAAAAAATATTAGAAACCGCAGAAGCAAATACCCCTCAGGTTGAAGAAGCCAAACCAATAGTAGCTGAACTTTCCTTGTCGTTGGCTAAGCCAAACTATCAACCAACAGAACCAATTCACTTGAACATGACCATCAAAACCGGTAAGTTCGATTTATTAGCACCTTATGTCACTGCTGGAGGAACGGGCGCTTTCACTAAACTCGTGGTCAAAAATGAAGCTGGAGAAACCATTAAACCCAAGCATCCGATCACCATGGCCAACGAATCAAAAACTTTGATCTGGAAGGGTAAAGAGGCACGATGTATCCGAGGAATAAAACTGGGTGCCAAAACAGAGTGTCAAGTTGCGTTAGACAACCTACGCACCTATTATGATTTCACATCTGGTGTTTATACGCTACAGGTTTTGATGAGCTTGAAAATCTATCGCGAGTTTCTTGAAGATCAATCCCTTCAAATTGTCGAGATCGAACGCGAGATCGCAGAGGTCCAAGGTTCAAAAAAACTCCCTACTGACGCTAAGCAAGAAGTTACAACTCGGTTAAGAGAAGAAATCGAGTACATCCAAAGCCAAGAAAAAGAAAGATCCGATCGAATATACTTGCCCCTAGATTCATACCGAGGCTCTACTAATCTTGAATCTAACATTATTAACCTAAACATTGAATAAGCTTAGTACAAAACCATTCAACCGTTACTTCTAATCTCTATGTTCCAAGAAACAACTCAGTCGGGAATTTTGTAGCATGAATCTTAGGGAATTATGCAAGACGACAACTGGACATTATCAAAAGAACAATTACAAAAAAAATATATAAATTAATTTTTTACAGTCTTTCCTTCTTGTGTCTTTGATTTAGCCAAATTTACTGATAATATGCCGAACAATTTCTTTCTGAATCTTTGTATCAGATGGTTGTTCCAATTCATAGACCTGACCTGAAATCAGATGCTTATACTGTTCAATTGGGCCACCCCCGGAATGATTTCCCATATAACGATTGAAGATTGTCATACGCGGATAATCTTCTGTCCAACGTCTAGCACCGTGATAGAGTGCTTCAGTAAAAACAATGCAGTCACCAGCATCAACCGGAACATTAATAACCGTTGGCGGCCCTTGGTAGATCGACATATCACCAGGTGCCGAAAAGTTTCTTTTATGGCTGCCGATTAAGCAAACAAACCCTGTCCCATCTGGTACATCCACCAACGAAATTGCTGCGTTTAGAAAGCCAGCGTATAGCTGACCTTCACAGACNACGTAATCCGTACCNGAAGCATGAAAACTGATATCATCTGATTCTACAGTATTTCTGGTGAGTGCAGTGTCAACTAGAGTCGGATGACCTTTGGTCAAAGAAATAACTACACGCATAATTTCGCTGTTTAACACCAANTTTTGAAAAACTTGATCACCGTACTGAATATTGTTGATCCACCGAGCTATTGTTGGCGAATAATCTGGGTGTGTATCTGCAGTCGAAGTCAATGGTTGCGGCAAATCTTCCAACTTCATTGCGTGCCATTGATGGCCAAGTGCTATCATTTCTCCGATATCCTGCTGCGGTATAACTTTTCTCAGAATGAGAAACCCATGGTGATCGAAGTACCATTTTTCTTCTAGGGTTAACATGTCTACATGACATTGCAAAAATTTAGTTCCTCACCGAGATGATGGATTCTCGTTGATCCTATAGGTCGAAAACCCCACCCATAGATGCCAACGCAATTCTGATAGCTTCCACAAATCCTGTTTGCTTTCCAATTCCTAATGATTCTAAATCAGAACAGTCGAGTTGACAATTCCGCGGCCTTGGAGCACCAATAGGCGGATGTTTAGCTGGCGCAATATGATCTACATCAACCCCCAAAACTTCAGCCATGATACGAGCCATATGGTATTTCGTTATCGGTTGATTTCCTGACCAGTGATACGTTCCATTGAAGCTAGGATTTTGTGTCCGATACTCCAAAATCTGACGACAAACACAAGCAACATCATCAACAAAAGTGGGGTGTCGAGTTGCCCAATCATCGATTTCGATTTCCGATCGGCTAACCACAGCTTTAACAATTTGGGTAACAGAAGATTCATCCAAGGTCTCAACCTGTCCGTAAAGAATAGGGAGTCTTAGACTACCTCCGCTTACTACGTTTTGCCACATCGCTCTTTCACCTTCAAGTTTGCTTTCTCCATAAAGATTTAAAGGATTGGTATCAGAAGTTGGAGTATAAGGCGGTGATGTCCCATCAAAGACATAATTAGTAGAAATATATAACATCCAAGATTCAATCTGACTGGCGACACGAGCAATATTCTCAGTTGCGTGGATGTTGAGGACCTTGGTTGCTTCAGGGTTGTTTTGACAAACGTCAGGTCTCCGTTCGGCAGCAGCATGAATGATAAAATCAGGTTTGTGTAACAAAAGAAATTCTGAAACAGAATCAAAATCCAAAAGATCTAGCTTAACAAGATCAGTATTCGCACGGTTGAATGCGGTAGCAATCACCGTAAATCCAGATCGTTTCCGGAATTCTCTAACTAAAGCACGTCCAAGCAAGCCAGAAGCACCGGTGATGACAACTTTTCGCATGGGATCCCCTAATTTATCACTGGTTAGAGCGAATAACAATCTCACCAACAGATAAGTTGACTTCCTCCCAGTTAGAATTGGAATTAACCAGACGCCAGGCAAAATTGAGATCAGTATTGCTACCATTATAAAACACTACCTGGTATTGTTGGCGGAATTTCAATTGAACCAAAGACAACAACTGGGGTGGGATCAATTCCTCCCCAATAGATTGCCTAATCTCAATCACCGAATTAAGTTGACCTTGATCAAGATAAACACCTAGCAGAAGTTTACCATAACACCCAGTAACAGCACCGGTCCCCCAGTTACGACCATGGCCTGCAGCAACGGAACAAATAGCTCCGCCCATATCAGCGTGTTCTCTACCACCACGGAGCACACGCCGAGCAATTGACAATCGTGTCACAGCACTTTTAAAAGCTCGCATGGCATAAATAGGGTCATCCGTTAATTCGTAAGCGAGTGATAGTGTCATAGTCGAAGGTTCCTGAATTGGAATAACTGATCCATCTTCAGACCATTCTCCCCACATCGCCATATCCGCTCGTTTACCAACACCCGATCCACGGATCTTCCGTCTCTCTGGAAAAACCAAGGCAAGCTGATCTGGCGGTGAATCTGGAAATTTCCCAATCTGAGTTTCGATTAATGAATCAAAACTTGAATCCTGAAACGTGGTGCGATAGTAACTGATCACAGCCGCTCCTGGATCATTGTATGGATCAGCAAGTGTTAGAATCAGTGGTTCGACAATTCTCCGTGTTGCCTGTTTAAAAATGGGGTCTCCTGACAAAAGATAGAGGTCTCCAAACGCGTAAACTGCACCAGACGCAAGCAGATTTTCAATTCCACCTAGCCTGTTATCGGAGTGGTGATGATGGCTATTAGCTAAAGAGTGGAGCCCAAGCTGATCCACCTGGGTTAGACTTAAAGCATTCCCATCAAGATCCCATAGTAACGGTATTTCAGGACATCTGAGGATACGCTCTGCCCGCTTTCGCCCATATCGTATTGACCAATCAAGGTACCGTTGATCTGCTAACACCTTATAAGAGGCAAGAGCAAGATGAATGAAACGGAAGTGCTCAGCCAATTCGTAAGAATTTTTTCCGCCTTTACGGACTTCCCGCGTACCGATAAAAAAGCTGTAGAAAACATCTCGATTATAATCGTACCAGTCTGGCACAGAATCAACCCAATTCCCAATATGCTCTGCCGCATCAAGCAATAAGGAAACAGCTTCTTGATCATCTGGCACCAATCCGATATAACGTGGCAAAAAAAGCAGAAACGGTTCTGGCCCATGATGGGCTTCTGCAACCGGCTCATAACCATGAAGACACTCTCGATCTACCCAGTCTGACAAGGCTAATCTTAGAGTTCGACAGTGGTCTAGAACATCCGTGCTGCCCGTAACCAAATAATGTTCAAGCCATGCCAACGCATAATTTGCTTCGTCTTCTCCACCCTGATTAGGTCCAGGAGGATCTAAACGAACACTTTGTTTCAACCACTGATCCATCTCACGACGAAGCTCTGCGTAGTATGTGTAACATCGCCGAACCGAGCCATCTAAATCAGCAATTTTTCTTGGTTCCATTTCTCCAATTTTNATAAANCCATTATCCNTTACCAAGCATATTTGCCTCTANNATAGAGGCCTATTATTGCGAAAAGCTCAAACGACAGACACAAATTANCATAGATCGTTGGCAGGATAAATTACCACGTGGTAAACTCACTNAAATACAGGCAGGCTTGAAAAGTGCCTATNCTAGAGCATATCACCTCCCAACCNACCTGTCAATCNAACTCTTTCAAATTCATTTNANAAAACAACTGNNAAGATACAAGGAGAAACCATCTTCCATGGNTAATTCATCAGAACTTTGTACAGATCAACTTCAACACTTTGCTACCTTTGGNTATATTANCCTACGACAGTTATTAACACCTGAGGATCTGAAAATTCTTGCTGTTGAACTTGATCAAGGACTAGACGCCCAATTTCCACATAACCCTTTTGATGGTAGCCAACGACACTGGAGCAGAATGACAGACGAAACTACACCATTTTTCGCCTCATTGATGGAAGATGTTCGGTTCTTGACCCCAGCACAACAGATTTGTGGAGAAGATGTACTTGGAATCGGCATAGATGCGAACCGCTACATCGGCGATACCGGATGGCACCCTGATACAGGGAACGCTCAACAGATTGCTGTCAAGTATATCTTTTATCTTGACCCGGTTACAGCTAAAACCGGAGCTTTGCGTGTAATCCCGGGATCTCATCTATTACAAGAAACTGAACGTCAAATCTTTTCAAAAGGAATTCAGAACACCTCCCTTCAGGAAGTCCCCTGCCAAGCAATAAACACGGTACCGGGAGACGTAATTGCTTTTGATATACGCACATGGCACGCGTCCTACGGAGGCGGCCGAAATCGGCGTGCGTGCAATCTGGACTACTTTCAGAATCCAAAAGCTTCCGACGAGATTGAATTGCTCTTGCAACTTGGTAGATCTCACGCTAGTTCCGTCAATCACTTCGACACCAAGCGCAAATTCAACTACTCCAAAAACTGGCTAGAAAACCCGCATCAAAGCCAAATCAGACAATGTTGGATAGATCGGTTCAATGAGATTGGTTATTTTGATCAGCTAGGAGTCGCTGAACTATAAGCACACTATGACAAAATCAAGGCNGTTATCATTATTNAAAAAACTCGTTTTTATAGTNTTTGTGCTGGGATGTGGTGAAACNGAGCAACANGGAATTATCAACCCAAAACGAAATGTCATTAANCCTCAATTAGCTGATAATAAAAAGACGAGCAAAATTATCTTTAAATCTAACAGAGACGAAAATGATGAGATCTATGCTATTAATCTAAATGGAACTAACCTAATGAAAATCACTCATCATCCAGCCAGAGATTACTATCCATCTTGGGCGCCAGATGGAGATAGAATTGTTTTTTCTTCGGATCGGGATGGAAACTTAGAGATTTACGCCACAAAGTTAGATGGGACTGACGTAACCCGGCTCACTAATCACAATGCTGAAGATCACGATCCAACTTGGTCTCCAGACGGTAACAAGATTGCCTTCTCATCCAGCAGAAACGGAAACTTAGAAATTTACACTCTGGACTTAGACAAAATGAATCTAACTAGGCTAACTAACCACATATCCGAAGACTATGATCCATCCTGGTCACCAGATGGTAACAAGATTGCCTTCTCATCCAAAAGGGATGGGAACTTCGAAATCTATGTCATGNAGGCAGATGGATCTCACATCACTAGATTAACTCATAATCCTAATGTGGATCAAGACCCAACCTGGGCACCAAGCGGTAATAAACTTGCTTTTTCATCCAAAAGGGATGGGAACTTCGAAATCTATGTCATGAAGGCAAATGGAACTGATATAATCCGACTCACCAATCACAATGCTGAGGACTACTATCCGTCCTGGTCACCATTCTAACTCAATCTCTGTCATGAGAACTAGAAATCAAGCATATCGTGTCATTCCTGCCTTTAAAAACCCAGTTCGATGCAAACACAATAAATCCGTTAACAATAGACCGTTAACCTCAATTTTCTCTGGCCAAACAGAACAAAGCCAATCTAAGAAGTTGATGTTACCAACTTAGGATTTGTGGTATATCCTACATTTAACTTCAGTAGAATTATTGACGGCAACAGGGTTCTCTGCTACAATTATCCATTAGGATTTGTTTGCCTTTGGAAAACAATGTGAGGAATGTAATGGAAGAAACAAAAATTGGTTTTATCGGTTGCGGNGGTAATGCTGGCGGTCATATGAATACGCTACAGAACATTGACAGTGCTAACATCGTGGCAACCTGCGATATTGACGAGAACCGAGCCAATACAGCAGCGCAAAAACATAATGCTACTCCATATATAGATCATCGTTCTATGTTAGAACGTACTGATTTGGATGCCATATATCTAAGTCTACCTGTATTTGCCCATGGTCAACCAGAGTTGGACGTAATTGATAGAGGTCTGCCATTTTTGGTTGAGAAACCTGTCGCCATCAACATGGACATTGCACATCAAGTTGAAGNAGCAGTTCGCAAAGCAGATCTAATTACCTGTGTTGGTTATCAATTAAGATACCTAGGGGCAACAAAATTCGCACGCCAAATTTTGACAAAGAACGTGGCGAGTATGGGAATCGGGAAATATTGGAGTGGTACAGGGCGCGGGAATCCAGATGCCTGGATTCGCCAAATGAGCAAATCAGGTGGACAGTTGCTNGAACAGGCGACACATACAATTGACACGATGCGATATTTGCTTGGTGAGGTCGAGGAGGTCCATGCCATGCAAACTAGCCGAGTATTAACTGAGATTGATTGTCCCGATAGTAATATTGTGTCATTGAAATTTGAAAATGGAGCGGTCGGCTCACTTACAACTTACTGGGCTTTCGATAACGGTGATTGGTCACATACTAATGTAATCGACATTCTATACAAAGATCAGTTAATCAACTGGAATCCAAGTCGATTGAGAATCAAAGAAAATGGTGAATATATTGATAAAACGGAAGCCAGCCCTTCAATAGATGAAGTCTTTGTGAAAGCAGTTAGATCAGGCGATAGATCGCAGATTCTTAGCCCATATGGTGACGCAGTCAAAACTATGGCAGTATCAATCGCTGCNAATCAATCTGGNNGCACAGGNAAATCNATAAAAATCAATGATTTATCTAGCTAACCAAAATCTTAGATCTATCCATTCCATCGTCAATAAAAATCTCTGGCATGGCGATCTAAACTAGACACATTATGCATAACCGAATGACATGTCACTTTGTTTAATATCAACATCCTAATNNTGCTAAAATCGCCAATAGAGANTCAATAATGAGCCAGATTTATCGCATCGCAATTGTAGGTTGTGGAGGAATTTCACATGCTCACGGCAACGCCTGTCTGGAATCTGAGCAACTAGATCTAGTTGCTGCATGCGACATTAATCCACAAGCNCTCAAGAGATTTTCCGATCAATTCAATGTTGAACACACCTACGCNGACCTTCACCAGATGCTAGAAAAACAAACTCCTGATGTACTCGTGATTGCAACCTGGCCAGCAATTCATTTGAATAATATTTTGGAAGCGGTTCGTGGCAATACAAAAGCAATTCTTTGCGAAAAACCAATTGCGCTAAATGCCAATCAAGTAGAGCAGATGATCCAGATAGCCACCAATCATAATGTTCTGCTTATGGAAGGATTCATGTATCGTCACCATCCATTGACGTTGACCGTTAAACAGAAAATCGAGTCGGGTGAAATTGGTGAAATTCGATATATTAGATCTACATTTACTACCGGCCTCACAGATTACACAAATTGGCGCCTCCGTGGCGATCTTGGAGGTGGAGCCATGATGGATCTTGGGTGCTACTGCATAAATGCCATTCGCTATTTCGTAGGTTCAGAACCTAAACGGGTCTGGACATCAGGAAAATACGTTTTCGCCACCAACGTTTGGGAAACGGTTTGCGGGACTTTTGACTTTGGCAATGGCGTTTATGGCCAGTTTGATAGCGGGTTTGGCACATTATGGCGAGAATCATATGAAATTGTAGGTACCGCAGGATCCATTCTGGCACCAGTTGCCTGGGGAAACAACAAAGGCAATACAAGTTTTATTCTGAACGGTGAAACAGTTGAGGTCAATGGTGTAAACCCTTATGCGGCTGAGCTGAACAATTTATGCCAAGCAATATCGACAAACGAAACCCTGCTTGTGCCACTGGAAGATTCGCTTAACAATGCACGGGTTATTGACGCCACTCATGAATCAGCCAAATCTGGCAGATGTGTTACAGTTGAGAAATAATCTATGCTTGACTGGTTGATTAAACATCCAGCTACTATTTTTCAAAACGGCGACATATCGTTCAAGATTCAACTTCCAGGTCTGATTATCCTTATTATCCTCATTGCCCTCACAGCAACAGCAATGTGGTCTTATCGGATTACGGTGAACCAAACAGATGGTAGGACTCGAGGTTTTCTGATCTGTCTCCGTTCCTCAATCTTAATGCTTACCGCAATCGCCCTATTGAAACCATTCATGATGGTTTACCACACCGACCCTGATGCGTCATATTTAGCAATTTTAGCTGACAGTTCAAAAAGCATGCAGGTTGTGGATATGCTTGATGGGCAATCTCGTATAGAGGTCACTAACCAACTTCTCTTTGATCCAAATCAAGGGATACTTGAGAAACTAAACCAAAAGTTTAAAACGAGACTCTTCACCTTTGACAATCAGTTGAAACGAATCAACTCAACTGAAATCACATCGACAGAAGGTGAAGCCACTCACTTTCCCAATGCCATTAATCAAGTCATCGACGATTTGAAAGGTGTCCCGCTATCTGGCATCGTAATTTTCAGTGATGGAGCAGATAAAAGTGGTGTCGATATTTCAAAACTTGCCCTGCAGATGCGAGATCGGAAACTACCAATCCACGCCGTCGGAATCGGAAACCCAGAGAATTTCCGAGATTTAGAAATTTCGCGTGTTGATGCACCTCGCGTAGCAGAAGAAGACTTTCCTATCGATATATGGGTAACTGTCACACGTAAAGGGTATCACGAAAAAAAAACAACTATCCGTCTGCTTGATAAGAATCGCGTCATAAAATCGCAAGTAATCAATCTAGATAAAACCCATCCGACACTTCGAATACCAATCAAGTTTATCCCCCGTAATCCGGGCACTCAAAAATTTATCGTCGAAATTCTAACCGAAAAAGATGAAGCTATCCCACAAAACAACGCCAAAAAATTCTTGATCAAAGTTTCGCCCAGCAAACGAGGCAAAATTTTATTTGTTGATGGTCACCCAAGACAAGAATTCGCCTTCATCAAACGTGCTTTAGAAAAAGACCCGAATATCCGAGTTATTGATCGATATCTTACAGATAATAACCATTTCGGTGGCACGCAACAAGGAGAAAAGAATTTTGGCCTTTACCCAAACACAAAAGAGGACCTATTTAACTATGATGGTATCATTTTTGGTAGTATTGAGGCTTCCCAATTCACTAAAGACCAGCTTGAAAACACAGCTAAATTCGTCCAAATACGCGGCGGTGGTTTTCTAATGCTAGGTGGATCTAACTCACTAGGTAATGCCGAAGTGGAAAGTTCCTATATTAACACTCCAATCGCGCAAATATTACCTGTTGAACTGCAACTGGGGACACCAGCTATTAATTCCGCTAACCAGAAGCGTCAAAGGTCTCCAAAACAAAGCTCTCCTCTCGGCTATCAGGTAAAATTGACAGCCGAAGGCAAAATCGATTCACTCTTAACCCTATCAAATACCCCCAAAGATAATTTAAATAAATGGAACAGTCTCCCCAATCTTCTCGGTTACAGCCAAGTCATACGGGCCAAGCCGGGAGCGGTTGTATTGGCCGTTCATCCATGGGATCAAAACGAGTTTGGGAATCGTATTTTGCTTGCCACTCATAATTACAATGCTGGTCGGGTCATGGTATTTACACCACATAGTTCTTGGCGGTGGAAGATGCTCTCTCCCAAGGATGATGACCGACACCAACGTTTCTGGCGGCAAATTGCAAAATGGCTTATCACCCAACCCAAAGCTCAACTCACCCTTGACATTGCTAAAACTTCATATTTCCCCAAAGAACCAGTAATACTCAAAGCATCAGCACTTGATCAGAACTTTGAACCAACGGACAAAGCCAAAATCCGAGCTGTTATTACTGACGAAAGCGGAAAGAAGAACGAAGTTAAGTTAGATCCAGTCCTCGGAGATCTTGGATCTTATACCGCCCGATTCCTTCCACACAAACGTAGTAACTACAAGGTAAACCTAATCGGCAACTTAGCTGGCAAAAATCTAAGAAACCAAGACGGGCTTTTTGAGGTTGCTGCTTCAGATGCCGAATACAGTGATGCAGAGTTGAACGAACAATCATTGAAGAACATAGCTCGATTGAGTGGTGGGCGATATTACACGATAAATCAGATTAATGAAATGGTTGAACAAATCCCGCTGGTTGAAAGTTCAACATCAAAAATTATTGAAGAAGATTTATGGGATATACCACTAGTTTTCGTAATAATCACTCTTCTGTTTAGTATCGAGTGGTTGTGGCGAAAACGAGTTGGACTTGTATAAAAAAAGGAGAGNTCATGGAAAAAACCAATATTGCACTTATTGGNGCAGGAGGAATGGCGAATNGTGTGCACTATCCGTCACTTNTCGAATTCGAAGATGTAAATCTTGTGGCTCTNTGTGACCTTGTCGAATCAAAATTACAGGCGACAGCAGAACAATTCGAAATTGAAAATACGTTTACCGACTACAAACAAATGATTGAGGCTACCAGCCCATCAGCCGTTTATGTTCTAATGCCNCCCCAACATCTATTTGAACCGGTTATGCATTCACTTGCTCAGGGGCTTGATGTTTTTATCGAAAAGCCACCAGCTCTAACACTCCACCAGATTAAGGAAATGGCTAGGCTTGCCGAAAAGAACGATTGTAAAACCATGGTCGGTTTTAATCGCCGTTTCATTCCATTAATGCAAAAAGTGAAGTCCATTGTTGATAGGAATGGACCAATTATCCAATGCATGTCAACTTTTCATAAAAACAGCCCTTCGGCACTGTATTATAATGGCGCTATTGATGTACTGACTTGTGATGCTATTCACGCTGTAGACACACTTCGCTGGATGGGCGGGGGCGAAGTCAAAGCTGTTGCTAGNGACATTAACGCTTTNNACTCTGAACGTGAGAACAGTTTCAACGCAATCGTCAAGTTCGATAGTGGAGCCTCAGGTTATCTGTGTACCAATTGGGCAGTTGGTGCNCGAATCCACATTTTTGAAATGCACGCACATGGCATTTCAGCATATATAAATCCAGATTTGGGGGAAACAGCAGTAATTCACACCAGCGAGGGCATCCAAGAACTTGCCACCAANGAAGTTGCAGGTAGTAATGAAAATTACAAAGCTTATGGNTTCTATAATGAGAACCGCCACTTTGTTGATTGTTTGCAAAAGAACTTGCNTCCCGAAACCAACTTTACTGATGCCATCAAATCCATGGAGNTAGTTNAAAAAATATATCAAAACCGGATNGATCCATAAATACACTANAAAGAGTAACGAAAACATGAAAACCCAAAGGCCGATTTTTGTTTTACTAAGTATCCTTTACCTTCTGTCNACACTAAGTCTATTCGCTAAGAAGNACANCTTTAAACTGCCTCAATANAATTGTGTACATATTGATCAAAAGATTGAAATTGATGGAAAGTTAAATGAATCAGTATGGAAACAAGCCAAAACAATCCAATTAGCAAAAACTGATACTGGACAATTGCCAAACAAGAAAACGGAAGCAAAAATGCTCTGGGATAACCAATATCTCTATGTTGGCTTTATTTGTTCGGATAACGATATCTGGGCAACCATTTCTGATCATGATGGACCAATTTATAGCGAAGAAGTAGTTGAAGTCTTTATTGATCCGAATAATGATCAGAAAACCTATATTGAGCTTGAAGTAAACCCAATGAACACACTTTTTGATGGGTTTGTTATTAACGGGAAACAACAGCAACTTGGAATTAAAGTTTTATTGGATTGGGAAAGCACAGAATTGAAACACGCAATTTTTATCACTGGAACACTCAAAACGAGTCATCCTAACCAACGAATTGGCCACGGTCAACCTGACCAATCGTGGTCCTGTGAAATGGCTATTCCATTTTCAGACTGTATCACGGCACCAAACATTCCGCCAAAAGAGGGAGACGAATGGAAACTAAATCTTTATCGTATCGAACGGGGTAAAACCAAAAAAGAAGACGAGTACTCGGCATGGTCGCCAACTCGAAAGATCGATTATCACCGTCCACAACACTTTGGTGTCCTCAGGTTTATAGGACCTAAACAGTAACAATCAAAACCAAAGCACTACACCAAACCTTTGGTATCACAATTCTTATCGTGGGAAAACGAAAAAAAATCATTATGAATGATTCTATTGTTATTGGTATTGTTGGCGCAGGATTCGCCGCTTCGTTTCATGTTGAAAATTATCGGCGTGTACCGGGATTGAACATTCGGATTAAAGGCGTCACCGCCAACAGGGCAGAAAGTGCTCAAGCTTTTGCCAAACGGCATCAGCTTGAGACAACTTATGACTCCATTGAAGAACTTCTGACAGACCCAGAAATTACACTTGTTGATCTCTGTGTCCCCAACTTCTTACACCATTCATTCGTTATCCAAACAGCACAGGCTGGCAAACATATAGTATGCGAAAAACCATTAACAGGTTATTTTGGTGATGGCATAGAAAAGCTAGTAGGACATAAAACATCCCGAAAGGTGATGTTTAAACATGCGCTTAAATCCGCCGATGAGATGGTAGATGCCGTCGAGCACAACGGAGTAACATTTTGCTATGCCGAAAACTGGATCTATGCTCCGAGTGTGCAGAAAGCAAATAATATCTTGGCCCAAAGTGAAAACACAATTTTTCGCATTGTAGCTGAGGAATCGCATAGCGGCTCCCACTCAGATTATGCTAAAGAGTGGCGTTACTCCGGTGGAGGTAGCCTCTTTTATAAAGGTTGTCATCCTGTTGCTGGAGCGCTTTATCTGAAATACAACGAAGGTTTAAGAAAAGAAGGCAAACCCATAAAACCTAAGAGTGTTCTGGCACAAGTAGCCACCCTGACCCAAATTGACAGCTTCGTCAATGAAGACAAAAAATGGGTTCAGGGTGGCTGGAAAGATTGTGAAGACTGGGGAACAATGGTCATTACTTTCACTGACGATTCTATAGCACAAATTACAGCTGCAGACATTGTACTGGGAGGTATTAGAAACGTTATGACAGTCTACTCCAGCAAAGCTGTCGTTCAATGTAATATTAATCCCAACACAAGTATGCTATCCTATGTACCAAACGACCAAATCTTAGGCAATGTCTATATACGGGAAAAAGTAGAAACCCGAGCAGGCTGGCAATTGACTAACCCGGACGAAGATTGGATGAATGGTTTTCCTCATGAACTAGAAGACTTTTGCCAAGCAATAGCTGACGGCCGGCCACCCAAGAGTACCTTGGAGTTGGCACGGGATATTTTAGCGGTCTGCTACGGAGCCTATATCTCAGCAGAGATTGGGCAACGGTTTGTATTGTCAGATTGGATGTAATCAGAGAAACTCCTGATCTTTAATACAAATGATAAGTTTTTATGAATCTCTTTAGAATTAATTAGGAAAATAAAATGGTTGGCGAAAAAAAACTTCTTAACGACCAAGAAATGGGAGATTTCATCCAAAACGGTTACGTTACACTACAGACTGATCTACCAGCGTCATTTCATTACAACGTTTATCAAAAAGTGGAGGAAATGTTTGAAAACCATGGGAATCTTGGTAATAATATTCTCCCTCTCGTTCCAGACATTCAAAAAATCTTCGATCACCCAGTAGTACACGGTGCAATGACCAGTATACTGGGACAAAATTATGTGATGCATCCACACCGCTATTGCCACCTTAATCAACCAGGCAGTCAGGGACAAGGTTTCCATAAAGATAGTTATGAAGGAGATGAACAAGTACGCCATCACCACTGCCGATGGACAATGGCATTTTATTACCCCCAAGATACTACTATAGATATGGGCCCAACCGCAGTACTGCCCGGTACACAGTATTACGACACACATGAAACCGCACATTCGCAACCGGAATTACCGCTCTGTGGAGAAGCAGGAACATTAACTATCGTACACTACGACCTCTGGCACCGTGCAATGCCAAATCATAGCCAGAAAAAACGCTATATGGTAAAATTCCTTTTNATCCGCCTTGAAGATCCCCAAGAACCTTCCTGGAATAATGACCAAGAAAAATGGCAATCACCTGATAACGAAAACTCTGACAACAAACATCAGTTTATGTGGTCAAAGTTTTGGAACTGGTACCGAGGAAAACAGAACGGTTCCATCGAAAATATCGAATCAAAATGTGAAAACACATCCAAGCTGATACAAACACTGCAGGATGAAACCCAAGATGAAGCCCTTCGCCTTGAGGCAGCTTACGTACTAGGAACTATCGGATCTTCTGTTGTCCCCACCTTAATAGAAATGTTGTGTGATAATTCTGAAGACGTGTCCCGTTATGCTACTTTCGCCTTAGGAGCAACTGGAAATTCTGCCATCCCAGCATTAGTAAAAGCGTTAAATCACACAAATGAATCGGTTCGTGCTAATGCGGCTTTCGCCTTAGGTGATATTGGTCGACCAGCCCGAGAAGCAGTACCGAAGCTTACTCAATTGCTGAAAGANGAATCAGAATGGGTTCGACGTCATGCTTCCGAAGCATTAGGAACAATTAACCTCCCGAGCGAAGAGGCTGTCTCAGCATTATCATTGTTGCTACAGGACAAACATTATTGGATTCGCGACAATGCGGCGCGGGCGCTGGCTAAGATGGGAGCATCTGCTGAACCTGCGATACCAGCGTTAACCCCTGTACTGAACGATGAAAATCGATATGTTCGTTTTCATGCAGCTTTAGCCCTGAAGCAGATTGGAACCCCTACAGCAACTAACATTCTTTTTGATCACTTATTAACCTCGCGCTGGTGTCCATTGACAAACAGCAATAGCGCATATTAAATCAGATATTCACAAGTATTCAGGATTCCAGGTGAGCCTACTCAAGTACTGACAACCATACAATGAGCAATGTAATTGATTACGGTGCAATAGGAGATGGCGTCGCTGACGATACAGAAGCAATTCTGCACACACTTGAAGCAGGCGATGGCACCCTCCAATTTTCAGCCGGAAATTATCTCATAACAAAGACAATTCCTATTCGATTAGATCGAACAGGCCGATTCTCTATTGATGGATGTGGAGGAAGCGCCAAAATTTTAATGGCTGGAGCAGGTCCAGCTTTCCATCTGATTGGAGGACATCACCAGTCCGCTGATCCTACTAGTTTCAGCACCGATATATGGACCAGCCAAAGGATGCCTACCATTCAACATCTTGAAATTGAAGGCAAGCACTCAGACGCAGACGGATTTTGGATTGAAGGAACCATGCAATCAACCCTAGTTGGAATATTGTTGCGTAAGTTACGAAACGGAATCCATATTCGTCAGCATGCCAGAAATGTACTGATTTCACATTGCCACATCTATCATAATCGGGGTGTTGGCGTTTTTCTAGACTCTGTGAACCTTCATCAAGCCATCATTGCTAATTCGCATATTAGTTATTGTTTACAAGGAGGTATCAAGGTAATAAATTCTGAAATTCGGAATTTACATATTACCGGTAACGACATCGAATACAACTACGATGTAAAGGCTGACATTTCAGCCGACATTTGGATCGATTCCAGTCAAGATCACTCATCAGTTCGGGAGGGTAGTATTGTCAGCAACACTGTTCAAGCCAATTATAGTCCTGGTGGCGCCAATATCCTGATGATTGGTCATCATCCCGAGAAAAACCATAAAGCTGGGATGTTTACTATTTCAGGTAATCTAATTGGCAGTCAGGAAACCAATGTCAACCTGATTGCCTGCCGCGGAGTCGTTGTCAGCGGGAATGTAATTTATAGTGGACATCTCCGCAATTTGCAAGTAAATGGATCACGCAACATCGTTATTGGCCAAAACACTTTTGACCATAACCCAGATTACGAACCTAATCAACTCTGCACCGGCATTCGTTTGGTCGATAGTTCTAACTGCACATTCAATGGATCAATCATTCAAGACTGTCAGAGTGGTCAACATACAGTCCCTGGATCCAAACCAATTACTAGAAATGGATTGTTAGAAATCATAAATTGTCAACGGATAAATGTAAATGGTTGCCAGATACTAGATGGCTATCCAAATGGCATCTATGTCGAGAGATCTAAGGATGTTATTGTCAGCAGTTGCAATATCCTTGACACCAGAAAAGAACCCAAAACAGAATTTGCCGTACAATGGACTGGACCTGGTAATGGGAATTTTCTAACCAATAACCGCTTGCAGGCACAAGCAGAGGTTGACCTAAATTCCGGCGTACTACAAACCAATAACCTATTTGGTTAAGTGAAGCTCTTTAATTTCCTCACAAAAAAGTTTTCAAGAGGGATGATAAAAAATGAAAAACATTGTTGTCATAATTACTGACACCTTCCGATACGATAATTTAAGAAACCTAGCTGAACGTCCAATTCGTACCCCCGAACTAGATAAATTCGCAGACGAGCGAGCAACTTCCGTTGAAAAATTTTATATGGGCAGTTTCCCTACTATTCCCCACCGAACTGATTTTGCTACGGGTGTTCTCGGTTGGCCACACTATGGCTGGCAACCAATAGATGTCAGTGGGCCAAACCACATTGCCAAACTAATCGGTCAAGCGGGTTATGCAACTCAACTCATCGTTGATTGTCCACACCTTTTCAACTCACGATTTCAACATGATTTTGATGCAGCCTTCCAACACCGTGGGCAGGAAGGGGACAAACCGCTACTTCATTTGAATGATCCGATTAAAACGGTTACACCAACTAGAAAAACCCGCACTCAACCAATGTTCAGAGGTCATCCATTGGTTGATACTCACCGGTGGACCAACCGATACTATCGCTGTGAGGCAGATACATTTTCGGCTAAGACGTCTGCTACAACCATTCAATGGTTAGAAGAAAACAGCCAATCAGATCCTTTCTTTTTATGGGTTGACTTCTTTGATCCACATGAACCGTGGGATCCACCAGAATATCTGGTCCGTCGATACCATCGACACTATGACGGCCCACCGATGATGCATCCTAACTATGGTCCTTCCTCCGCCTATACAGCAGAGGAATTACAAAACCTGTGGGCACACTACGCGGCAGAATCAGAACTGGTTGATCGTGCCATCGGGCGCATTCTACAAAAGATAAATGATCTGGAAATCTGGGACAATACNATTGTAGTAGTTATGTCAGATCACGGTATGTCGATTGGTGAACATGGACGAACAGGAAAATCCAACATTACTGCCGAAGACATCAGATACTGGCCCATTTATCCAGAGATTGGTCACGCTATATTAATGGTTGCTGGGGGGGAAATCCCATCTGGCAATCGACTGGAAGCAATTGTACAGCCAATTGACCTGCTTCCAACACTATGTGATCTTGCCAACCTAGAGATTAATCCGCCCAAACCATTTGATGGGATTTCCTTCGCGGAGAATCTGTTNCAGGGAAAAGGTAAGCATCGAGACCATGCGGTAAGCGGATGTAACTTGAAATCACCAGATTCTANACCACCTAGACGTTCCACAACTCCATTCTTAGTCACTGACCAGTGGGGGTACGCACCAGTTGGAGTTCATGGAAAACCTGAACTATACGAACTTGGTGTTGANCCGTTAGCCACAAATGATATCGCCGATCAAAATGAACTNATTGTGAATGAACTACATAGCCTATTTATTTCTCACCTGATNCAGTATCAAGCTAGTGAGGAGTTCTTATCCTTCTGGCAAAAGTCGCCTGATAACCAGGTGGCTGGAGGAAGTTGGGCTATCGACTATCCTGAAGATAACAGCTAATCATCAAACCNNTACCGTGATCAACGCCTANATTAGTAGCAAGTTCNTATCCAGAAAAAAGCATATATGATTTCCTTCGAACAATACATTAGGGAAAGTGCCGTCACCCAGACTGATATTGATACCTTTCTAGATCCCAATCAACCTACTTGGGCGCAGTTCGACTCAGAGCTAGGATATACCTTGGGTAACGATATGCCGAAAGATGGCATCGACGGTAGTTACACTATCTCCACAGTACAGGCTAACGGCCGAAGATCAGCTTACGCTTATTCTGTCCGNCCATGCAGAATAAACACTTATGGTAACAGCTTCACCCAATGTCATCAAGTTAGTGATNGAGAAACTTGGCAAGAGTATCTAGCAGCACANTTAGGNGANCCAATTCAGAATTTCGGTGTCGGGGGATATGGAGTCTACCAAGCCTATCGCCGCATGTTGCGAACGGAAGNCACTGATAACGGAGCAGAATACATCATCCTNTATATTTGGGGGGANGATCACTATCGCAGCCTATTGAGGTGTCGACATATTTTAATCCATCGCTGGTGGGATCACGCCGGCGGCCGGATGTTTCATGGGAATTTCTGGGCTAACCTTGAAATAGATCTTAATNCTGGAAATTTTGTTNAAAAAAAGTCGCTGATTTCAACACCAGAAGACCTTTACCAGATGACCGATTCAAACTTTATGCTAGAGGCAACAAGAGATGATTTGATGTTACAACTGAGTCTCTTTGACTACGTCGATTTCGACACACTCGATTCCAAAAAACTTAACATTTTAGCTGAAGTGTTGGGAGTATCTACCATTGATAGAAGCAATAGGGAGAGGCTNAAAGCATCAATCGGCAGGCTACGGGACGCTTATGGCTTCTCCGCTACTAAATACATTGTAAAAGAAGCCTTAGACTATTGTCAAAATCATCAAAAGAAAATGATGGTCATTACACTATGTCCAAGAGTGGTTCGACAATTAATCGAAGGTCATAAACGATACGACCAAGAAATTGTTGATTTTTTTATAGGTGAAAACATTCAACATTTCGATATGAACCTCGTCCATGTAGAAGATTACAGAAGTTTTCGTCTATCAGTAGACGATTATTTTAGTCGCTACTTCATCGGCCACTATAACCCAACAGGGAATCACCTGTTTGCCTATTCTTTCAAGGATCATCTTGTCAATTGGTTAAATCCTAAACCGATTACCTACCATAATANCCAAGAGGAAACAATCGATTTTACGGAATACCTACCAAATTAATTCTATAGCTTAAACTTTAGTTAACTAATAANNGCTAAATTGATCAAAGAAAAATATGTTGATGGACCACAAGGAAGTTGGACACTATTGGGACGCAAATGCCAGCGCATGGACAAGATTAGCCCGCTCCGGTTTCGATATCTATAGAGATTACCTCAACACACCGGCTTTTTTCAATAAGTTACCAGAGGTTAAATCACTCCAAGGTTTGGATATCGGTTGTGGCGAAGGTCATAATACACGACTGCTAGCAAAGCGNGGTGCACGAATGAAAGCCGTCGACATTTCAGAGATATTCATTGAGTACGCNAAGCAACTTGAACACCAAGAAAAACTGGGAATTGATTATCAAGTTGCCAGTGCAGTCGAGTTACCATTTACCGATTGTTCGTTTGACTTTGCCACCGCTTTTATGAGTTTGATGGATATTCCTGAAATAGATTGCGTTCTAAATGAAATTCACCGTCTGCTTAGACCCGCCGGATTCCTGCAGTTTTCCATTACACATCCNTGTTTTAACACACCACATCGGCAAAACCTNCGTGATCTGGATGGGCAAACCTATGCGATTGAAGTTGGTGATTACTTTAAAAATCCNAAGGGNAANATTAAAGAATGGATTTTNGGAACTGCACCGCCCGAAATGAAAGCAGGATTACCGANGTTTAAGATTCCTCAATTCACACTAACAATTAGCCAATGGNTAAACCTNTTNATTAAAACAGGNTTCNCTTTNGAATACGTCAACGAGCCACGTCCAGATGATAAAACAGTTCGNNCATGTCCCGAAATACAGGATGCTCAGGTCGTTGCCTATTTTTTGCATATGCGTGTCAGAAAACCAGATTAACAGACACTTTAAACCTTGTGATTTCTAATTCCGTGAACCAAAGGCCGAAAGCAGAATGTTACCATAGCTAAAAATCCATCCAAAAACGAGAGAATCACGAACGGGATATCTTATCAACCACCGGTCCCTTCGGTGCATCACCACTGTAAAGTGCCGATCCCCGCTCATAGGAAACTTCAACAACACCATCTTCCACTTCTAGTCGAGGCACGTTATGTTGTCTAGCATCCCGATCAGTTCCACGCATAACNGCCAACTGTGCNTCTGTCATTCCTTCTNTTAAATGGTGACTCCACCGGTTCCAAGGATGCACCATCTCGCCACCNCTACGGTGGAANCTACGTGAAGAATACTTAATCAAAACCCCTCTTCTAGGAATCGGNTTTTTCCAAGCGGTGGTTCCGTGAGTAAGTGCCCCATCAGCAAAGAACAGGACATCACCAGCTTTCATAACCAATTGCTTTACCAATCCCATATGGNNATCATANGACCGCACACNTGGNGGGGAAGAATANTTCGCTTTATGTGAACCAGGAACACAGGCAAATCCTCCTAGATCCGGAAGGACATCTCTCAACTGCCAAGTGATTGTCACTGCCTCCGCGTANCTTCTACCACTCTGAAATTGGTATCCCATCGGTGGATACATAGGTTCTCCCCCATCNTGAAGGGAATGCCCAGAGGTTCCTTGCACTGCACAGAACACCGTAGGGCCGCTCATTCGAGCACCACTACCTCCCATCCAATTCAACCGGTGTTGCACAGGTGGGTAAGACACCATCTTTCGAAACGGGTTACAATATGGCTGAGGCAATTCCAGCAAACCGCCTAGTGTCGGGCGTCCTGTTCCTGCCAAGCTTTTTGACCCTCGTGATAACTCTTCACCTACCACAATTCGGTCTTGAAACTGGTCTATAGCATTATTCGCCTCNTCCAACCACGCCTCGTCCATTATCCCACGCAACACCAAATATCCNGTCAACTCCCAAAAATAGAATTCCTTATGATCAATTCCAGAATCCACATCCAGCTTGTAAATTGAGGGGTGAAACACTTCACGTGACTCGTCGAGTTCNACCATTTCACCATCCGTCACAACTACNGGAGNAGGTACTGAATCTTGATAATCCGGACGGTAAAGNGATGCACTTTGTTCGGCNGAGATGTCCCGATGCCATTCAGGCGAAGAATNCTCCTTGGCCTTGGNTCCCGTACCAGCAGACTGAAGAGCAGCTCTCCCAACATAAGGATAACTCAACANTCGTTGAGGACCTGTCCCACTCCATGGCCGCATCCCATGTAGAGTTGTACCTGCTACTAGCAACAGGTCACCTGCCTCTAACGACGGTTGAAACACCAAGCCCATATCATCTCTACCTATAGCAACATCCTCAGGTNTTTCCACNTTGGATTTNTGAGTACCCGGTACCATCACGAACCCACCATCACCTTCTTTCACATCAGCAAGTGCCCAGATAGCNTGAACCGCTTGACAATATCTNCGCCCATTCTGNAAATAGTAGGCTCTGGCNGGGTTCCTTGGNTCACCNCCNCCAACAAGCGGNNCTGTCACATCNCAAGTAGAATCACATAACAATTTNGGTTCNTGATCCANNCGAAANCCATATCCAATAATNTGATTGAGATACCANACCAATCTGGGATGCACNAAAAGATCCCGAAANGGAGTNTGCAANGGAGCNGGCCAGCCCAACATTTCTTCGGTCNTTCCACTTTCATCTAGCGCTTGACATAGTGCATCAATCTCATCTCNAGTCAAAACCCCACGAACATGCAAATAACCCGCGACATCAAAGCAGTAGTTTTCTTCATTGCCCATCGTACTCCAATCCATCAATAACCTCCTATTTAGAATGCAAATCACAAAAAGATTTTGCAACCTCAGGCTGAAAGTAAAGGCTTATCTATTATCAAAGCTCACGAACACAGTAGGAATGAGGTTTTTGTAACGGAATCAGCATTTCTATCTGGTGAGCTCATTATTTCTGATAAAGGAGTATCACAACAACCCATAGGGTGCAAAGAGTAAAGTGTNCTCCTTTACTTTTGATCCAATTCTTTGCGAGAAAAATCCATCAGTTCGGGGNAAAATAACTCAAATTCACACTTGTATTCATGATANTCCTGTTTCAAATCGCTGACGGCATATTCCATCCCAGATTCGTATTTTGTCCTTCGCGAAAGACCACTGAGAGCTCCCATAATCCCCTCTAAATGAGCGTAGTTTGTTAACCAATCAAATTCTATCATATGAGGAAGCATCAACTGTATCCTAGATGGCAAACAGTTAATCCGACTTTGGAATACCCCATAGGCATNATCAACAAATTGGGACAAAGGAACCTCTGAATAATTCTCCCAATACTTTGATAAAAANTGATCGTAATACATGTCTACGATTACCCCCGCATACTTTCTGTATTTAGGTCTTAGCCGCTGCTTACTCTGTCCGACGACAACATGGCTATCGGTAAAAGCATCGATACGGCGATGAAGAAGAACTCCTTTGANAATACCATCGGAATAACCTAAGTAGTCTTTTCTTTTAACTGCATCGGCAATAAAATTGCCAATCATAACTTCTTCATCATCTCCTGAAAGAAATATATGCGCCAAAAAATTCATATACTATTTACCATACTAACGANACTTAAACTTAAAAAAANCAAACGACATCTATTCCCTGGNTTACTGACAAAGTANCGGTTTAACATAATCAACAACTGATTTCCCTANTAGATCACAACCATCTGCGGTAAAATGCACCCCATCCGGAGACAGATAATTATCCCGACCAGCATCAACAATCACTTGGAAGAGATCATTAATTAAAACACCAAACTCCTGAGCCACTTCAACCGAGACATCATTATAAGCGACAACATCAGACTCCAACCGATCAAAACCTTTCCGTTGATGATGCCATATTTCATTTACGGGAGTTGTTGTCGCCCAAACGACAGTACTTTGTGTTTCCTGCAAGNTACGCTCAAGAAAGTCTCGCAAATTCGCTTGATATTGAAGCAATGGGATAACCGTCTCATCAGCACCAAAATCCCTTTTTAAATCATGAAGTCCACAGTTAATATGAACNACATCCGCCGCCTGAGAAATTATCCACTCATTAAGATGTTTCTGGATGTTAGTNCTATTACCACCGTTTTGCTCTGGGGTCCAAACATCTGACAGTCCNGACAATTCTTTCCTGACATACGCTTGATATCCCATTCGAATTGANTCACCAACCAAAACTATTTTTTTCACTAGTTACCTCCCAACCTGCTTAAACCTAACAACATNTGAAANCAANGGTGCAAAGTGACACACATACCATAATGTNTATGTAGAACGGGACAAATCACAACATAANTTATGAACCTTTTGTNTGGCCGGTGGTTCCATTTGCTTTGGGTATCCATTCATTTGACCACCGATCCTCGATATCTTGTCGCCAAGATTCAGCCGTACCGATAAGATCCGTCGTCAACTCGGGATATTCATCCTTAAGATTTCGTCTTTCTCCCATGTCTACCTCCAAATCTACCAAGTGAATATCGTCCTCCACTNGTGCACCCTCAACCAGTTGTCCGTTCATTACCAATTTCCAATTCCCTCTCCGGACGGCAGTCTGCTTGTTCATCTCCCAGAAAATTTCATCGTGCGGAGAATCCAANCCTTCAGTAATCATACCTGTGACATCTTTGCCATCCAACTCGAACTTCGACAGATCCCCCCCAGCTGCTGTTACAAAAGTGGGGAAAACGTCCATCGCAATACCATGTTGGCTAATCACCTGTTCACTCGGAATTTTGCCCGGCCAGCTCATAATACCTGGTGAACGAATACCCCCCTCATAAAGGCTACCTTTGTGGCCTTTGAGTTTGCCAGCTGAACCTCCATAATACGGGTCGCGGTTGCCGTCCATCCAGTTGCGCGNTTCGCGCGATGGGCCATTATCACTCTGAAAATAGGTAAAAGTATTCTCCAAAAGGCCTTGCCGCTCCAACTCNCTAAGGATTTCACCTACGCTATCATCTACGGCAGAAATCATNGCCCCCATGATCTGTCGATCCCAAGATAGACTAGGAAATCGATTTACATATTTCTCTGGAGCATGCATTGGATAATGAGGTGCATTATAAGGGACATAAAGAAAGAAAGGTTTTCCCAATTGCATAGATCGTCGGATATATTTCACCGCATATTCGGTGATTAATTCCGTAAAATACTCCCCATCACGATGAAACTCGNCCCCATTTTCCCACAAATCATGGAATTGAGCACGGCCATCTCGATTCATCTGCCAATAGAAAATGTGCGAATAGTAGTCAATACAACCCGCCATGAATCCGAACCAATCATCAAAACCATGATCGTGCGGACGAGAGCCTTCTGCCAACCCTAAATGCCATTTACCGGACATAGCAGTATAATAACCAAGTTCTTTAAGCGCATCCGCCAGAGTTGGTACTTCAGTCGGCAAGCCTGTAGCGGTTCGATGGCCTGCCAAAATTGAGCGCACGCCAGCATTCCCGGGATAACGCCCCGTCAGCAAGGCTGCCCGTGAGGGTGAACACACGGGAGAATTTGAATACCAGTCGGTAAATCGAACACCATTAGCAGCCATGCGATCGAGGTGTGGGGTTTTGAAGTCGGTCGCTCCCATACAGGATAAATCTCCATATCCCTGATCATCAGTTAGAAACATAATAAAATTTGGTTTATTCATTCAAACCTCCTATACCATTTCATTAAATCGTAACTATCAATTGACAGCTTAAACCTACATCAAAGAATATCAGTGTAGGTTGAAAACATGGTTCGATTTCAGAAATAAAAATCCCCACTGGATCACTATTACTTTCTATACTTGTGATTTGATGATTGCTCGAAACTCCGAACTAGTTTCAAGACGGTCTAAGCCAATATATGTCCTAGCTTTTTTTAACCATATTCCCATTTAATTGCGCCGCTACCAGAAGAGATTTCACAAAAAAGCTATCTTACCCTCCAAAGCGCAAATGCACCAATTAATTCAAAATCGATATTCCTCAATCGAAAATGAAGCTTCAACCAATTAGCTAACCAAAACACACGTTCAGAATCTAGCCCCGTACAACTTTTCCTGACAATTTCCACAGTAAAACTAGAAATCGTTTGATAAGAACATATTTGATTGCAACAACATAATTGCATGATAGAATAACATATACGAATTACACAGTCTATCTGCACGAGTAAACACATCCAACACATTTTACTGAAGAAAATATGTATACATTTAAAAAAACAAATTGACCTTAACATATGTCTATTTGTTCANGCTAGGGTTAGTATTGTCTGTTCAAGGTTACAGCACAATTGACCNCCAAACTGCTGTTGCTGTCTGGCCCTTTGATGGCAAAGGGATTAGGCAAAACACTTGGACTGTTACCTGTTTCTCCCCTCAAAAAATTAATCTCAATCTGGGTCAAAGTAAAAACCATGNAAGAATATTCAGATNAAATCTTCAAGTAATTGATCAATTTACCGCCAATTAGAACAAGACATTGAAATAGTTCTCAAACTATATAATTATCAAACAGGTCAACAACTCAGTCCCCACAACCACAGNGTAATTTCGGTTTATTCACACTCCAACTCTCTGATACAAACTAATTTAAAATCCCAAGTGATATCAAATTTNAAAGATGAAATCTCGTTTTGGGAAAACGGATCTATACGTTTCCCGACTCTGCCAAGGAACAGCATTTCGACATCTTCCACGGACAGCTGACGATCCTCAAGNACAGCGTGTCTTGCAACATTGNCTTGAGAAGGGAATCAATTTTTTCGATTCCTCCAATGCTTACGGATGGGGTGGNTCAGAAATGGCACTAGGAAAAGCAATNGCGAGCAAACGNNAACAGGTAACCATCTGCACCAAAGTGGCAGCATCCCATCCCCCCAAGGCTGCGGAGCATNNAANNAAACCAGCACATNTCACTCGTCATTTCCTTTTCGAGCAAGCAGAAGAGAGNCTNAANCGCTTGGGAACCGACTACATTGACCTATATCTGCTACACCANCCAGANGAGNGCACTCCGATTGACGACATTGTAGATTCCATGGATANACTNGTACAATCAGGNAAAATTCGCTACTGGGGAGTTTCCAATCACTCAGCGAAACAAGTAANNCAATTTGTCACAGTCGGGAAGAAATCAACCAAAGCNCCCATAGCNGGAATCGAAGACTACTACAATATTNCCGGAGAGTCNNTTGATNCNGAGGGATGCTCCCGTACNANTCAGCTTGAACGAGAAATGTTTCCNATTATTCGTCAAAGNAAACTGGGATTTATAGCCTTCAGNCCTCTAGATNCNGGGAANCTTTCCCCAAAGAAACAGATTNAGCCNANTTCTCCNCTGATAGAATTAGTNCNAGTANTCGATCANACAGCCCANANCCTTCATGTTACTCGCGCAGANCTNTGTGTGGCTTGGGTATTGACACACACAGAAGTCACCACTGTTCTATCCGGGGCTGAATCCNCTGAACATGTGGATCAGAATCTCGCGGGAACGCAGTTATNCCTTCCNCAAGAAGTCATCAAAACTTTAAATNCCGCCANCAAAGCATACAGAAAAAAGACCAAACAGAAACTGGTAAATCGATGAAAGAACCAAGCCAAATTATCGATGCCCACGTTCACGTTTGGTCCGCAGATANANATCGATATCCCCTAGCTCCCGGCTTTAAAAAGTCCGATTTGTGGCAACCCTCCTTCACACCAGAAACCNATTTTCAGTACAGCCAATCGGTTGGNAAAGTGCGGCTGAACTTAGTTCAGATGACCTGGTATGGNCTGGACCANAGCTATATTCTTGACTTAATTGCTGACGATCCAGAAACTTTCGTTGGCACCGGCATTGTTCCAGCTATTACCGATGTCTCGCTTCCAAGTCCAGAAAAGACAATGGTCGCACTNGCACAAGGTGGGATCTATGCATTTCGTATACGAGGAGGAAAAACAGCCCGACAACCAATTGGTAACCCAGCACGGTGGCTAGATCACCCAGGGTACGAACAGATGTTTCAAACAGGGGCACANCATAACCTCGCACTTAGCTTCCTGNTGGGCACCGATGACCTACCTGAGCTAGACCGGATGTGCACCCAGTTCCCTGAAACACCGGTAATCTTAGATCATGTTTGCAGAATTCGCACCCAAAACGGCATATTGCCAGAATCAGAACTTGAGCTATTATATCGCATGGCCAAGCACAATCGGGTAATGGTCAAACTTGGACCNTTTCAAGCTTTAGGCAACGGACGACCTCCCTACTTGGATCTATTACCGTTAATTCGGAAGGTTGTTGACACTTTCGGACCAGAAANATGCATGTGGGAAAGCGACAGTGGAGGACCAATAGTAATGCAAGACCCAACTAAAGATTACCCGCTATCAATTGCCTTGATCCAAGATCAGGCAAATTTCTTGAGCAAATCAGATAAAAAAACAGATACTAAGCAAAACGGCCGAAGATTTTTTCTTCAATAGATAACAATTTCTTAAATTACTATATACATATAAGGACAAAGAAAACAGCATGAGATTTCAAGAAAAATCCGTTATCGTCACGGGTGGGGCTTCAGGCATAGGCGCCGCTACAGTCAANCTTTTTATTGATGAAGGAGCAAGAGTGATTATCGCTGACACAGACCCTGACGGTCAATCTTTGGCAGAAAAACTCAACCAAAAAGGCCAGAGGGCAACCTTCGTTCAAACTGACGTTTCAAAATCAGATCAAGCCAAACACCTANTTGAAGAAACCCTNCGACACCATGGNCGATTGGATATNCTACANAATAACGCNGGGNTTCTNGTCATTGGGAATGTCACNACTATCTCCGAAGCTGATTGGGATAGAACTATCAATATTAACCTAAAAAGCGTTTACCTAGTTTCCAAGTATGCTATTCCAGCAATGCAAAAGGCAGGAAGCGGTGTCATCATCAACACTTCTTCTACAGCCGGCATATCCGGTGGAGGTGGTTATTCCGTCTACAGCGCGTCCAAGGCAGGAATCATTCTCTTAACACAGTGCATGGCACTGGATTTCGCTGAGCAAAATATCCGCGTTAATGCTGTCTGTCCAGGACCAACAGCTACACCAATGATTCTGGCATCAACTGAAGATAAGCAACGTACTCTCAACCGTTGGGCTGACGAACTCCCTATTGGACGTGCCGGTCAACCAGAAGATATTGCAAAAGCCGTGGCGTACCTAGCCTCCGAGGACGCAGAATTTGTCACTGGCACAGCATTTGTCGTTGACGGAGGACGTTTACTGACAGGTATTGGAAAACGCATCGCTGTTGATCCCAATTGAGATTGAATTGTTAGCCTAATCCTAAAACCGCTTTGATCTATATAAGCTCGTTCTTGAACACCAACTTGCCGAAGCCTCAAATATCTCGTTTATATCTCTCAACACCGGTGCCTTTGTGCACCTCAGTTCGATCCAAAATGTCTACTCTCTCATCAACTGAAACAGGTTGAAAAATTTTGGACGATGCAACATTCTGATCTAATACTTCAGGTGAGTCACAGCCAGAAATTAGAACACTTACTGGCAAACTCCACACATATCGAAGGGCATCTTCAACTTTAAAGACCTTTTGTTTTGCAATTTCACCCATGGCTAAACTCTTCATGGCTAAAACCCCGATATCTTTCTCAACTAGCTTTCCCAAAACCTGCTTTTCAAAGCTGAGATAATGCCTATCTACCACATTCAGTGGCATCTGGACTGTATCAAAATCGTACAATTCTATAGCCCTCAAATGTGCGGCAGGATCTCGATGTCCCGTGACACCAATGTAACGAATTTTTCCGGATTCCTTTGCTTTCAGCGCAACTTCCATAGCACCATCCTTGAAAAAGATCTGCTCAGTATTTTCTACCGAAGTCACATTATGAAATTGCCAGAGATCAAGATAATCAGTAGATAACCGTTTCAAGCTCAAGTCTAACTCTGCTTGTGCAGCCTTAGCACTACGTTTATCAGATTTTGACATCAAGAAAATTTTCTCTCGATGTCCTTTCAAGGCTCTCCCCATCAAGATCTCGCTCCGTCCATCGCCATAAGAATGCGCATTATCAAAAAAATTAATACCATGTTCGATGGCACGATGAACAATTTGGAGAGCCATTGACTCATCTTTGCTAGCTGGCCCCATGCTAATATGGGCACCTCCCAAACCGATAATCGTAACCATCTCACCTGTCTGTCCCAGTTGGCGCTTGGGAATTTCGCGATCGCGGAGATCAATTTCGTGTACAGCCGCCTGCGAATCAAGTGGCAGTTGAAGGCCTAATCCAGTACCAACAACGCTACCCGTAGCTACCTTTAAAAACTTCCGCCTTTGCAAAACCATTTCTCCTTTATCATAAGGACTCAACGAACAAAGGCTCCTAATCCAACCCTTTATTCGGCATGTACATAGAATACAGCATCAATTAAACCAAAAACTCACTCGATCCCAAACGCCAAGCAAAAAACCCATTCAGATTACCGTTTACCCCAAGGTAGATTTGAATGATACACTTTTAAAATTAAAAAAACAGAGCAACAGTCTTTTCCGCTCACACGAGAGGTCGATGGCAATAAACTACCTCCTCAATTCTTGGAAATATCCGGTTTTATAAAAAGAATTCTAATTTCACCAGATTGTTCTCCACGATTCTGGTTAAAAAGGAACTGAGAGACAAAGTTTATAGCTTTTTCCGCCAATTCTTGATGAGGAGATTCGATTGTGCGGACGTCATAAACGATACCATCAGACCTAACATTAAAATGCAGTTTAACACTTTTACCTTGGAGTCCTTCCCCTACCACCGATACCCTAGGAATATGAAGAACATTACGGCCCGCAACCTCACCTCTAATCTCATAACGAACAGCTGGCACCTCAGTTTTCCGAAATTTTGCTATCACACTATCATAATCGAAATCCGGATTAATCGAATCACCACTATCTAATACAATCTCCGTAACTGCTTCTTGATCAGTTGATTCCTGTCTTCCTTCTGCTACATAATCTTCTTCCTCTTCAATCTCAGCAATACGAAGCAGATCTCTAGTGTCTTCTTTGATTAGCGTTTGACTCTTTATTTGAGTGTAGTCAACATCAGGTATCCTAAGATCCTCTGGTTCCTCAATTGATACTAAGGACGAACATGAAAACATAAAAAAAAAGCAAATCAAAAAGCTCATCTGCAGAATAAAATACAATTTTATACACCTTTAAACGAACATGGTAGCTTTGAACCCACCTGTCTTTAATTGTAGCCAGACATTTATGTACATTAACAAAACGACACCGATATTAAATTCGATTTTTCACAAATTCTCATCGCTCCCACTAAGCGAAATTCTGCTTTTCTTTCCAGAAATTGTACTAAACTGAAACAACCATTAATTCCTTAATTCCCCAATCTATATGCTTGTATACAAACACTACCTACAATAATTCCAACACGACAAAAATCAATTACTAAAATTGGTTGATATATCTCTAAGGATAGACACATTAACAAAACTACACCTACCATTCAGCCTATATTAATCAGTTATTCTTCACCGTCCCAATAATCAGCGGGAAAGCCATTCCATACAAAAGTTAGTCCACGCTCACTTTTAAGTACTAGGCCCATAAACCACATCTTATCACTATTAAGATAACAACATTGATTAAATGGCATGTTTTTAGCAATCACCAAATAGGCTGGATCTGAACCATTATCATTTATAATTTGGCGGGCTTCACCAGAAGGACACATAATACTATCACCAACGCCTAAAACTCCGGTATCCGTTCATATCTTTCCGATACCACTTAGAACATAGTAAAGTTCCCAGAAAGATGTATGTGCATAATAAGGAAATTTTTTACCAGGGGATAATACCACATGCTCAATTTCATATGGAGGTTCNNTATCATCTTTATCCTGTGCTCGCAAATGCTGCGAAATGTGACGACGAAACACACGATATTTACTTCCAGGTCAAACCACTTCTTCTTGTGAGATTTCCTGAAGATTAACTTTCTGCATTTGATCCACTTTATTTTAGAAACTAAGGGTTACTTTCAATGAGCAAATCGATTTCCCACTTCACTTAAAACTGATCCAGCAATTCTTCAGGTTTATCTGCCACGCATATAATATTCCGGTGTTGCAGTTTAAAAAAACCTTGTGTAGTAGCATGATCAAAAAACTCCAGCAATTTGTTATAGTACCCGTTAGTATTTAAAAAGCCACAAGGCTTCTGGTGAATACCAAGTTGTGACCATGCCCAGATTTCCAGAATCTCCTCCACCGTNCCCAAACCACCAGGTAAGGCGATAAANCCGTCCGACAACTCAAACATCTTATGTTTTCTTTCATGCATTGAACCGACTTGATAAATCTGAGTCAATTCCCNATGAGTGATTTTTTCGGCAAACAAATTGGGAATAACACCGATCACTTTCCCACCGTTCTCAAGAACNGCATTAGCAACGATCCCCATCAATCCGATATTAGATCCACCNTAAACCAAACTAAGATGACGAATTGCTATTACCTCGCCCAGCAATTTCGCGACCTCCACATATTCAGGTTGAATCCCTGAACTGGAACCACAGTAAACACAGATAGTTTCTAGNTTTTTTTGATTCANAATTTAATTTTNATGCCGGTAGTCGCTAATTATCAATCCACCTATAATGCATAGCGGAGAAANAAATTGTATTTCTGTTTCGAGATAGCCATCAGGACAATTAGCTAATGCCAAGGCACCGACAAGCTCNCCNNCNACCAGAAACGGCAACCCNAGAAAAGCATCAATCTTCAGATGCCCAAACGGAACNCCACCACTACGNGGNTCTTGCTGGGGNCTATTGGACAAAACGGGATTCCGGCTAGTNAAGATAGCACCATTTAGAGTCTCCAGATTATGAAACTGCAAATTGGTCAAAATATCACGATGATTGTATCTTGGTTTATAGATATTTGTTACCGCATGCGATTGCAAATAGGGACGATCAGCCGAGCTGTAACACACTTCCGCTAGAAAACCGAATCGGCTACTCGACAAAAGCAGAACATCCGGCAACAATTGCACAAACGCAGACTCAATTTCGCTAGTATTAACATATGTAAAAACAGATTCACCCAAAGCCAACAGTAGATCTCTATAACGTTCATTCCTATCTACCATCTGATGCTGATCCCAGCAAGACTTAAGATGCACTATGGCTTTGTGCAAAAAAGGTTGNCCTGAAACATCAATCGAATCAAGGTTCTCAACGGTCTCTGTTATTTGAGATTGTCGCATGTCTACTATAAGAAATATTCAAATTTTGATATTCTGNGGATTTGTGTAGATATTNAACCGTTTGTCCCNTAGAAACCCAATCAGTGTAATATTAAAATGCTGTGCTAATGTTACAGCTANACTACTTGGTGCAGAAACCGCACAAAACACCGGAGTCGCTGCTACTGCACACTTTTGAAGTAANTCGAAGCTGGCCCGACCACTAACCATTAGAATTCGATTCCGAAATGGAAGTTCATCATTGAGAAGCCCCCANCCCAATAGTTTNTCGGTAGCATTATGGCGACCAATATCTTCCCTAGCAGCTATCAATACTCCATCTAAATCAAAAAGAGCAGCTGCATGAAGCCCCCCAGTGCGGTCAAATACTTTTTGAGATTTTCTCAGTGCNACAGGCAAACTNTGAATCACATCATCATGAATAGGTGTAGTCAACGATACAGGAGGAATGTCTCGACGCTGCAGATCTTCAATCATAGTTTTCCCACAAACACCACAGGCACTATNGGTAAAAAAGTGTCGCTCCAACTGAGGAAGATCTGCCAAATCATCTCGGCGCAATTCTACCCGAATCTGATTATACTCCTGAAGATGTCTATCTTCTCCAACACAATAGCTCATCTGCAAAAAGTCACGCCGATCTTTCAGAATGCCTTCACTGTATAAAAACCCAGCAGTCAAATCATAATCATGTCCTGGTGTACGCATTGTTATTGCGATCGTGCGCGATTGTTTTTTGGAGGATAACTTAATTTCTAACGGCTCCTCGGCAGCAACCAGATCATTTTTATGTTCAATACTACCTTCACTAGCAAACCAAATCTTCCGCTTAATCTGACTTAGATGGGACATTTTTAATTAACCAATCATTATGCTGCGCTCAGCGTTTTGGGGAAACATCTGTTTTAATATCCTCTACAGCGGATCCACTCGAACCGGGCAAACTTTGAGTTCAGCTGTGTCGGTAATAGGATCATAGCCTGACCCAGTTAAGATATTTACAGGAACATCACTGAAACTGAAACTGGCAAAAACAGTACCACGCGGCGACCGATTAGTCGATTTAATCCTTATTTTGACACTACCTCGTACACTCGCCAGCTGGCACCACGCTCCATCATCTAACCCCCATTCCTGTAAATCAAGTGGATTAACCTCAAGAGCTTCTTCAGCCAGCAAATAGTCAATACCTTCCGCACGACCTGTTTGAGTTCGGGTATGATAGGAAGCTAATCGACGTCCCGTAGTCAACCAAATTGGGAATTCCGCGCTGATTGTTTCTTGAGGNTCACGNTAGTTGACNANTGANAAAACACCAAGTCCATTGACGAATTCTTCCTGATGAAGAATAGGTGTTCCGGGATGTCCAATATCTGGCACCGGCCAATGGTATTCACCTTGAGCAACTCGATCCCAATCTAATCCCGCATATATTGGTGAAACGCTACAAAGCTCGTTGAACACTTCCCTCGGTTCCGAGTAATTAAACCCAGGAATTCCCAACCTCTGGGCAATCTGACTGATAACCCACCAATCCGGTTTTGCCTCTCCTGGTGAAGGNACCGCAGCCCGAACACGTTGTACGCGACGTTCGGTATTAGTCACAACACCATCTGTTTCTGCAAAAGCGGTTGCCGGCAAAACAACATCAGCTAACTCCGCTGTTTCAGTTAAGAAGATATCAATAACCACCAAATGGTCTAAACTATTTAGTGCGCGCTCGCAGTGCTGCCGATCCGGATCGGAGATCAACGTATTCTCACCGTTAATCAACATCGCCTTTATCTGATCTCCACACAAATCAAGAGCTGCCACTTTAGTAATTCCCTTTTCCAAGTCAATCTCAGTACCATATAATTCTTGAAATTTTGCTTGGTTATGGGGGTCAGTAACTGGCTGAAACCCAGGATAGTTATTGGGGATTGCTCCACTATCACCAGCTCCTTGAATATTATTCTGACCTCGCATAGGATTAATACCAGTACCTTCACGTCCAATGTTTCCAGTCATCAAAACCAAATTACAAAGAGACTGTACATTATCTACTCCACAAATGTGCTCCGTAATACCAAGTGTATAGAAAATTGCACCTCTATCAGCCAAGCCATACCAAATTGCCGCTGTCTCAATATCTTTTGCCGGCACTCCAGTAATCTGAGTTGCCCATTCCGGTGGGAACTGCTTGACATGCGCGAGAAAAGCCTCACTAGCCGTGGTTCGATTTGAAACGAACTGCAGGTCGATCAAACCTTCCCTAGCAATGACATGCGCCATACTAAGAAGAAGAGCCACATCCGATCCAACACGCAGCGGCAAGTATAAGTCGGAAAGATCAGAGAGCCCAATTCGTCGGGGATCAGCCACAATTAGTTTGGCTCCACGATCAATTGCTTTCTTGAGACCGGTAGCTGCCACTGGATGGCATTCCGTCATATTGGTACCAATACAAAAAATAACGTCTGGTTTCTCCATGTCAATTAGAGGATTAGACATGGCACCGCGACCTATTGTCGTTGCCAGACCGGCAACTGTTGGAGCATGTCAAGCACGGCTACAGTTATCGATATAGTTAGTTCCAAAACCTGCGCGAATAAACTTTTGCATTAGATAGGCTGCCTCACTGGGGGCACGGCCCGATGCTACACCATAGACACTGTGTCTACCATGTTTTTGAACAACCTTACGAAACCCTTCAGCCACTCGGTCTAGAGCTTGATCCCAACTCGCCGGGTGAAGGCACCCATCCTGCCCACGAACTAAGGGTGTAGTTAGACGATCCGGATGTTGCACAAAATCGAAGGCAAATTGTCCTTTTACACACAAGGCCCCTTTGTTTGCTGGCCCATCCATAGCCGGCTGAATACCAACCAGTTTCTCTCCTTTGGTCAGTAAATCAACTGAACAACCAACACCACAATAAGGACAAATCGACCGAGTTTTGTCAATTTCCCCCTCTAAGTGGGCACTGCGAATCGCTTTTTTATCTGCCAGTGCTCCCGTAGGACAGGTCTGAACACACTGGCCACAAAAAGTACAAGCAGAGTCTTTCAGTATCCCATTGAACTCTGTACTAATCTGGGAATCAAATCCTCTGTTTATGATATTAATGGCATGATCCCCCTCTTGCTCAGCACAAACACGGACACACCTATAACATGAAATACAGAGATCATAATCTCGAAGAATGAACGGATTATCGTCATCTTGATTACTCACACCTGAGTGCTCTCCCTCAAACCGTTCAGTTCGAGATTGGTATTGATCTACAAGCACTTTCAACTCATGAGAAGCATATCCACGTAACGAATCGACATCAAGTCGGCCACGATTCTCAGACGTAACCATTTCCAACAGAATCTTACGATACTTATTGACCCTTTCAGAAGATGTGCTAACAACCATCTCTGGTGTCACTAAAGTCGTACAAGAAGCAACAGGGTTNCGGNCCCCCTCAAGATCGACAACGCACAGCCTGCAACTGCCAAAAGGTTTCAAACGAGGGTCATAACACAGNGTTGGGATATTCTTTTGTTGCCGTTTAGCAACCTCATAGATTGTTTCACCTTCAGTAAACGTGACCGTTTCACCATCAAGCTTTACTGTATTACATCGTTGCTTAATCTTGGNTGAGCTCATTCTTATAACCTCTGAGTTGAACTACAAGCTATGATTTTCCTGATTCTGCATGCCTGACGACTTGATCGGGAAAGTACCTAATTAAACTTTCCGTAATCAATGGTGCCGATATTCCTAAACCACATGCGCTAATTGCCTGCATAGTCTGACCAATATCTTCAACTTCTTTCAACCATAAGTTCACTTCCTTAGGACCGGCTTTACCTTCCAAACGTTCAACTAAACGTTGCGTACCAATCCGACACGGGAAACATTTCCCACAGGATTCTTCAGCATAGAACTTCATAATATTGCAAGCAATCTCTACCATATCGCGACTATCATCAAAAACGATAATTCCCCCTGACCCCAGATACGATCCCTTACTTTTGATGGAAGGATCATCCAAAGTAATATTCAAATCCTCCTCTGCAAGAAAACCGCCAGAAACACCTGCCATCGTCACCGCCTGAATAGATCTACCCGTAAGCGGTCCACTTGCCCAATCGTAGAGAAGTGTTTTCAGAGGTAACCCAATTGGGACTTCATAGTTACCAGGTTTCTGAACATCACCAGAAAGGCTGATAATCTTAGTACCAACATGTCCATTGACCCCAAGGTTCTGATACCACTCAGCACCGCGATTAACAATCGGTGGTACCGCAGCCAATGTCTCTACGTTATTTACAGCCGTTGGTAAATTCTCAAAGCCATGAGTTACGGGATACGGTGGTCGATTTCGCGGGAATGGGCGTTTGCCTTCAAGACTGTTTAGAAGCGCTCCTTCTTCACCGCAAATGTACGCCCCTGCGCCACGACGCAAATAGATTTCAAAACTGAATTCTTGACCAAGAATTCTATCTCCCAACAAACCCGCATTTCTAGCTTCAGTTATAGCACATTCAAGCACTTTGAAAGTCTCAGGATATTCGTACCGAAGATATATGAAACCTCTAGTTGCACCTGTAGCATATGCAGCAATAATCATCCCCTCAATAACAGCATGCGGGTCATAATCTAGAATAGCTCGATCCTTAAAACATCCCGGTTCGCCTTCATCAGCATTACAAACTACAGTTTTAGGATTATTTTCTGCCTCTGCGACTGATTTCCATTTCAACCCCGTTGGGAAACCTGCTCCTCCACGCCCAGCTAATTGGCTTTGGCTAATTAAATCAATAACTTCAGCAGGCTGCATCCGTCCAACAATTCCANCAATTCCCTGATAACCACCAAACTTTTGATAACCCTGTATTGATGAGCGATTTATTTCGCGAATGGANGCAAAAATGCATTCTTCAGCTCCACCAGGATTTGGTTCCGGTAAAGGTGACGGTTGAATAGACAATGTGCCNGAATCTAACCCCGTCAGGACTTGACCCTTTTTCAAAACTGGCACAGTATCATCACACCGTCCCGCACAAGGCATTGGNACAGCTCCATCTTTTTCCAGTTGATTCAAGATCCNTTTGCTACCNCGAAGGAGACAAACAGGCCCCATACAGACACGAGGTGCATCCTGCCCTGGAGGCATTCGTGAGAAATGATGATAAAAAGTAATAGTTCCAAAAAGTTCAGCTAACGGAACTTTTAGTCCAACAGAAACTTGACGCATCACCTCATCGGAAATAAATCCATCACGATCATGAAAATCATGTAAAACTGACAGCAATGGCGCAGGTTTATCACGCCAAAATTCTATTATTTCTTGATTAGTAGTTTTTGCCATTATGATTCTACAAAAGCTGTGACACAGACCTAAACCAAAAATTCACACTTAGTTATCCTACATATATTTGGATTTATACTATCATATGATGTCATACACGTCCATGCATAACCATTGATTAAAATCCAAAATTTGACTTGTATAACATGAAAATTCATCTTTAATATGTTAATCTGTATTTGATTGTTGAGCCTTACCCCATCGTTGTCCGAAACTATAGAACTACTAATCAACTATCATAACCCAATTCACATAAAATGACTCAACTTGCCAAAGAAGCCGCCACACTGAGGAGCAACTTTATTCTTGAATAATTTGGAAGGNAGCATAATGACACCAGAAGAAAAATTTATCTTTGATTTACAAGGTTATATTATAATTAAAAATGTCCTGACTAAGGTAGAGATTGATAAAATCAACAAGATCAGTGACCAAATTTTCCCCCGTGATTACTGCGACAAAGATCATAACCAAGGAGGACTACGGCGAACAGCTAACGTTTCGAGGTGGGATCCAGCTTGCCAACGGTTAATCGATCATCCTAAGGTAACACCTTACCTGAAAGAACTGCTAGGCCCAACTTTCCGCTTAGACCACGATTATTGTATTTTCATGAGCCGCGGTAAAAACGNAGGGAACTTACATGGTGGCCCGGAAACAGCTAATGGCTGCCAATTTTACAAATACCACAATGGTACTATGCAAAATGGACTCTCGGTCTTAACTTACTTTTTTTCCGACGCAGGCCCCGGTGATGGTGGCTTTATCTGTGTACCAGGTAGCCACAAATCCAACTTTCTGTCAGATATGCCATCTGACGTGCGGGAATTGAAACGTGCAGAACCATATGTGGTACAACCAGTTACTAAAGCAGGTGACGCTCTTTTTTTTACCGAAGCACTCATTCATGGCACCACACCGTGGAATGCGGACCATGAACGCCGAACGTTCCTTTACAAATACAGCCCTGGGCATATTTCCTTTTCACAAACATATTATAAGACTGAAGACTATTTTAACCCTACAGACCAACAACAACGGATCTTATCACCCCCATCTGTCGGTGGAAGAGAGCCAAGCCTAGATTAAGCTTAGTTTCAGCACATCTAATACCNATTTTCATTATGGGAGAAAGGGACAAGTTAAGATTTCANTNTCTAGATNCCNCTAAGGAAATAACGAAAGGATGATATGGAAGACGAGAATGCATNCCAAATTGCTGATACAATGAAAAAAGAAAAGAAAAATTCCGCATCGCAAGAAGACTGGCGAGATTATGCTTACGGGGGCAAAAGCCTGTTAGACGATCCNGAGNAAACCNATGGCGAAAACGACGAATCAGATGAGAACATTGANANTNNCAAGACTACAGTTGATGATCAAACACAACAAGAAGACTGGCGAGATTATGCTTACGGGGGTAAA
>NZUQ01000028.1 GCA_002697225.1 Candidatus Poribacteria bacterium
TCTTCTGGTGTTTGGTTTCCTCCCAGAAAATCAACCTCTGCTTCTTGGTTCTTAATATCGTATGGCAGATCCAATGACAGAGCCAAAGTGTCCCGCATGAAGTACCGGATTCCAAGTTGGATACGGGTGAAATCGAGAGATACTTCGTGCCTGTGCCGGGGACTAATCTTAATTTCACCATTTGGCGCCAGTCCTCGATCTTCGAAGTGTCCTCCTTGAGAATCCAAACTTCTTAAAACATTCAGGGAGAAATTCAGACGTTCAGTTTTTGAGGCCGAACTGACCTCCCCCGTCTCCACGCGTGGAAAGACGGGATTGCTTCAAGCACCTCAGCTATCTTGTGCCTTAACAAAAACTTGGCAAAACCAAAGAACAACTATAAACAGGAGAGTAAAAGTGTTTTTCATTAATGATCGTTTCCTTTCTCATAACATGGTTGATAATTAAGGTTACAAACTTGCATTTCGCATTCTTTTTCATTTGGAATTGGCCATTCCTCCCCAAATGGGGTCCCAGCGAATATTGAAATTGCTAAAGAAAATGAAATTGCTAAAGAAAATGTGAATTTTGATTCTTTTTCTGTTTCATTGTTACTGATCAAGGTTTCAATTCTATCAATCAAGTTACCTTGATTGATAGCAACGAAAATGGATTTTTGGACTTGGGTTCTTACCCGAAAAAGTTTTATTAAAGCCTTCGAAAGTTCTAGTGGCGAGCTCCCACAGAGTATAGCAAATCGGTCCGCTGCTTTTTCACTTGATATCTGAAAGTTTCTTTTGAGATTTCGAAAAACGGGTAAAAAAAACATAGAATCGCTTACAAAATTAATTATCAAATTCCGTAGAGTATCAAACCGACGACAGTGGTACACCTCATGCCTAAGAACAGCCTGAATTTCTTCCACTGTCATGAGCTGAATCAATCCAGTTGACAAATAAATCTGGGGGAGAAAAACTCCAGCGGAGAACGCCCAGCAGATAATATCATTTTGAAAAACATGGATTCGGTTGGTTGGAAAATTAATTGAAAAACAGATAGGTAGCGAGTCTATAATTGAAAGTTGATTCAAAAACTTCTGCGCTTTGTAGAGATGTGCTATTATTCGGATAGAAGCAAAAATGATTCCAGCAACCACAACCGCAATGCTCATCCAAATTGGAATTTTATATGCTGAGAAATTACAAACTTGAAAGCAAATAATCGAATCACCACACGAATGTAGTGCTTTGGTGGTTAACACAGTTAACTGCAACAGTCCAGCGAACAATGTGCAGATTAGAACGCCTCCAAAAAAATTGGCATCATTTTTTCTTTTATGGTGAATAAAGCTATTTCTCATCCGAATCCTTTTCCTTCAGCTGGCGGCGTTTTTGCTCAATAACACATTCAAGTTCATCAATCAATTGTGGATCATCTTGGCTAAGAAGATTCACAATAGCCGAAATCGCATTCGAATGAGAAATAGACAACGCACTTTTAATGGCCTGTTGACAAGCAAGAAGCTCGAACTCTTCACGACTAAGAACAGCAGAAAAATGAAAAACTCCTGCTTTTTTTTTCTTGCTCAACAGCCCCTTCTTAACCATACGGTTCAATACAGTCAAAATGGTATGATACGCATTTTGGCGTTGGAGGGAAACCGCACCGAAGACTTGCCGGCCAGTAGCTTCACCACTATTCCAGAGATAGTTTAGTAAATCTTGCTCTAGATGACCAAGTACTTGATGGAGCCCTTTATTCCGTGTTGTGAATTTGTTGATCAATGCTACTTTACCTCGAATTGAGCGCTTATGAATCGGTCTATTTCCCATTAAGCAAGCTTAAAACGTGCTTTTCCACCTCTTGGTGATTAGTTTTGCCTGCCCATTGCGCAACGATTTGTTTTTCTGTATCGATCAAAAACATTGCTGGAACCACTTTTAAGTTGAAAGATTGAAACGCTGAATCTCTTTTTGCATCATGTAGAATCGGGCAAGAAATCTTCTTCGCTTTTGATAAAATTTTTAATCTTTTTCTTGNCGCCTTCNCCTTNATCAATAGANATGCCTAGTACAACAAACTTTTTGCTCTTCTTATACTTTGTTATTTAGNTTTTGANGTNCNGGCACCATTTCNACANATGGAACACACCAAGTTGCCCAAAAATCAATTNATATNACCNTNCNTTTGTAATTTCAGGGNTATATCCTTACCCTTAAGATTCTCAACGACNAAATGCAGGAGNANNACGTGGNANAACCGAGGGAANATGGNCTGCAGNATTCCCTATCAAATTTATCTTTACACTCTTGAAAACTTTACACTNTTGACAACAAAAGCAATAGGTTTTATCGCCGTATTTCCTCCAAGCACCAAATGTAANGTGGGTTGTATCACCTTGACTTGAACGAATTGTGCATGGTGCTTTTTTAGGAATNTCTCCAACTTACTCTGCCTATATGTTCAAAAAATTGAGATGCACATAAAGTTAGAAACAAATAAATTCCTATATATTACCTTACCTTTTCTCACTCATAGAGGTAACAGGAAAATTAACCAATTCAATTTGGTTCTCTCCTAAAACAGATTCCATAGACAATAATATTTTACAGCATGTAAAATGTCAAGTGAAATTTGGCGATGCCCTTGATAAGAGCCCTTAAGATGTATGGTTGATCGTCGTTAAAACTATTTGCTGAATATATCGTCATTATGTCGAGAAAAATTCAAATAATTGGCAAACATGATAAAATTCGAGGTATACTTAGGTTTAGTTGAAATAGCAGTCATTCTCAATTTACGATTGTGCTGGAAACAAAAAAAGGGTTTTCATAATCATANATTCGTTCCCTAATTGTTAAAGAATATCGAGCCAAGATCAAGATAATGAATATTAAATTGTTTACTATCACGTTGCTGACATTATTCGCCCTTTTTGCTTTGATACAAATCCAATCAACTGCAAGTCTTAATCCAGTTCTCTACTCGATGGTAACCTCAGTCCGAAACCTAGTCAAGTTGGTATTCCAACCTCAGCAGGAACCTGAGAATCAAGTTGTCACCAAGAGTCAACGTCAATTTCTAAATTCGACTAACGAAACTAAGNTTGCTCCTTCCACAACATCGGAGACCAAATACAAGCAGCAACTAAATCAGACACGTGAATCTGTCCCTAGCAGCACAGACATCAATCCTGANCTTTCATTTAATACGTTCGAGCCTGAATCGGCCCATCCTACAATATCAAATGAAAATGAAGAAATTTTCAAGGCTCTAAGTAGCATCATTGGATCAGAAGATCCAGTGACCNATCTGTTTCCAGAAACNGAANGGTATGGCGCTGAATTTAATTTTGATAATGNCTATTCCAACGAGCTTTGGCAAGCAGATTGGAAGATGAGCAATGTACCAGTTCATGAGGNCCTCGAACGAAATCAAGTTGAGCGATTGCTTGAAGAATTTCGACCAGAATTTTCTAATCACTCAGGAANTGACCAAATAGATACTTTAGATCAGAATTAAAACATGAAGCAAATTCTGACTATTGCGGGNTCTGACTCCGGTGGTGGAGCGGGGATTCAGGCGGATATCAAATCGATCCATGCTAACGGGGGATTTGCGATGTCCGTAATCACCTCTGTAACCGCACAAAACACATGTGAAGTGACCAGTGCTTTTGATCTGCCAATCGAGATAATTGAGGCACAAATCGATGCGGTCTTTTCGGATTTCGAGGTTTCAGCGGTAAAAACCGGCATGTTATCAAGCGCTAAAATTGTGCAGGTTGTTGCCAAGAAATTACATCAGCATTCTCCCACCAAAATAGTTGTTGATCCAGTGATGGTTTCGAAAAGTGGGTTTCCGCTTTTGCAGGAATCTGCAATCGAGACAATCATTTCCAATCTTATTCCATTAGCGACAGTTTTAACTCCCAATGTCCATGAAGCCCAACTTCTTTCTGGCATGAAAATTCAGAATGTGAAGGAGGCGAAAGTTGCGGCGGAAAAAATCCATCAACTTGGTTGTCACAGCGTTTTAGTAAAAGGTGGCCACATGGAAGATGAAACGTCAATTGATGTATTGTTCTCAGAAAACAAGTTNCAGTTTTTCGAGTCAGAACGGATAAATACTAAGAACACACANGGCACGGGCTGTACTTACTCCGCAGCAATTGCAACACAACTTGGTTTGGGTAAAGATCTTTTCTCTAGCATTGAATCAGCCAAGGATTATATTACGAATGCCATTCGTCATTCCCTCGCAATAGGCCACGGCCATGGCCCNACAAATCATTTCTACTTTCTATAGACGAATGGTTACGATGCGTTTGACTGCTTTTCGCTTATTAATTCTTGTTGGAGATTCTTTAATTTTTCACTTAGGGTAACAGGATAAGTGGCAGGTTGATACAAGGTTTTATGCTTATTCGGTAAGTGTGAGAGATTGCTTTGAGTTTGAATCTGAATCTCTTGCAAAGTNGGNAAATCGTAAACAAGTTTGCCCTTTTCGACAATTGGAATTAGTAGNCCGCCCTGATCAACCTCATTCCATAAACAGATTTTATCCTTAATGTAATATTGATCTGGGTCAGTGAACCGTTGAACCTGCTTCTTGGCAGGTAAGGTTGATTTTGCCATATCGTTGCTCATTTTCAANGTAAATATGGTTTTATCTCCTTCAATTTTTTCGACGTGTTTATACACACCAGGCAATGCTGAGACTCCACTGTTGCCAGAAATTGGATCTAATGTCGCACCAGTAGCCAAACGCGTCCCAATTCCAAATCCGTCTATGGGAGCACCCGATTTTAATAAGCGATCGATTTCAAATTCATCCAGGTCATTGCTAGCAAAAATTTTGGCCTCCTCCAGATCACCATCGTCTAGAACGAACCTCACCTGCTTACTAAGTTCTAGCAAATTCCCGCTATCCAACCGAACACCTATTAACTTTTGCCCGTTGGCTTTCATTTCCTGACCAACAGTTACAGCATGTTTGGCGCCCTGAACCGTATCATACGTGTCGATTAAAAGTATGGTATTATGAGGAAAGGACATTGCATAATCGCGNAAAGCCTCGAGTTCGGAAAATCGATCCTGAATAAATTTGTGTGCGAGTGTTCCAACGTAAGGGATACCAAAGTATCGACTTGCAATCACTAGAGAAGTAGCTGATATTCCCCCAATGAAACTTGCCCTTGCGGATAAGACCGCGGCATCACGCCCGTGAGCACGCCTAGCACCAAAGTCAAAACAAGTGCGNCCTCCTGAGACATTTACGATACGGGACGCTTTCGTAGCTATTAGCGTTTGAAAATTCATTACACTCAACAAATAAGTTTCGAAAATTTGTATATCAATTGAGTTCCCAGTAATGTTAATGATAGGTTCGTTTGGCAAAACAATNGTTCCNTCCGGAACAGCNTAAACNTCACCATCAAACTTAAAATTACGNAGGTAATCAACGAAACGAGGACTCATTTCGGGAATGGATTTACTACTTTGGAGCCACTGCAAATCANCTTCAGAAAAACGCAGATTCAGAATGTANTGGATAACCTGCTCAAGACCTGCAGCGATCAAGTATTCCCCTTGCGGGATAGCACGCGCAAAATAATTTTCAGTGCATATAGAATTCTTACCACTATCGAAATCAGCCTGCCCCATCGTTAGTTCATAATAGTCAACGAACAATGCCANATGCTCTTCTGTTAGCAATGCAGATTTAGGTAAATTAGCCATACCTGCAACCTAACAAAAAGTCCAATGTTTGTCAACCCCAATTTGATTTATTAGGATTTCATTGGTGTTGAAATCAAGCTGATCCAGTNTCTTTNATCGATGTTAGTNCTATGTGCAAATTCATCACAGATGNGTGCGAGGTTATCGATGAACACCACCCATCGGTCACCAANATTACTCTGGCGTGAATGTGCATCAGCTAGCAGAAGAGCCTGCTCATAAAGGTTAGCTCGATGGGGATGGGTTTTGATTGACATATTTAACGCTTCCTCAGTTGTTTACAATCGTCGGCTATTTGAATCAATGCAAGTTAAAATTTCAGCAATGTTAATATCAAATCCTCAGTCTTGAAACCTTGCTTTCTAATTGACACAACCCTTAGAGATTTGATATGCTTTGCAATTGCAATCCCTACACAATAACTAACTACGAAACTGGTCAAAAGGTAACACTTTTTAGCCTAAGAAACTAATGATGTGGAAGCAACAGTTATGTTNGTTTAAATATGAATGCCACAAAACACTCTAGTAATTACATAACAAGAGAGGAGANAAAGCGTGGAGAGTAAANCAGCTAAGAAGGAGATCGACACGCACACCGAAAGCTTATCGGTAAGGAATCCTGCCGTTCCCACCGATTTTATCAGGCAGATCGTTGAAGAAGATATCAGAATCAACAAGTATGAAGGACGGGTCCATACACGNTTTCCACCGGAGCCAAACGGCTATCTGCACATTGGGCACGCTACCTCCATTTGCCTTAATTTCGGTATTGCCGCGGATTTNGGNGGGCTTTGCAATTTGCGATTCGANGACACTAATCCCATAGGNGAAACNATAGAATATGTGGAATCAATAAAGGAAGANATTCGATGGCTCGGATTTGATTGGGAAAATCGAGAACTCTACGCCTCGGACTATTTTGAACAACTCTACGAGTATGCGGTGAAGCTAATCAAAAAGGGAGTCGCATACGTATGTGACCTAAGCTCAGACGAAATTAGAGAATATCGAGGCACCCTAACTGAACCCGGTACGAACAGTCCATATCGCAGCCGCACTGTCGAGGAGAACCTAGATTTATTCGAACGCATTCAAGCGGGGGAATTCCCAGATGGTTCTCGCACACTGCGTGCTAAAATTAATATGGCCTCCTCAAATTTGAACATGCGAGACCCCGTCATGTACAGGATTCTACGAGCAACTCACTTCAGACAAGGCAACAAATGGTGTATCTATCCCATGTATGACTTCACACATGGCCAATCAGATTCTATTGAAGGAGTAACCCACTCGCTATGCTCACAAGAATTTGAAGATCACCGCCCATTGTATAACTGGTATCTCGATGAATTAGAAATTTATCATCCACAGCAAATCGAGTTTGCTCGGCGCAATCTTAGCTATACTATCATGAGTAAACGAAAGTTAATTCAATTGGTCGAGGAAGGGCATGTGAATGGTTGGGATGACCCACGAATGCCAACANTATCAGGGTTGCGCAAGCGCGGTTACACNCCAGAGGCAATTCGAGATTTTTGCAGCCGTATCGGGGTTACTAAAAGTGATAATCTGGTTGATGTAGCNATGCTTGAACATTGTATCCGACAAGATTTGAATAAACATGCGTTGCGTGTAATGGCAGTGTTGCGTCCACTTAAGGTTGTGATCGACAACTACCCGGAGGAACAAACGGAAGAGTTAGAAGCAACCAACAATCCGGAAAATCCAAACATGGGATCACGGAAAATCCCTTTTTCTCGTGAGCTTTATATCGAACGGGAAGATTTCATGGAATCCCCTTCCAAAAAGTACTTCCGTTTAGCCCCAGGGCGGGAAGTTCGGCTGATGCACGCATATTACGTCAAGTGTGAACGTATCGTTAAAGATGAAAAAACTGGTGAGGTGCTTCAAGTTCATTGTACTTACGATCCTGAAACTCGGGGTGGTTGGTCTGAAAATGGCCGCAAAGTCAAAGGAACGTTGCATTGGGTATCTGCGAACCACTCGCTTGAAGCCGAAGTTCGTTTGTACAATCATCTCTTTTTAAAGGAGAACCCAGATGATGTGGAGGATGATAAAGATTTTAAATCAAACTTGAATCCAAATTCTTTGGAGACCTTGACAGGATGTCAGATTGAGCCAAGTTTAATAGATGCAAACCCTGGTAACCGCTATCAATTTCTAAGACAAGGCTACTTCTGTGTTGATCCCGATTCTTCTTCTGGAAAACCCGTTTTTAACCGAACAGTATCGTTGCGCGACACATGGGCAAAAATCCAAAAAAGCAGATAATCTCAGGCAAATCGAAGTTGAATGGCACCAACAAATAGCGCAACACGACGGCACTTACCGTCTTTGGTAGAATCAGGGCATGCTGAGGTCGTTGCTCTGCGCCGACGAAACCAGGAAATGCTTATCAGATAGTAGGATCAGGCGCCGGTTTCACAGTGCATACTTTGGATCAAAAGGTACACTGATTGTGGACGGAATGCCATTTAAAATCACCCAGAAACCTAACGGGGAAGTTATCGGCACACGAAGAAGACCAGATGGCGACACCTCAGCAACCAGTAAATAATTTCATTGATGCTATTCTTGGCCGTGCGCAACCTCTCTCAACAGGAGACGATGATCTGTGTCGTTGAAGTAATTGAGACCGCATATCAATCGGGCCGAACAGGAAAAATTATATCGTTATCGCTTTAAAATCAGACGGTAATATTGTGTATTTGACATAGGGGATATCACAAATGGAAACAAATTCGCCAGTTCGAGTACGCTTTGCGCCTTCACCTACAGGATTTCTACATGTCGGTGGAGCACGTACGGCATTGTTCAATTGGCTCTTTGCAAAGCGTTATGGAGGAATTTATATTCTTAGAATCGACGATACCGATGAACAAAGATCAACACAAGAATCAATGCAACAGATTTATGAATCGTTGAGATGGTTGGGGTTGAACTGGGACGAGGGAGCGATTGTTGGCGGCGCCTATCAACCATATGTCCAATCCCAACGAGGAGAGATCTATCGAAAATATATCCAAAAATTGCTTAATAGCGATAATGCATACTACTGCTACTGTACACAGGAAGAATTATCGCAGATGCGTGAACAGGCACGTGCAGAAAGTCGCAACCAGTCATATAATGGGAAATGCCGTAATTTAACGGTGGAAGATCATCGAAAATTCGAGGCAGAAGGGCGACAACCAACTGTGCGCATCAGAATACCAAATCAGCCAGTTGTGGTGCAAGATTTAATATTGGGTGAGACCCAAATCGCCCCTTCATCTTTACAAGATGAAGTAATCGTCAAGTCAAACGGGTCACCGCTTTATAATTTGACTTCAATTGTCGATGATATTGAGATGCAAATTACTCACGTGATTCGCGGGGCAGATCACCTAAATAACACTTCAAAACAAATAATCATTGCTAACGCACTTAGTGCTGAACCTCCACAGTTTGCTCATCTACCAATGGTACTTGGTAGCAGCAAAGGAGAGAAACTTAGTAAACGACATGGAGCCACTTCAGTTGACCAGTACAGAAAAGATGGATTTATGCCTGAGGCACTGATTAACTTTTTGGTTCGACTTGGTTGGTCGCTTGATGACAAGACTGAAATTTTTTCCATTGATGATATGATTGATAACTTTAGCCTCGACCGAATTGGAAAAAGCGGGAGCGTATTTGATGTTAAGAGATTAGAATGGCTCAACAACCATTACATCTTGAAGCTCAATTTAGCTGAAAGAACCTCAGCCGCAATTCCATTTCTGCAGCAGGATGGTTTGCTCGATGACAAGATTTCTGACCAAGAACGACCTTGGCTTGAGAAAATCGTGGAATCGGTTGGAGACCGGCTTACCACACTGGCTGACATAACCATCTACACGAGGTTCTTCTTTACCGATGATTTTGACTATCATCCGAAAGATGTCAAAAAATGGTTAACAAAAGGCNACCCAGTTNCTGNNCTCTCAGGAGCACGTGATACGCTGTTGGCTATTGAAAATTTTGAACTTGACACGGTCGAGACCAAAATTAAAGGCTATTTGGATAAACTTGGGGTAAAAAGAATTCAAGTAATGCAACCTTTGCGACTCGCACTCTCTGGTCAGACATTTGGCCCTGATTTATTTGCTATTATAATTCTGCTGGGCCAAGAAAAAACGATTTCTAGGATTAATCGATTAATTGACCATATCCCTAACATCTAACGAAAGGAAAGTAAACTAAATATGGAACAGTCGCTGGAACATCTGATCANGGAACTTCCTAATTTNTTATTATTCCTANTGATTGNGGGAACGCTCTTNACNGTTGGGAAAGGAGCAGATATACTTGTTGAGGAGGCAGTAGATCTCTCGAAAAAATGGGGAGTTCCCAAGGTTTTAATTGGNGCTACCATCGTTAGTCTTGGTACGACATTGCCTGAGGCGGTGGTCTCAGTTCTAGCAGCTTTTAAAGGGATGCCCGATCTCGCGCTTGGTAATGCCGTCGGATCAATTATCTGTGATACCGGTTTAATATTAGGTNTAGCAGCGATTATTTCGCCACTACCTCTGNATCGCAAGATGGTAAATCGTCAAGGCTGGCTCCAATTTGGNGCGGGCNNTCTACTAGTAGTTNGCTGNCTACCATTTAGNTCACTTTCACTAAAAACCATTTTTGAAGCAGGTGGACAACTACCACAATTTTTGGGCTTCATCTTCTTAATTTTACTTGCCGCCTATTTATGGTTCACGATTCGTTGGTCCACTAGCTCAGAGACAGAAACGGAGGAACCGGAAATTGATCATGGTTCCAGCACAATCCTCGCACTCATGAAACTGGTATTTGGCATTGCCTTGGTTGTAATCTCCTCATGGATACTGATTCCTGCTATCCGTGAAGCAGCAGGGCGAATTAATGTTCCTCAAAGTATTATCGCTGCTACCCTCGTTGCATTTGGGACTTCGTTACCTGAGTTAGTAACAGCAGTAACAGCAGCCAGAAAAGGACATGGAGAGTTAGCAATTGGTAATGTTATAGGAGCAGACATCCTAAATGTTTTGTTTGTTGCTGGNGCGTCGGCAGCTATCACGAGTGGAGGGCTAATCGCCCCCCCACATTTTTTCNNACTNTTGTTCCCAGCTATGTTGTTCGTATTACTAGTCTTCCGAATCGGTATTTTCTTCTCTGGAACAGCTNTCAAACGNCCNTTTGGATTTGTTCTGGTTTCGGCTTATATTATCGTAACCGTGTTTAGCTATATGATGAAATANGGTTTCATGNCTTTTGNCGTTTCCTTCTCAAATTGANCAATATGAAAACGACTNAGATCGGTTTTGTGCTATTAATCTNNGTATTTGTAANGTTTTTTTTGGAACAGACACTAGACAATATACGTTTGGTTTTGTGAATTATCNAAATAGGNTAATCCATCTAANTAAACAGGATTTTGAGGTGTTTTGTATGTCTAGGCGTTACGCNTATGTGGTGATTTGCCTGAAGGAATCGAAAAGTCGTTGGTCAGTCAGTTTCAAATCTTTAGGTAACTCTGTCCCAGCAGAAATTCTGCAGTTACCCAATCTATCTCAACCTTTAACCTCCNCATCNTGTCATAAGCTAGATCTTAATCCAGTTGATTACTTTCGCCGCATTTTTCGCGATATGCCTGAGATGTTGCGTAGTTATAGATCTCGGACTATTGATCGAGTACGTAATAACCTAAATCAGCTTGAAATTGGCCAGTCATGCCAAGTGAAAGTTGTATATATAGACTGCGGTGGNGGNATAGCTTCCTATAATTATAATATAGACCTACTTAATGANGTTTCCACCGANCCATATGAGTTGGATAAGACATTCAACACTGATATAAAAACAAAACAAGAAATAGTTATTGNACGAGNAAAACCTACGCAANATTTAATANCCNCCGATNATGCCNCTCCCCACCAGTCTGAAAATGATTATGCAAGTNTATTGATGCAATTGACCCAAGATTTCACTNAACTCCGAGCAGATTTNGAAAGCCTAAAGCAACAAATGGNNAAATGGAANTCTCAGCCGTTAGAAAACGTAGAGACAATTGAGAANTGTGTCGCTATNCCTGACTCNGATTGGTCATTTGAGTCGGAANAACTNTTCGATCCCGAACCACGTAGTCCAGAGATTACCCCTGCCATGAGCAANCCNGCAGGAATTCAATTGAGTCGCGAGGAAAGTTTTATCTTAAGATATTTNTCTGAACANCGAGTAGCATCCGAATCCGTATTGCAAACTCAATGCAAAATTGAGAATCCGATTTCAGTGATGACCAGCTTAATGGTNAAAGTTGAACGAGGGAATTTNCCCCAGATTTTTTCTAAAACGNACGATGATGGAGAAATNATTTATATTTGGGATCGACAACATCACCAACAGATAGAAGATAAATTATAATTATGTTTTCTAAGGAAATTAGAAATGGCTAATATTATTGCATGCAACTTAGGAAGTTATCGTGGAAAATTTAGTAAGCAGGAAGCTTATCAACACCTTCATAAAATCGGTTTGACCAGCGTTGAAGTTAGCACACCAACACCACAGGAAATAAATTCCGTTAAAAAAGAGTTAGATACATATGGATTGACGGCAACAACAATCTTGGCATCGCATGATGTTAAGAGTGAAAATTTTGTCACAGATTTCCAGAAAACGCTAGAAACTACGCATGAAATGGGTGTGGACCGAATATTCCTTAGTGCTCATGGAGGCGATTTACCAAAAAAAGTGATTTTCAACCGGTTGAGGGAACTCGGTGGAAACGCACAGAAATTAGGAATCACCATCTGCTTGGAAACACATCCCAATTTAGCAAATAATGGCGATGTTGCACTTGAAACAATGAATAGTATTAATCATCCTTGTATAGGAATTAATTTTGATACTGCTAATGTACACTATCATACCAATCGTAAAATCGACACTGTTGAAGAAATTCAAAAGATTTTAGGTTATATCAAGGCTGTACACTTGAAAGATACGATGGGCGGGTATCATGCCTGGCAGTTTCCCACTTTAGGTGAAGGCATTATTAACTTTAAATCAGTTTTTGAACTACTGAATGGCAATGGATTCAATGGACCATTCACTCTGGAATTGGAAGGAATTGAAGGAGAGGATCTTGATCGAACCGGAATTCTAACCAGAGTAGAAGAGTCTTTTCAATATCTCAAAGACATTGGTGTAGTAAACTGATCCTAGGGTTGCAAATAGATCCATCACAAATGTTCTCACAGACTTCTCGTAGTATATCATGGTCAAAACGCTTGCGGGGTTCTGATTAACAATGGATATTCAAAGCCCAATTGTGGGAGTTGGCATATATGAAATTTTCTGGTCAATCATACTCAAATCTGTTGTTCCTCGCTTCTACATACAGATAACACACTGAAGAAGAAATTTGGGAGTTGCAGCAAGCAGACGATACTCGTAACTTGAGTAAAAGTAATTCGCAGAAAGTTTTCAACATTAGCGCTGATGATCCAAATACCACTCACGGAGACAAATGCGATTTTTTTGTCTTCTGGTGAAACTGAGTTCGTTTCACGTATGTCTTTATCAAATACACTAGATAAACCTGATGTATGTCCAAGTTGTGAAAAGGTTATTCAGAATAATGGGAAAAACATGCCTCAGGGACTAATCATTCACCTCACTTATCAACATTCCCGAGAAAATTTGGAAGTAAATAGACTATTCAATTCCGAATACGACTTCAACAATAATTGATATCTCCAATTCACTTGGAGCTTGAATTGGGACTTCTGCTCCAGCCATCTTAACATCATATTCTATCCGCGCTACTGGAGGATAATTACCACTAGCATCGTTAAGACTAATGACTTTCCCAACTTTTACGCCTAAAGTCTCAGCTATACTCTCCGCCTTCTTTCTAGCATCTTTGACCGCTTTCACACGTGCTCTTTCTTTTAATTTGACCGTATCCTCTACTGTAAAATTGATACCAGAAATATTGTTTGCTCCCGCTTGAATAGTCGCCTGTAGGATTTCCCCAACACGGCTCATGTTTCGGATGGTAACTGAAATAATATTACTAACCTGAAAGCCAACAATTTGGTCTGGAGGATCACGGCGAAAATCACGTTGTGAATATATGTTAAAAGATGTGGTTTCAAAATCTGTTCTTGAGATCCCCTTTTCTCCGAGCGCTAAAAAGATTGCGTTTACTTTTTCGTTATTGATGGCGACGGCTG
>NZUQ01000029.1 GCA_002697225.1 Candidatus Poribacteria bacterium
GTAATAAGAATCAATTACCTTGGCCGCATCTACCTTCGGACATGAAGTGGTTTTCAAAACAGACCAAAGGAAACGTCGTTGTAATGGGCCGAAAGACTTGGGATTCACTTGGTTTGGTGAAGCCACTGCCAAACCGGGTAAACGTCGTGGTGTCTCGTCAGGCTCAGATAACAAGCGCAAATGCTGTAATCACAGATAATGTGAATCAGCGGATTCTCGATTTGCAGCAGGAGTATCCTACTAGAGATGTTTTCATTATTGGAGGAGCGCAACTTTACCAATCTACCATGCCGATTACCAAGAGATTCTATATCACACGGATCTACAGCGATTATCCTGGCGATACTTATCTAGACATCGAGGTTTTGCTGGAAGATACGAAGATGTTGCGGCAAAAAGCTGTTGAGGCCTCAGAAAAACACCCAAAACACGCATTTCAGATCTTTCAGAGAGTGACATGAAACAGTATCTTTCTGCATTACAACAGATCCTTGATGAAGGCATTGACCGACCTGACCGAACCCAAACAGGTACTCGCAGCTTGTTTGGAATGCAGCATCGATATAGACTGAGCAGTGGGTTTCCAGTTGTAACAACTAAAAGATTCGCTTGGAAAGCTTGTCTGAGCGAGTTGCTGTGGTTTATAGAGGGAAGCCGTGATAATAATAGACTTAAAGAGATTCTAAACAACCAGAAAACTATCTGGGAAGCAAATGCAGAAGCGGGGTCTTGGAAACCTCATGCCCAATTTTCCGGCGATGTTGGACGAATTTATGGTGTTCAATGGAGAAGTTGGCAACATTGGTCTGAGCCTGACCAGCAATATATTGCTATCGATCAACTGAAAGCTGTCATTGAAAACATCAAGGTAAAACCGTATAGCCGGAGGCACGTAGTTACCGCTTGGAACCCGGGAGAACTCGACCAAATGTCATTGCCTCCCTGCCACATATTCTTTCAATTCTATGTTGATAATGGAAAACTTTCAATGCAAATGTACCAACGGTCATGTGATATGTTTTTAGGCGTACCATTCAATATTTCGAGTTATGCTTTACTATTACATATGGTTGCTCAGGTTACCGAACACGAACCAGGTGATTTTATTCATACTCTTGGTGATGCTCATATATATCATAACCATTTTGAACAAGTCAAGATACAGTTATCAAGGGATCCATACCCATTACCTGAATTGTGGATTAATCCTAAAATCAAGGATATAGATGCATTCACAATGAAGGATTTCAAGCTTATCAATTACCAGTTTCATAAAGCCATAAAAGGGAAAATGTCAGTATAAACTTGGAAGACAATCAATAAAAAAATCCTGAAAAGGAGAAGGTAATACATGGAAAGTGATCTTAATCACCTGATCGAACAGTTAAACCATGAGGATAGCGAGGTTAGGATTCAAGCCTGTCGTTCATTGAGAGACAGCAGCTATTCAGAAACAATTGAACCGTTGAAGTCAATGTTAGAGGATGAAAATAAATGGGTTCGTCGCCACGCGACCGAGACCTTGTTGACCCTGACTTCAGTCGAAGATATGATTGATCAATTGATTCATTTGCTGGATGATAGTGATCCTTGGGTTCGTTGCTATGCTAGTGAATCACTTGCTCAATCAGCAGATCCAAAATCAATTCAACCCTTAATTGCTCGATTAACGGATCAAGATTATCATGTACGTTTAACAGCATGCCGGGTACTGGCAAAGTTTGAAATCCAGGATGATATCGATCCAGTGATTGATTTATTGCAAGATGAAAATAAATGGATACGACGACAAGCCTGTAGTACACTCGGTCATTGGAAATCTGAAGTGGCTAGTGAGCGATTGATACAAATGCTCAGTGATGAGAGTGCTCATGTTCGTTCTGCTGCCTGTCAAGCGCTGGCAGCAGTTCCAAACACGCAAGCGATTTCACCGTTGATCGTGCTTTTAAATGACGAAGATGCATCTGTTCGTACCAGTGTCATTGAAGTATTAACCAAAATCGGTGACACTTCAGCAGTCGAACCAGTAATTGAGAAGCTTAATGACGAAAGTCCGTCTGTACGTTTAGCTGCATGTAGGGCAATGACTGTCTTCAGCGACACACGTGCTTGTGAAGCCCTTCTAAGTTGTCTGAACGACGAAAATCACCTCACACGTCAATATGCTTGTCGGGCGTTAACGACATCTGGGAATGGAAACATAGCTGAAGTGCTGGAGAAGAAACTTGATGACGAAGTGGCTGAAGTTCGTGCTGCAGCTTGTCAGTCGTTGCTGGAGTTACAGTATCATCACGCTATTAATTCGATTTCGGCTTTGTTACAAGATGAAGACGTCTCTGTCCGACGAAGTGCTTGTAAATCAATATTGAATTTGGGTGAGAAAGAATCCTTGCCTCCCTTAGGCCAATTGGCAGATGAAGAAGACTGGTGGATCCGCCAATATGTGTTTGAAGCAATGGCGAAATTAAGAAACCATCAAGCTGTCGAACCGCTTATCACTATGTTATCAATGAAAGAAGATCATCTTCATCAAAGGATTGAAGATGTATTAATAGACATCCAAGACCGTGTAGATGATGAAGAAACAAAGAACAAGATTGAAGAAACATTTAACCCTTCTGAAATCTCCGGCGCTACTACAGAGAGTGATTCTCATACAAGCCAATAGAAAATTTCGGAGGAATATGTGAAAGCAATCATTGTAGATTTGGGTGGTCGTGCACGAAGTTCGAAAGAAAACCGCATAGTAAAATCAGTGATTTTCTAAACGGGTCGTAGCTCTTGTACCAGCATTGCCAATAATTCTCATATGCATCAGCTGGAAAGAAAATGACAACTGAAACTGCATTTATCATGGATACCTCCCAAATAAAGTTTGGTTTTGGAGCAACGCATGAAGTTGGTCACGATATGTACGCACTGGGTGGCAAAAGGGTGATGGTACTGACCGATCCCAATCTGTCCAATAGCGAGCCTGTTTCAATTACTTTGACAGCGCTGAGCAACGTTGGGATTGATGCGATATTATTTGATCAAGTTCGTGTTGAACCAACAGATGTTTCTTTCAAGCAGGCGATTGACTTTGCCGTTGATGGCAATTTCGATGGATACGTGGCAGTTGGCGGCGGATCCTGTATGGATACAGCTAAAGCTGCTAACCTTTATGCTACCTATCCAGCAGATTTTCTAACTTATGTGAACTCGCCAATTGGGCAGGGCGAACCGGTACCAGGGCAACTCCAACCGTCAATTGCTATTCCCACCACTGCTGGTACTGGCAGTGAAACAACTGGAGTGGCTATTTTTGACTTACTGGAAATGCATGTTAAAACAGGTATAGCCCATCGATCACTGCGGCCATCCATGGGAATCGTAGATCCAGATAACACCCGGACACTTCCCAAAATCGTATCTGCTTGCTGCGGACTAGATGTGTTGAGCCATGCGTTGGAATCTTTGACAGCTTTATCTTTTGATAAACGTCCTGCACCTAAGAGTCCCAAGTATCGACCTGCCTACCAAGGTTCGAACCCAATTAGCAACCTGTGGGCCTCCCGTGCAATTGAAATGGTTTCTAAAAATCTTATTCGTGCCGTCGAGTGTCCATCTGATGATGAAGCCAGAGCGCAAATGCTTTTGGCCTCCACGTTCGCCGGCATTGGGTTCGGTAATGCCGGTGTTCATTTGCCACATGGTATGTCCTATCCTGTGGCAGGGATGGTTCGAGACTACATTCCTGATGGATTCCCAAGCCCACACCCAATCGTGCCTCATGGAATGTCGGTTATCCTTAATGCCCCTGCAGTCTTTCGTTTCACCGCATCCACTAACCCCAAGTTGCACCTTTATGCGGCTGAATTGATGGGTGCCGATATTTCTGGAGCGGATCCCGATGACGCAGGTAAGATACTGGCCAATGCAATTATTAAACTAATGCAGAAAACGGGTATTCCTAATGGCTTATCTGAGGTTGGTTACGTCAAAGCGGATATTGACCAACTCGTAGCTGGCACTCTACCACAACATCGGGTAACCAAGCTGTCACCTCAGCCAGCAAATGCGGCTGATTTGACAGAGTTGTTTCTCGATTCGTTGACATGCTGGTAGAGAGAATTTACATGCATCCTTCGATACTCTGCTATATGCTTCTAACATAACTTTGCGGCACAGGCTGGATTTGAAAAATGATCCTTTTCCAACCTTATCAAGAAAGTAGAACTTTCTTGATAAAGGTAGAAAAATACCTGTCAGCAATGTGGGAATCTATACGTCTGTTGCGTCTTCATCAGTGTTGAATTCACTGACTCCAAACTCGATCTGATCTGCGTCCTCATCTTGATCCGGTGCCACGATTGGGTCAGTGTCCTCCTCCATTTGAGTCCCATTAAAGAATTTTTCCAGAACAATTGTCTGACGTTCTTTATATCCCCATTTCCTGTAGGCTTCAATAACCGATCGGTCAGAAACTGATAGTTCGATCTCAAGAGATTGAACACCATTGTCCTTTGCTAGTTTTTCTGCGTATTCTACCAACATAGTCGATACGCCAAAAGCCCGAAATGGCGCTAACACCTTCAGGTCCCCAATGGTTGCAGTGGTGTTTTCAAGAACACTTCGTTCGATGCGTATTTGTCCAATTGGATGACCACCTGTTTCAGCTACAATACGATAGACGTCATCTTCACTGCTCTCTTCTAAATCCTTTGTCAAGTGGTCGGTTACTTCTTGAACGGATTGATCGGGAAAACAGTAAGTCTGTAACCCTTCTGTATCCTCTAATGTCGCGGAGCGCAACTGTAGTGTGCCGTGAAGTTCAAGTTCTTGACTCATTATATATCTCCTTACATATCTATGAGTGTTGCATTAATGGCTTAGCTGCTACAATTGATTTCAAAAGGTCGTCGATTATCAGAAACACATTGAGAAACGAAAATCACATGATCAATACTTTCACCGATTATCGCCTAAGTTGGATAACTTATTTCCTAACTAGGTATATGCTTATTTTAACATGTCAGTATACTTTTGTAAACAAATGGCATGGCCAAAAATTAGAGTAACTATTCCTAGCCCTATATATGTTCTTCTTCTCCAGTATCGAGTTGATTACGTAATTATCTCTTTTAAATATGTCCTAATTTCACATCCCAAACAGTTGGTTATTTTGGTTAGAACAACCCAAGAAAATTCTAACGAAGATCCTGAATAGCCATGAATTTCCTTTAGTTCCTGTCTCCTTTCGGCTTGTTTATGTATATAGGGATCAAGCGTTGGACTATCAGTAATAAACAATTTTGAAAGAGGTTAAGTACTTTTTAGATAAAATGGAGAATAATGGATAACAAAGATCTTAAAGTCAGCATGATGGGTATGGTGTCTATGCAATTGGCTCAGGTAAGACGCATTCCATTCCACACTTTGACCACTCTTTTTCTGCTTGCTGTGGCTCAACCTCTTTGGCATGGTTACCAATTTGGTGTATCTGATCATTCTATTCAGTTTTCTATCATGAACCGTATCATGGACCCAACTCTGTATCCGGGTGACCCGATGCTAGATACGGCAAAAGGATACGTAAGCTTTTTTCCTAGATTGATGACAATTCTGATTAAAATTTTTAAGAACATAGAGTTGCTCTATTTCTCTCTCCATATTTTGTCCTATTTTTTCTATTTCGCCATCCTTTATTACATTTCAAAGCTGCTATTTGATGAAACGAGCGCGATTTTATGTGTAATATTGATGTCCACCAAAAAAATTGTATTAGGCGGTAGTTCAATTCATTTTACTGGTCTGTATCCGTCATTCCTCACTTTGCCATTCGTATTGATGGCGATCTATCTTTTTCTTAAAGAAAAGCATGCTATAGCTTACACAATCATAGGTGTCAGTTTAAATTTTCATACCTTAGTTGCGGGCCATGCGGTTTGCATGTTGTTATGTTACTCGCTATTTTCTGTTGTCTCAAAAAAGATTCATTTCGGACAGTTAGCGAAATACGTCGGTACGCTTGTTCTCTTCGCTTCTCCAACCATTATCTGGATATTTTCGACCCACGGTGAAATGACTGATGAATGGATACGGTTGTTGCGAGTCCGATCTTCTCATCATAGCTTTCCGCTTTCTTGGTCGAGCGCACACTACGTCAATTATTTGCTGTTTCTAGCCACAGGAGCATTATCATTTATTTATATCCCTAGGCTCGAGTCTCATCGCAAGATGCTGGCCTTTATTCTAGCCATAGGAGGCTTATGCGTAATTGGACTTATATTTTCTGAATACTATCCGGTCAAATCTGTACTGCGGGGACAGCTTTTCCGCAGTACCAATTTCCTGACAATCTTCTGTGTGATTTATATTTCCAATTATCTTTATCACTGCTGGCAAAAAAGTGTTTTACACAAAGTTACGACAGCCATTATTTTCATTTCTCTATTTCTACCATCGAATATCGAATTTCAATTTACTTGTTTTGGGACTTATATTGGCCGTCATAGCTGAAAACCTTGTTAGGAACAACAACAGGAGCTATAAACAACCAAATGATGAAATGGGTAAGGAAAGCCCGTCAAGCTATTCTAGCCGGCTCCTTTGGATTTCAATTTTCGCCTTGGTAGCNATCTTAATCAGGAGTTTATCGCCTCACGACAGTTTTCCTGCCAGTCTCAGTTTGAACAGTATCATTAGTTTGATCCAAACTTTTTTCGAAGATCGCTTATTGGTCTATACCATCTGTGCCGCTATTACTATAGGACTGTTTACCAATTTAATGAATTTAGTTCACAAATTATCCGNCCTCGNGATTACGGTTTTGTTGGTTATAATTTATATCGTTCCATCGGCTTACAGAGGATTTCATTCTGAAGACCGCGATAGCCAAGGTTGGCGTGGTGTTCAAACTTGGGCGCGAAAAAACACCAGAAAAGCTGATCTGTTCTTGACCCCCCCATATATGACCGGCTTTCGGATTTTTTCACAGCGACCAATTGTTGGTGAATGGAAAGACGGCACACAACAGTATTTTGATGCTGAGTATTCTTACGAATGGTGGCGACGAATGCGAGACATGAGATTGGATAGCTCAGGCGGGCGGAACTTCGATAAGCTAGGGAAAACAGAATACCAGAAACTGGCAGAGAAGTATGGAGCGTCCTATCTGGTCCTATCATCAAAAATATCGCTTGGTTTATCTAAAATATATGATAATAATCAATACTCAGTTTACCAACTAGGAGATAGTCAAAAGTAAGNGGNTCCATTTGAAAGTAAATGAAAAGGAGAAATTGTGATGATTATTCCATGTGTNACAACATACTGGTTGTGTCGTGTTTTCAAAAGTTTTTCATGTTCTCAACATGATAGATCTGTTAAATGGACTCATGGGTNCTTTTCTGCTGTTTGGATATTTAGTTTGTGGCTTATTTNCCCACATGTTGGATTGGCGTCCAGTCAATGGAGTGATGGAACGCCAATTACCCGTTTCGATAAACGAAGTGATTGTGTCATGGTGTCGGCGGCCAACTGGAAAAACCTACCAAAACGACATTGGGCTGGTCCNACTATCTGGACTAATCGTTTACAGGATTGGACCGCGCAAAATGGCNCGTTAACTTGTCAGGCACGTAATAATCTTCCTTGTCGAACAGCTCATCTTTTGACTTATGATCTTAGTGATAGATCAGAATCCTTTCGAATCGAGGTGGTGATTCGACTCTCTCCTGATTCAGTTCAGGCGGGATTTGCCGGTTTTTTGATTGGTGCTGGAGAGGGAAGACTTGACCACCGTGGTGCGGCCATGATTCATCATAGCTCAGGCAAAGGTGGTGGTGTATTAGCCGTAGTGGAAACAGTTGGTGAAGGAGGGTTATCGTTTCGTGACATGGCACACTCTCTTACTCAGTCAACATTTCCACTTTTGGATCAACAACAAACCATCGTTCAAAATATGATTCGGCTGGGATACCACCGTATGGTGCTCAATTTGGAAGGAATTCCTCAATCTGGTGGCCTTTACACACTTCGCTTATCAGTGTGGTCCCAACATGCCGGGAAATTGCTCGGTGCACGTGAATTGACCAGTATGTCTGCTAATCGGCTCCGCGGAAATATTGCTCTGATTGCTCATGCTGATGGGAAAAATGTTGCTCATATTTTTGAAGATTTGAAAGTTGGCGGAGATAGGCTTCAGTTCCACCCTCATCGAACCTTTGGCCCAATTGCAGGAACTCTTTATTCACTTTCCAACCGGACGCTGAAACTAGGAACTCAGTTCATGCATCTCGGCGAAGCTCTAGAAAAAAAACGACGTCGTTTGGTGGCACGTTTGGAGGTCAAAACTACTGATAGGGAGGATCCTCAAGTGAATGTCTGGAAATTGATAGATGGGCCACGGGCCATTAGCCCTCCCGACTATTATTTGCTTTTCCGCGTCGAAAACTGGGATGTGTCGAAGGATTGGCAGACCCGCGTGGTATTTGAGGATGCGGATGGGGAGACTTATACCTATTCCACTACAGTTTGTCATGATCCGGAGGAAAAATCTAATGTTAGTTTAGCTGCATTTACTGGTATGGGGGTGATGGGTCGTGTTGCCCATGCTCAAGTACCAAAAGTCAAGGGAGATGATATCATCGTCGGGCGTTGGACACCAGCCAACGTTTGGATGCCTTTTGCCGAAGCGGTTGATGTTGTTGCGAAGCAGGAGGTCGATATCCTGTTTTTTACCGGAGATCAAATTTATCAAGGGAAACCTTCTCCAACGGATCAGAGCCGCGCACCATATGAAGATTATCTGTATAAATGGTTGTTATGGCACTGGTCGTTTCGGGAACTGACTAATCATCTTCCCGCTATTGTCCAATCTGACGATCATGATGTTTATCATGGGAACATCTGGGGGTGGGGCGGACGATTGTGTTTGACCAACAACAACCGAGATGGAGGATATCTCTTTTCTCCTTATTTTGTCAACATGGTACACCGTACACAAGCTGGACATAATCCTGATCCCTATGATCCATCACCAGCCTTAAATGGTATCAGCAATTATTACTGTAGCTTTAACTATGGAGGTGTTGGATTTGCCGTGCTTGAGGACCGTAAGTTCAAGACGCCTCCAAAAATCACCAATCCAGCTGAACAATTGTTATTGGGGGATAGGCAATTGCAATTTTTGAAAGAATGGGGCCAAGATTGGACCAATCAGAAGTTCAAAGTGGTTATTAGTCAAACCGTTTACGCTGCTATGCATGTCAACTTTGAAGGAAAACTAGCTCGGGATGCAGATACTAACGGATTTCCTAAAGTTGGTCGAGATCGGGCTGTTCGTTTGTTCCAGCGTTGTGGTGCGTTGGTGATCAGTGGAGACCAGCACTTGAGTACTTTTTCGCGTTTGGGAATCGAACGACCTTCTGACGCTGTCTATCAGTTCTGTGTACCAGCATTGGCCAATATCTTCTGGCGCTGGTTTTACCCTAACTCAGTCGAAGATCCTCAAGGTGAGTTCGTTGATGCTTGGGGTAATTACTTTCGTATGATCGCCGTAGCTAATCCAGAAAGACGGGAGTTGCTGGATCAAAAGCTGAGGCGGCGTTACGTCATCCCTAAAGCAGAAGCGAAGGGAGATTCGGGTGATTCGAAACGTGCCTGTCTTGGTGATGGATATGGGGTCGTTCGATTTGATAAAATACAACAAGAGATCACAGTTGAATGCTGGCCGCACAATGTGGGTCCTACTGGGGAGGGACAGCAGTTTCCTGGCTGGCCGGTCAAACTTAGGTTAGCGGACTTGGATGGCCGTCAACCTGTTGCATGGTTGCCTGATCTTAAAATAGAAGGAATCTCTGATCCTGTCATACAGATTATTGATCAAGAAAGCCAGGAAATAATCAAAGTGACGCGTGCTTTCAAGGGAATGTACCGCCCCGGTGTATATGATATGGAGAAGACCTATATCCTTAGAGTTGGTGAGCCCCATTCAGGTACCCTGTGGTGGGAAGGGAAAAACCTGCAACCAACATCCAAACCGGGCCAAGAGGAACGCCTAGTTGTGCTGAAAAATTGACTTTTCTTTGGTTGGTTTGCAACTGATACTGATTTGGAAATGCCAGTCAGCAAATTTCTGACAGGGGTAAATCGAGCCAAGGCTACCCAAGGACAATGAATATACTCACTAGGCTATCGCAAATGGTAGTCCGGTATGCTGTCTCTAATGAGAATAGGCTTGCCGATTTCTCGATGGACTTCTCGAAAGTGTTCTTCGAATCTCGGATTCCATCCGCCTCGCCGAATGGCAACAACTTGAATGGGTTGCTATTAAAAGCGTTTTTGATATCTGATGTCGAATTTTATCATAAATTGCTTAGTCAATTATGCTAAAATCCACAAGTAGGATCTGTTCTCGGCATTTCCTTGAAAAGTGTCGCAGAGTGAGGAATATTTCAATGATAATCACACAGGTAGATATTTGGACGGTTGTGGTACCAGTGTTTCCAGAAACTGTGCACAGTGAAGAATATGGCGGATATCCTGACTGGGCACGGGTTCCCAAGCAGATCATCCGGCTTCATACTGACGAAGGCTTCACTGGTATTGGGGAAACCGGACGGGGACAGTCAAAAGAATCAGTTTCTCAAGCTGCTGAACAGCTGAAAAATAGAGATGTAATGAAGATGTGTCTGCAGAATGTCTTCCGCCAAGAGCCGCTAAAACCAACGCCTGAAGCGCCAAGTCAATGGGAAATTGATCTTGGACCGTATCCGGCTGGATATGAAGCGTTTGAAACAGCAATCTTTGACCTCATCGGTAAACGGCTGGGAGTTCCTATCCACAAGTTACTAGGGGGGGCTTGCCGGGAACAAGTGAGGGCAGATTTTTGGATCGGGCATCAGACTCCCGAAGATACAAGACGCAGCACNAAGGTCGCGATTGCGCGTGGTTTTACTGGGCTCAAAACTAAATGCCGGATCCAAGAGCCGATGGTTGAAAGATTAAGAGCAATCTGGGAGGTTGGTGGCTCTGACTTCAAAGTAACGGTTGATCCAAATGAACGCTTTAATACGGTTGAGCAGACGCTTGAGCTGGCAGACCAGTTAAAAGAACTTGATAATGTTGAGGTCTTTGAGGATCCAATACCGAAAAAAGGGTTGCGGGATGATGTCCTGGCTCAGTATCGGTACATGAGAGAGATGCTGCCGTTTCCACTGGCTTTGCACTTGAGTAATCCATCAGATATAATCAANGCGATCCGTGCTGATGCAATTGACTATCTCAACCTCGGTGGTTCGATGGTCAACTTTGCTAAATCAGCAGCTATTGCTCAAGCAGCTGACATTCCAGTATGGCATGGTTCAGGAAATGATCTTGGTATTCTAGAGAAATCTTACCTGCACGCGGCAAGCGTAGCCCCCAATTGCCTTCTGGCCAGTGATTTCGTCGGTAGTTGGACACGCGTCGATGATTTGATTGTTGAAGGATTTACTTTTACAAATGGTTATACACTTGTACCTCAAACACCTGGGTTGGGTTGCGAGTTGGATCTGGACGCACTAGAGAAGTACCGTGTAGATGGATAGGTAACATCAATACAAAATTACGTGAGCTGAATTACCGTTGAACAGTGCTTCCATTTGAGTTAAGCCAAATCCCTAGAATTCAAATTGGATTGTACTTGCAATTCGGATGGTATATGGTATAACTGAAAAACCAGTCACNATTAAGTAATTCACCTTGCAATTTGTACCAGAGCCCCCCTGAATTTTCGGTATCTAATTTTTTAATGACTATGTTATAATTTGCCGTAAGTGCAGAAAATCGGAGGGTAGGAATGAAAGATCAACCTGCTGTTAGCGGCGGTATTCCTGTTAGGCAAAACAAATCTTGGCCTAGTTGGCCTATAGTAACTGAAAAGGAATGGGAAGCAGACATTGAACCGAAAATGCGTGAAGTGTACTTGAGTCGGAATGAAGGTATTTCTGGTTCAAAAGCAACGGAATTCAGTCAACTTTATGCTAGATATACAGGGACAGCTTATGCCACATTTATGCCACANGGTACTGATTCGATTAGCGCAGCGCTGGCTGGCNCACTAGATTTGGATGGCCTAGGAGAAGGTGGTGAAGTAATTGTTCCAAACTATACTTTTGTGGCCACGGCAAGTGCCGTNCTCGATCAGCGATGTACTGTTGCCTTCGTCGATGTTGATGCCGATAATTTCACAATCAATCCTGCAGACATTGAAGAGGCGATTACTGATCGAACACGTGCCATAGTTGTCGTACATTTGGGTGGTCATCCCGCAAATATGGAGGCCATAAAACAGATTGCACAACGACATAACCTGAAAATTATTGAAGATTGCGCTCAAGCTCATGGTGCCGAATCTCATGGCCAAAAAGTAGGATCTCTGGGTGATATTGGCGCTTTTAGTTTTCAATCTTCNAAGAANCTCACTTCGGGTGAAGGTGGTATGGTAACTACTAACGACAAAGAATCTCATAACCTCGTTCACGCATTTATGAANGTTGGCCGTGCTCCTGACGGCGCTCGCTGGGAATATCCAAGACTTGGTTGGAATTATCGGCCATCAGAGTACTTAGCGGCACTGCTATTGGTTCGCTTGGAAAAGCTGGAAGAGCAGACAGATATTCGCAATCAGAATGCCGCTTATCTTTTTAACGAATTGAAACAAATTGAAGGGATAACACCTCCAAAGCTTGAATCATGGGTAACTAAGCATGGATATCATTTATATATGATGAAGTATAATGCAGGAGGGTTCGGTAAAAAGCCACGTAGTGAATTTCTGTCTGCGCTTAATGCTGAAGGTATACCATGCTCCAGCGGGTATGGATCCCCACTTTCAAAAGAGGGGGGTATAAAGCGCGTTGCTGAACTATATCCTGAAATAATAAAAGAGTTTCCATGCCCAAATACAGAACGGGTTTGTGCCGAGAGTGTCTGGCTCTTTCAAAATATCTTGCTTGGGTCTAGATCGGATATGGACGATATCGTGGAAGCGATTGCCAAGATCCAAAAAGCATGGAACTAAACAGCAAGCTTGATTGAGATCAAACCAATCAGCGATTTTAACNTGTACCATACTTTGAGTTGTGGNCAGGCATTTCGNTGGTATGAAGATGANGGTTGGTTCNATGGNATTGTTNATGATNNATTATTGAAAATCTGTCAAGAGGANAGTACGCTTCTCGTCGAAAGTTCCGACGAATCAGATCCGAAAAAACTTCAGCAATATCTTTGGCATTATTTTGATCTTGGTCGTGATTTATCAAGAATTCTTGATTCGATCAACAAGGATCAATATATGAACGCTTCGGTTGGAGTATGTCGAGGTATGCGAATAATGAACCAAGACCTGTGGGAATGTCTCGGTTCATTTATCCTTTCCCAGAACAATAATGTTCCGAGGATCAAGCAGATGATCCGGAAAATATCAGANGAGTTTGGCNATCCTATATCGTTGGATGGATNTACTGACTACACATTTCCAACGCCAGAAATGATAACGAATGGTTCCGTTGATCAGCTTTTCCAGTGTGGTCTTGGTTATCGCGCCTCATATCTATTTAATGTTGCTACAGTGGTTGCCGAAAGACAACTTGATCTAGATTGGCTCAAGAGTCAGTCGTACTTGGTGGCAAAACAGGAGTTGATGTCACTTAGAGGAATTGGTGATAAAGTTGCTGATTGTGTGTCTCTCTTTTCGTTAGGACATGNTGAGGCTTTACCAATCGACGTCTGGGTGAGAAGAATTACCGAGAGGCTTTACCTGAAACGAAAAGCGTCAAAACGTCAAATTCTTGAGTTCTTCCATAGCTACTTCGGTGAATACATTGGATATGCACAACAATACCTTTTTCATTATGCACGAACAGTTGGATTTAAAGAATTATTAGATCACTAAACAAAAGGAGGAATAACTGTGCTTGAAGAACAACAAGGAAATGATATGCTCGGGCTTTTAGAAGATCGGATTGAGCAATCNATTAANCTAATCCATCGTTTACGGCAGGATAAGTCAGNGTTAGAAGAAGAGGTTGATCGGCTTCAGGATGAAATTCGCCAACGAGATTTGAAGGTTCAAGAAATTGAAGCACAAAATGATTCGTTAAAGGACACAGAGNCCGAATTATATCAATTGAAAGTCAAACAGACTGAANCACAAGAAGAAACTGAACGNGAAAAGAAAGAGCTTCGATCTCGGCTTGAAGGAATTATGGAGTTGCTTGACGGAGTTAATAGTGAAGACACCTTGGAAGACACTCCGGGAGAGACCTTGGAAGACACCTTAGAAGACACTCCGGAAAACACCTTGGAAGACACTCCGCCAGATCAACAAAGCTTTCTTAAACTTCAAGAAGAGGATGAAAGCTAAGAATTCAGATGTTGCGAGTGTTAGTAATATCCCACTCCTACATCATGAAACCATATCGGCGAAAATTTGCACTGATTGCTGAAAACACTAACGTTAATATCCGAGTCATATGNCCTAATCGATGGTTCGAGAGTTTTCAGGAAATTGTCTTTGAACCAGANCCAGAAACGTGTTGTGAAGAATTCGCTTACCCAATTNGGTTTTCCGGTTACGGNAGTCGGTTTTTCTATCGTGAAAATATCATTCCCCATTTCCGCGATTTCCAACCTGATATCATTCATCTCGAAGAAGAAGCTTGGAGTTTGAACGCTCTCCAAACAATTCGTCTCAAAAACAAGTATTGTCCTCAGAGTCGGTTCATTTTCCGTACATCCCTTAGCGTGGACATTAAGCAAAGGTTCGGTTTCTTCCCTATGTGGATAGAGAAAAAGGTCTTTAATCATACAGATATGGCATTTCCTCTTAGTGAGAATGGGGTCAATATTTTAAGACGCCGTGGTTATACCAAAGAAGTAACCGTTTTTCCAAACGGTGTTGATTTGCGTATGTTCTACAAAATGAAGNTGGAAGACCTGCGATCCGAGTTGGGACTTGATCAAACCTTCGTGATTGGATATGTTGGTCGCATTCTCAGGATGAAGGGATTAGACACGTTGGTTGAAGCCANTGCCCAGTTGAANATGAACTGTAAAATTTTGCTGGTTGGACGTGGTGAGTACAGATCCGAGCTGGAAAAGCTAGCCGATCAACTNGTTATATCTGAGCGGATTGTGTGGATAGATGGTGTGCCTCCTGAGGATGTGCCGAAATATNTAAATTGCATGGATACATTGGTCTTACCCTCACGAACAACACCCGATTGGGTTGAATTTTTCGGTCGAGTATTGGTAGAGGCAATGGCATGTCAAGTTCCTGTTATTGGCTCAGATTCCGGAGANATTCCCAACGTAATCGGTAATGCAGGTTTAACTTTCCCCGAAGGAAAGGCGAAGTTGTTAGCTGACCAAATCCAGATGATAGCTCAAGATCCGGTTTTACGATCGAACCTTCTTCAACTCGGTCTAGACCGAGTTGAAGAATTTTCTTGGGAAACTATTGCCCAACGTACCCTAGAGGTTTACCAAGATTTAGTTTAACCAACTTGGCATGAAAATGCCCTCTCTACCCCACTACCTAATGACTTCCCAAGCTAGATGCTGGAGCTCTGGTTTAATCAGCTTTTCCCACGCTAGTTCAACAGCCTTNGGGGAACCAGGTACTGAAACAATTAACTTTCCTTGNTAGACTCCAGCGGTTGCACGTGAGAGCATAGCAGCAGCNCCGACCTGTTCGTAACTCAGCATGCGAAACAACTCTCCNAAACCAGNAAGTCGTTTCTCTAGTTTACGATCGANCACATCGAAAGTGCGATCNCGAGGTGTAATACCCGTTCCNCCATTGAAAATGATGATTCTTGCTTTCCNTTCAACAAGTTGTTCAAGTATNCTCTCAATCTGATCCGGTTCATCCTTCACAATATCATAGTCTGTAATTGAATGACCTTCTTTCGTTAATTCTTCACGCAAGTAAATACCGTTAATATCATCTTCNGGTGTTCGNGTGTCACTGACTGTTACAATAGCAACTTCAACAGATTCTTCCTGCTCAGCTGCTATCTGGCGATGTTTTTGCGCACCTTGTATGTTTTGATTCGACATGATTTTTCTCTCCTAAATCTTATTCTTTCGGTTTTTCCGAAAGTGAGGTGTAAACAGATCTTAACTTTTCTCCGATAGCTTTCCATCCNTANTCACGTTGGACTCGGCTNCGTCCTTNCCNACCCAACTGCCGACATCTATCGGGATTTCCAAGCAATTCAACCACTNTNGCNGCAAACTGNATTGGATTATNTTCGATGACCACTTCTTGGTTATTAATGAGTTCTANCCCTTCCGCACCAACCGAAGTTGAGACGACAGCTTTTTCCATTGCTAATGCTTCAAGTATTTTTAGACGTGTACCACCACCAATTCGGAGCGGTACGACGTAAACGGCGGATTGAGCTATATAAGGTTTAACATCTTCAACACGCCCCGTAACCTCAATGTTGGGTAAATCCGATAGTTTCCGCACGTTTCCTGTAGGATGTTGTCCGACAATCAGGAATCTAACATTGGGACATTTCAAACGAATAACAGGCAATATTTCATTGACACAGTAAATGACAGCGTCTTCATTCGGAAACCAGTCCATACTGCCAGTATAAAGAAGTGTATCTGGTATTATTTCATCGTGGCTAGGTTGATATAGATCGAGATCCACTCCGTTTGGGATAACATCGGTTTGTAAATCAGGACAGGATTTTCGTAGCCAATTCCGATCGATTTCAGACACACAGGTTGTAATAGAAAACTTCGGACTGATTAGTTTCTCATACCGTCTAAAAGCTCGCTTCTGCGACAGATAAACGATTTTTTTTGCTGGATTTTCCGCCTCCTCGCTAAGTCGCGCCCAAATATAAGAGTCAATGTTCTGTGTGGAAAGAACTTTAGGTAAATCCACTTCGGCGAAGAATTGGGCTGTATGAAACATTTCATAATGAATTAGATCAAAATTTTGTAGTTGGATAAGTTGACCTAATTCTCGTCTGTAGGATGAGATATCATAACGTGCGACTGTAATAGGTTTTCTTTGGATGAGAGACTTAGTGATAGTACCTAACGATATTTTTGGCGGAGACGCTTGATTTTCCACGAGATGACAGACTATACCCAAACTCTCAAGGTAAGCTATTCCTTCCTGATCAGTTGGTGCCGTCTCAAGCCCCAGAAAAGTAATCTGGTCAGTCTTTGACACTTGGGTGAGCAGGTTTAGCACGCGAATCCGCCCACCATCTGTAGCTGGAAACGGCACTGTGATTGAAAGGAAAAGAATCTTCATCAAAAATTAAGAGGTTATTGCCAATGCCCTCACTTCGCCAAATTCACGTGTGAGTTTCTGCCACGAATTTCCATGATCCGTGCTACGAAAAATTTGACCACTTACACTATAAGCCACGATCAAATCGTCGATATTACCATTATAGGCGAAATTCCAAATCGTGCTGTTTGACATCATGCCCAATTCAGCTTGTTCCCATGAATCTCCCAAGTCCACAGAGTAGAAAATACCTCCTTCATTGCCAGGAGGCCCATTCCCAGCTCCAAGGTAGACACGGTTCCCTCCGTTTGGACAATAGAACACCGCCCGAGCATACGACCACGGGAGATAATCTTTCACAGTCAATGGTGTCCAATATTTCAAATTATCTGTTCGACAAACATCGTTATTGGTAGCTACTATGATTTTTTTTGGTTGGCCGGGAATAACAGAAATGCCATGAATATCAAGGCTGCTGAGACCTTCATTAATTGTTTCCCAGTTTTTTCCGCCATCTGTGCTGCGGCGAAAACCATCGATCTCTATACCTGCATAAACAATTTGGTCGTCTTCTGGATCAATGGCAATTGATGTTACACGTGGAATTATTGCACCACCCGCACATTCATCAGCAAGTTCAACATCAAGGCGTATCCAAGTTTTACCACCGTCAGTGGATTTGAATAGATCCGATGGACAAGTACCCACAAAAATGGTATTCGGATTCTTTTCACTAATTTCTATGTCCCATATCTGCAAACCGTTCATTTCTGAATCAACAAGCTGCCAAGTTTCTGCACCGTCTGCAGTGCGATAAAGACCGTTTTCTGTGCCAGCAAAGACAACAGAAGAGTTACCTGGATCTATAGCAATGGCTCGTATATCAGCCTCAGCGAATATACCATTGCTGGCACGCTTCCATGAATCACCTAAATCTGTACTCCGCCAAACACTTTGACCAATCGTCCCAATATACATAACTGGTTGTTTCATCTTTCTCTCCTTATTATTTTTTNAGAATTAAGGTTACCTGTACTGATCTGTTTGTCAAGGTAATAGATCTGCCAAATGATGGTATCAGAATCCATTTTTGGNGGCAAATATATCTGGTAAACATAATTATCTTGAATCTGTTGCATGGGGATTTTTGAAACGAGCAATTTTTGATCGGTGAGAACTGAAATTCGAGGTATCTCCGAAAGAATCTGTTTACTTAATACCAGTAGGACCTCCCAATATCTGGCATGAACCGGGTTTTGCAACACAAACGTTTGCAGAATCATCTCTCGGTCAATCTCGACACGATAATTATATGATGAAACTGATTTTCCGAGCACATTTGGCAATTCTNCGAGACTCGGTATAATAACAATAGTATCAGCCATTTTATCAGTAAATGGCAAAATTTGGGTTCCTTTTCCATTGTTTGACAACTGCAAGTTATTTACATTTATTGGTTTTCCTTTTAGAAGTTCAATAGTTCTAATATCAAATGGAAATCTTCCTCCACTGGTAAAATCGAAGGAGATTTGTTGGCCAATACGAAAGTTTGAGAATTCCAAATAATAAGTAGCATAACCTTCCAATCGATCTCCAGTTACATCTATTGGATAATATCGATGTTTACGGTGAATTTTGGCTTGTATATTAACTTTGCGATACCCGAATCTTCCTCGNTCAAAGGTCACATCNTCTANGTAATTTGCAACTTTCCAATCGCTGAATACCGANGAGAAACTCTGTCTGAAACCATGCAACTGCAATACCTGATTAATTCCACTGATACCTGCTAAACGGTTCTTAATTAATGAAGAGACAAAGTTTGTTCCGCCATAATGTTCGTCTAGATAAAGTATCCAGAGATATGTCGCTCCATAACTAGGCAGTTGGTTTTTACCTTCTGCAGGCCAATTGGTTAATGAAGTATTAGGCTTCTGTCCAAATGCTTGAAGATGTTCAACCGATGGATAACCACACAGTAACATGGCATATTCCGAAATGCCCTCGTTAACCCAGATTTCTTCGTTNTGGTCGTGTTTCCAGTGGATGAGGTGCTGGAATTCNTGAGCGACGGTACCAAANCCNTCATTGCTACCAACGTTNAGGGGGTNGGTATCAATGTAGATCATGTCTCGCTCATTGCTCCACATTGCTTTCCCTAACTTNGGGTGAANNAANCGNCCACGTGCTTGATCAATAGGATTGAAATATCCACCGATAAATTCACCTTGGAATCGAAAACGATCTGGGATATCAAGTAATAAGAGATAGATTCGGTCATCGTTGTCAATGTTAGGAGGGTGACCGAACGCTTGGGTCTCTATCTGATAAATACCTCGGTTTCTATCGGATAATGTTAGTTGTTCAAAAACACGATTAAGATTTTGAACAACTTTGGCTGTGACAGTTAGACGCCACTGCGAATCCTCGACGAAAATGTAGCAAAAGTTGCCGATAGACCGCAATGTTGCTTTAGTTCGATACTGATTATAATTTNGGAAATCAATCCCATAAAAAGAGATTTGGTCTCCAATTTTAAGTACNCGTTTCTGAGCAGGTGATGATGGTATGTTTACTGGCGGTACATTCTGAGGATTGGAGGTACAAAGATCTGGAGTTCCACAGATTAGCGCAATGGCATGAAGTGGGAATAAATATATGAAAGACATGACNAGAAACGCGAGTGTTTTTACACTCCATTGTTGAGCCGACGTTAAAGAGTTACTGTACCATAATTTACTTGATTTTCGCGTGATATCTTTCAATCTTCTGTCGGATCTTTTCGTTTTCTGGATTGAGTATTGTAGCTTTTCGCCAAGCGTCGATTGCATTATTCTTCATACCAATTTTGAGATAGACATCACCTAAATGATCTTGGATCTCCCAACTCTCGGATTCGAACTTAACCGCTTTCTCCAACTCAATTCGCGCAAGTTCATTTTNACCCATTTTGAAGTATGTCCAACCTAGACTATCCAAATAGGCTCCATTTTCTGGTTCCTTCTTAAGGGCAATTTTTATGATGTCAACAGCATATTCCAGGTCAGTACCAAGTTCAGCCAAAAGATAACCAAGTGCATTATAAGGTTCGGATCTCTCAGGTGAAATNCGAATAGCGTTTCGAAGATGGAACTCTGCTTTTTCAAAATCCTTCATTTCTTGATAAGATAAACCGAGCAGATAATTTGCATCAGCATGTTTAGGATCTTCGGTAAAAATTTTATTAAGAGTATCAATCGCTTGTTGCGGTCGATCCACCGTCAGGTAAAGACTCCCAAGTCGAGCCCGAAAAATTCCAAGCATTTTATCAAACTGCTTGGGAATATTGGGTGCGTACTGGCGCATTTTTGNATAGGCTAATATAGCCTTGGTAATTTTTTCTACGGCTGAATCGATCGATTCAGCCGTAGGGTCATTAGTATTGTATACACCGTTTTCAGCAAGTTCATAGGACGCAGTATAAAGCCGACCAAGCGACTTATGGGCTTGCCACATCGTATCGTCAATTTTAACCGCACGTTCATACGAACTGATTGCTTTATCACTGTAACCAAGATCTTCGTATGCATTTCCAAGCCTCAAGAAAAAAACAGGCCGATATGGCATGAGACGCGTCAGTTGTTTAAATGCTTGTTTCCCAAGCTTGGGATCTTCCTGAGTGGCAGCGATTTCACCTAAATACTGATAGGCATCAACATGATCGGGATCTAATTGTGTGACCTTTCTCAGTTGTTCAATAACTGGCTTCCAATTTTTCTGTCGCGAGTTCATTGTACGTTTAAACATCACTTGCGCTAGTATAAAATGTGGTAGTGGATTTTCAGGATTGATCTCAATTGCCAAACGAGATTCCTGATCAGCGGTTCGGATATCACGAATGGCCAAACTGACATTAGCAAGTTGAGAATGAGTAAACGCAGAGGATTTGTGAAGATGGAGCACACGCTGATAGATGTCTCTTGCCTCTGGGAACCTTCTAGAAGCACGCAAGTAGGTTGCCCAAGCCAGATCTCTATATATATATATTGCTTTTTCGTACTTGGCTTCAAGTGGACGGTCAATGATTTCCTGAGCGAAAAGTGTTGGAATTAAAAGAACACAAATCGACATGAAAGCCAAGATTTTATACATTTTCACAAACCAACCCTGATTGCTTTTGAAAAGATGCAACTTCCTTTTGCTTTAGGTAACGATATTTTCCAATCGGCAGATTACCTAAAGACAGGTTCCCAATCCGCACACGCTTAAGGTAGAGAACTTTGTGCCCAATTGCCTCAAACATCCTGCGGATTTGACGTTTTTTCCCTTCATAGAGAACCAGTTTAAAGTGGGTATTTCCCCTGTGTCGGCCAATTCTGTGAACGATTGCAGGTGCTGTTTTCCCACTCAAAATTCGGATCCCATCACGGAGTTGTTGAACGGATTCTTTGGAAGGACTTCCGTCAACCCAAACCAGATAGGTTTTCTTAATCTTATTGCTTGGGTGCAGAATTTGATGTGAAAAGTTACCATCATTTGTGAAGATTAATAACCCTTCTGTATTTAAGTCCAGTCGTCCTACAGGATAAACCCTCTCCCGAATTATATCAACTAGATCCATTACTGTAGGACGGTTATATTGATCCAAGACGCTGGTGATATAACCTTCTGGTTTGTTCAACATTAGGTATATTGGGGTGGGCTTCTCGGAAACTATGCGCCCATCAAATTGGATGAGATCCCTCTCTTGATCAATGTGCCTACCAGGAATAAAAACTTGTTTCCTATTGATTTTAACTCGTCCATCAACAACATACTGCTTAGCAAGTCGACGAGAACAAACTCCTCGTTCGGCAAGAAATTTTTCAAGTCTAATTCCCATGAAACATCTCAATCTGCCAATTATTAGTAAGTGATATTTGCCTCAAACCTCTATCAGGATTTACGGCAACTGGATTTCCAAAAAGTTGTAACTTATGGTGATCGGAATGGTGGTTCCCATAAGCATAAGATCGATTAAGGTCTAAGTTGTATTGTTCAGCTAATTGCTTGACAGCAATTGCTTTATTTTCCGCGTATAGATTAGAACCTGTCAACTGCCCGCAGATTTTTCCATCCTTAATTTCTAAAGTGTTGCCGATAGTTTGATTTACCTCAAGTCTCTCACCAAAAACACTAACCAGAATTTTGAGCGATCCTGACAAAATAAAAACCATACGGCCATTATCACGATGCCACTTCATCAAATCACAAACCCTTGGAGATATATGATCTATCAAGTATTCATCAACACAAAACTTCGCAATTTTACGAACGTACTGAAAATCGAGCCCACGGAGATAAACTTTGTTTGCTTTCGCACGGCGGAGATTAGTAGTCTTGATAAGATATGTTCCCCAACTCACAAGATTGCCAAGTGGTAATACTCCTCGCTCGAACATCTCCCTAAAAAAAACGTTCTCTGATGAATTATCGATGATTGTACCATCGAGATCGAAAACCGCACATGCTCTCATAGGCTCCAGATCCTAAACTAATTCAAGATTGACTTGATGGCCTTCTTCAATGAAGACGGTCATCAAGTCGACTGAACCTTTTAGGTCTGACTTGTTTATAGTTTCAACACTACTGTGAATGTAGCGCGTGGGAGTGGAAATTGTTGCGACTGGCACACCCGACCTTGATTTTTGCATGGCTGCCGAGTCGGTTCCCCCTCGTGGTAAAATCTCGTGTTGCCATGGAATTTCACGCTTAGCAGCTAAATCTTGTAGGAATTTAACCAGTCTTGGATGCTGGATGGCAGATGAATCAAAGATCTTAATTGCTGTTCCTTCCCCAAGTTCGGTGATCTTTTCACGGTCGCTGACTCCCGGGGTATCGGTTGCCAGTGTTGTATCAAGACAAATACCTACATCGGGATTAATACCAAAAGCACTTATGGTAGCACCTCGCAAACCGATCTCTTCTTGTGAAGTGGCAACGGCATAGGTCTCAAATCCATATTTTTCAGCGTTCTGTATTGCTTTGATCATAATATAGACAGCAACACGATTATCCATCGCTTTACAAGATACACATTCGCCCAGTTCAATAAAATTACGTTTCAAAGTCACTGGTGTCCCAATCTGAATCTTCTCCTTAACTTCATCACCGGATAGCCCCAAGTCAACGATAAAATCCTTGACCTCCAGTTTCTTATTTCGATCCTCAGGATTCTGAATATGAGGAGGCTTGATACCAGGGTAAAGAATCCCAGTCAGGTCTCCTTCATCGGCACAAACCCTGACATGTTGAGCAACCATGTTCCGTGGATCATGACCACCAAGAGCTACAATCCGAACCCACCCCTTTTCCTCAATGTGCGAAACAACAAAACCGATTTCGTCCATATGGGCAGCAATCATCAGTTTTTTTGCGCCTGGTTTTTTTTTGATGCATAACATGTTTCCCATCGAGTCGACAGTAATTTCATCTACAATTGGTTCAAGTTCACGTCGAACAATTTTCCGTATTCGTTCTTCCCTGCCAGGAATTCCCGAACTTTCACAGAGTTCTTTCAAGAGTTCCATAATCTTCCTTTCTCGATTATAGTTATAATTTGGCAATAATTACTGCATACCTTAGCGGGACATCTCCCACATTGCGAATACCATGTATAATTTGGCAATCGACAAGAATTGCGTGATTTTTTTTCAGAANATGGGTTTGATCACCAAANAGCACCTCACCTTTACCTGAAAATANGNAGNAAATNTCNTGNCCTTCATGTTGATGTGGTGCATGCATGCTTTGGTTGGGAGCAACTTCGGAGATGTGCATATGAAGTTTGCTATTGTCTAGTCCGTTTTCAAAAATAAATCGATCTATTCCTTTGATATCTTTTCGAATTTCAGCCTTCATCAATATAGACTTCCTAGTAATAATTTTTCACCGGCGNGGGAAGAAAGTATNNATTCCCGCTTCTACGTCTTCGATTGGATGTCCATATTCGCGTTCATAATCTTCATGGATTTTGGTCTCNGTTTCCGTTAGAGTAGTAATTGGNAAAGAAACTGTCTCACGGTTTCGTTGGGCAGACTCATTCATCGCGATATTCATCTCCTGATCCTGTCTAGCACGAATAGCTCCATATTCTGGATCGGTGTCTTGGATAACAGCGTTAGCAATGCTCAAGAGTTCATCAGCAACAGCAACTTGCCCTTCAGAAAGGGGACAATTTTTGAGAGGATTATCCCATTGAACATGTTGGTTAGGCAATTCTAACTTAATCTTGTCAATTACCTGTACACCATCGATATCAACCATTACTCGTTGTGGAAGGTAGCCAACACTAGTTGCTCCAGTTTCAAGATTTTCTTGGTGAACAATATGAATTTCTTCACCCACAATTGTTCCCTGGCTACCATCAATTTGTGAAATTCCGTTTTGTCCACGTCCGAGAGATCTGGCGTGAATTGTGTTGGAATAGATCATGATTGCTGTCGAGTTGTTATCAAATTCTAAAAATCCCAACGACCATTTATCATTGGTATGATGCCGTTTCATCCGATCAATAATTGGAACAATAGGAGTTGTCTGACTGATACCAAGAATTGATCTTGGGTTCCCATTAGCACGAAGTCTAAGCATACTCATGCCATGGTGACCTCCTTCGTAGAAGATACGATAGATCCGGCCAACTTCGCCAATGACACCCGAACCGATGACCTCGGACAAGAACCTCTCTTTCGGCGCACGATAATAATTTTCGGCGATCTCCAACTTAACATTATTTTTATTTGCTGCTTCAATCATTAAATCTGACATAGGAAGGGAAGCAGCTATTGGTGTTTCACAGAGGATGTTTATTCCCGCATCGGCCACAAAACAGGTCACTGCGTGATGCGCGACTTTGGGGACAGTAATGTCGACAACATCAAGTTGCTCCTTTTCGATCAAATCCCGAACGTTTGTATATGCATTTACTCCATACTTTTTCGCATACTGGACTGCGGCTTTTTCATCTATATCACAGATTGCAACCAGATTGTAGGTATCTTTGAGCTTGGAAATGACCGGCAGGTGTGATCCCGCTCCACGGCGTCCAGCGCCGATCAAGGCAATATTTAGTTTTGGCATTTTACATCCAAGTTTTCTCAACTTCTAGTTTTGAACTATCACCAAATACCGAAATAGACACCTTATCTTTAGATGAAGAGACAAAGATGAAGAGACAAGTCTACGAGAAAGAGTATCCACTTATATTTAGATAGATGATGATACTACACTAATTTCGTTTTGGGTACTCATAAATACATTTGGAGGGAGGCAGAATTCATTTCGATATATAAAGGCAAGTGTTTCTGACAAAATTTGTAAGGACAACTTCCACCAAAATTCGCTTACGTGATTAAACCTTCAGTTGGACTTGATGCGGTCGCGTATAGTTTTTGTGGAATTCGCCCAGAAAGAAATGCTTCTCGACCTGCTTCGACAGCCTTTCGCATAGCAGAAGCCATCAAAACAGGGTCACGCGCTTTAGCTACTGCGGTATTCAAAAGAATCCCGTCACACCCTAGTTCCATTGCCACTGTGGCATCAGACGCTGTACCTACGCCCGCATCCACAATCACTGGCACCTTGATAATATCGCGGATAATTTGAATATTGTATGGGTTCCGAATACCCGCACCCGATCCAATTGGTGCACCAAGTGGCATAACAACAGCGCATCCAACATCCTCTAATTTTTTGCAAGTGATCGGATCATCGTTGCAATAAGGAAGGACTGTAAAACCATCCTTAATAAGTTCAGATGCAGCTGGGATTAATTGTTCTACATCCGGAAATAGTGTCTGATCATCACCAATCACTTCAAGTTTAATCAGGTTTGTACCCAAAGCCTCTCGCGCCAGTTGTGCTGTTAAGACAGCATCCTTAGCAGTGTAACAACCTGCTGTATTTGGTAAAATAGTGTGATTTTTCTCCTTAAGAATGCTGTAGAGGTTCTCATTCGATGGATCATTCAGTTTTACTCGACGGATTGCAACAGTTACGATATTAGCTTCGCTCATTTCGATTGCTTTGAGCATAACATTAAAATTTGGATAGCCCGACGATCCAATGAGCAAACGCGAACTATAGACTCGGTTGCCAATTTTAAGCCCTTCCATTATTATCCGCCTTGAACTGCATGAATAATTTCAATTTCGCTATCAGGATTGATACGGGTTTCCGACCACATTTTTTGTGGAACCACCTCACAATTAACAGCAACTGCAACCCCTGNTTTTGTAGGATCAAACCCAAGGCTCNCAATCAGTTGAAGCAAATCTATATTACCACTAATTTCCTGCTTTTTCCCGTTAATTGATATTATTATATTTTTCTTTTTCACTAAAATCACCTTGTGGTTAGGAAAATCAAGAATTTAGCTGCGTTAGGCAAAACGTTCCAACATGAACGGCGCAATCAAATTTGACGTTTGACCTGTCATGATTAAAGCACTTATTTCACGGCACGTAACGGGCGTCAACAAAATCCCTTGACGATAGTGGCCAGTTGCCATAATTAGATTTTTGATCTGTGTTCTTCCGAGAATTGGCGCATTATCTCGACTACCAGGCCTAAGCCCTACCCATGTTTCATCGATTGGAAGTTCATAAATGCTAGGCAACACTTCCCAAGCGCCGCGTAGTAGTTCAAACATGCCACCAGCAGTAATTTTGGTGTCGAATCCTTGCTCTTCACAAGTAGCCCCAATTAAAAGACGTCCATCACCCTTTGGTGCGAGATAAGCATCCGGAGCATAAATCACATGCTGCAAAATCGGTGGAGTTTCCATCCTCAGAGCGATCATTTGCCCTTTAACAGGACGGACAGGTGGGCGCACCCAATCTGGCAACCCATCAATTTGCGATGACCAACATCCTGCTGAAAGAATAACTAGATCCGCCTCAATAAAATCCTCTTGCACTTGAATTCCAATTGCCTTCCCATTCTGGATTTCAATTTTACGAACCGAGGTCTGCTGGCGGAGGTTCCCACCAAATTTCTTAAACGCTTGTATTAAGGCTTGAACCATTAAGCGATTATTAATTTGAACATCGCTCTTACAACTTACTGCACTAGTGACTCTAGGAGAAAGATACGGCTCGATTTCTCGAGCTGCCACGCCTGTTAGCCATTCCACAGGGAGATCAAGTGCAAGTTGTACCTCATAGAGGTGTTCTAATTCAGCTTGGTCGTCCCGGTCAAGTGCAACCATCAACGTTCCATGTGTGCGATAGTCAACCGAGATCTGGCTGTCAGATTCAAGTTCATCAACCCATTCAGGGTAAAATTCCGCACTTGCCAATCCAAGTTGCAAAAGGTCACTCTCCTGCATATGGACCTCTGCTCTTGGCGAAAGCATACCTGCTGCTGCCCAACTTGCTCCTTGTCCTGCCCAATCTCTGTCATAAATTGTGACATCTAAACTGTTCTTAGCAAGTTGCCAACCAATACTTAGACCAATTACACCACCACCAATAATAGCAACTTTCTTAGGCGGCATTTTGGGTTTAATTTCCTTCGCCAGCTAGGACATTATCAAATAAATCCGTCGCTTCAATTTTTTTTGTAATCAACTTGCTGTTAGATCCAAATGTCGTAAATTTTTCCCATTTTCCCTGAGATTGCTGCTGTGACTTGGCAAACATAGGCAATGTAGCGGTGAAAGCCAGTAGGTCTAAATCTTTTCGGACGTTTGGATTGGCTGTAAAATAGGATGTTAGCGCTTCATATGGATGTTCTTTAGTCATTTTAATGGCTTCTTTAATGGCAAGTACAAATTCTTTTACAACCTTTCGGTTTTCAAGCAAATACTTATCGTTTGTGATAAAAACCAACTCGTAGTAATCAGGAACCCCATGTTCTTCAAGAGGGAAATAATTGGCCTCGGCCCCTTCAAGAAGCAACTCATTAATTTCATAGTTCCAAAATGCACCTATAACAGCGTCAACACTTCCAGAGAGAAGGGACGGAGAAATGTTGAAACCAATGCTAATCAATTCATAATCGTCTTTCGTTAACCCTGCTTTTTGTGCGATTGTTTCAAATAAGATTAAGTCCAATGGGGCAACAGTATATCCAATCTTTTTTCCTCTCAAATCGCTCGGGACTTCAATCCCTGATTTCTTCAAGAAACTAATAGTATTCAGAGGATGGTCAACCAAAACACCTATGGATTTTATAGGCAACCCTGCTGCTCTGGCAATTGTAACACTGGGTTGATAACTAACGGCGAGAGGGAATTTTCCAGCGGCTACCAGTTTAATTGGATCAGCTGGGTCAGTTGGTGGAACCAACTCAACCTCAAGACCATGTTTGGCGAAAAGTCCTTTTTCCTGTGCAACATAGATCGGAACATGATCCGCATTTGGAAACCAATCGAGCAAAAGAGTGATCTGTTGCAACTTGGCTCCTTGCACACCAACCAAGTTCCCCATTAAAATTATACTGCAAGCAATTAACAGAATCAAACGAGTCCTTATCATCCCAAAACCTCCATAGAAAAATTGTAATAAAAACAATGNAATTTNCGCTAAGTANCTTAATTACCATTTGCGGACAAAAGTAANTCGTCCTACNATACCATCATTACCTTCCCTCAGTTNCTCTTTGGTCTCAGANCCCAAAAATAACCCAAGCGTATTGTTTTTGCCATATTTCAAGTGAACCTTTCCACCAANCGCNCAACTGGCTAGCGAATCTAGCTCATTACCATTTNCATCTTTACCGCTCANATTGAGTGTTACTTCCAGTTGNGGGCCAATCGAGACAANATCTCCAAGAGCATATAGCAGGAAATTCCGCGTGTAGAATTGATTTCCNGCTTCTCCATCAAAAGGAGAATTGAGAAAANTCATTAACCATGATTCAAAATAGATACTNCCTATTGTCGAAAACGTATAAAACTGAGGAACAAAAGTAGCAACATTCATCGATTCAAAATCAAACGTAAGTCCCACCATAGGTAGTACGATTAGNCTGTTTTTACTATCTTCTTTTTCAACGAGCGTAAATAGAGGTCCAATATCAAACTCACCTGTTGCACCAACAACATAGATATCTGAATCGATTTCCAAACTGCCGAACGGGTGGCTTGCTCCAAACCAAATCTGCGTCCCATGTGCGTCTGTGTCTGTCCGGAACCANCCGGAAATGTTGGATTCNTCTTCNGCCATNAGCCATATATTNNTCATAGCTATCAACAGGAAAGTAATTCCAAATTTCCAAATAAAGGATAAGGTTTTGCGGTNCATAATATGATCTCCTTAAATTTCTAGGTTAGTGATTTAAGTAGTGATTTGACAACAAATTATGNTGAGGNTTTCCAAGGCATAACTATCTTTTCCAAAAAAGTCATTATAGCCAAGAGTACAAGTCCCATAATAGTGAGACAAACTATGGCCGCAAAGACAAGCGCAATCTGCATTTGCGAGTTTGAATGTAACATCAAATAACCAAGTCCTGCCTTCGATCCAACCCATTCACCGATAACAGCACCTATTGTTGATATCGAAATACCAATCTTGGCTCCAGAAAAAATAAAGGGCANNGCTGCTGGGAAATTGACCTTCCACAGTATTTGCCACCGATTTGCTTTTAAGATTCGAAACATGTTTACCANATCAGGNTCCGTCGATTTTAACCCNTCCAGCGTGTTCAATGTAATTGGGAAAAAGACGATTANAGCTGTCATTATTACCTTNGAAAATATNCCGTAACCAAACCATANAATCAATAAAGGNGCAATAGCAAANACTGGAATGGATTGTGACCCAATGATAAAAGGNTANAANGCGTATTCTAGGACGCTAAACTGGAACATTAAGATCGCAATTGGAATTGCAATTNCAATTGCTAANGTAAATCCAATCAACATNTCCTGTAAAGTNACCAGCGTGTGAGTNNCTAACAGCANGNGTTTTNTTATAAGTTCTGTAAGGATCANGGTTGGTGTAGGAAGAATATAGTGTGGAACTTGATAAAATCGGACGCAAAGTTCCCAGAAGNCTAGTCCACTCAATAGTAGTNANAAGGGAAGTACTCTACGGTNCAATTTTGAATCCTCTNATGNATTTGNTAAAATTAATTTNNGACAAAAAAAACGCTCCCCACAGTTTTAGGGGAAACGCAATANAAAATNGAGGATATTANTCATTTTCCCTACGCTGGTACAATCCAGATCAGGTTCAGAGGGTTTAATCTCAGCCCCATGGGGCACCCCTAACACCGAGTAATACTACAATAACTCTAGAAAAAAANCAAATCAAAAATCAATTCTATCTAAACATTCGGCTGCTTCAACCTCTAAAGTATCAAGCAACAGCTGTTTATAAGAAATAAATTCCATATTGGTCACAGATCTTGGCCTTTCCAGTTCAACATATATTTCATCCTTTACGGTTGCCGGACGATCAGAGAGCACGTAAACTCGGTCTGAGAATAACAGTGCTTCTTCAATATCATGAGTAATTAATAAAACGGTCTTTTCCCACTCCTGACAAATTTTAAGGAGCAATTGATACATGGAGGATCTCGTTATCGAATCCAATCTGCAAAACGGCTCATCCAAGAGAAGCATTTCCTTCTCCAATAGGAGTGTTCGAATTAGAGCAACTCGCTGTCGCATTCCACCTGAAAGTTGAGAAGGATAGCTCTTCTCGAATCCTTTCAAACCTATCCATTCTAGCAACTTGGCTGCCTTGACTTCTAGTTTAGCTTTTTGCTTGCCCTGTATTTCTGCGCTAACCACCACATTTTGGATTACCGTTCGCCATGGCAGAAGCAAATCATTCTGTTGCATGTAAGCAAAATTACCAGTTACACCATGAATTGGCGTGTCACCGAGTAAAATTGCTCCTGAATCGGGTTGAATTAGGCCAACAATTAAGTTGAAGATGGTTGACTTCCCACAACCAGAAGGTCCAAGAATTGAAACAAACTCGCCTGATGATATTGATAGGTTGATACAATCAAGGACATCTATCTGCTCCTGATTCGAAGGAAAAGATTTCGTGATGTCTACGATTTGAAGCTGGCTCTTGCCGGAATCCATTCGCCTCCGTCAACACGTAGATTTGAACCTGTAATATGGTCTGCCGCTGACGAGCAAAAAAACGCTACAGATTTACCAATATCTTCTATGGTTGCTGCACATTTTAAAGGTAGGTTCTTCCATGCTTGCTGCAAAAAATCTTCCGAAAAAAAATTACGCTCGCCGGGTGTATCCGTCCAACCTGGTTCAATAATATTCACATTAATATTGTGGTCAGCCAGTTCTCCAGCAATAGTATAAGCCATATTGTTGATTGCTCCTTTAGCCATATTATAAGCAACTGCATCTGGAAAGGGACGCAATGCATGGATGGAACTGATTACTACAATTTTCCCACCTGTTCCTTGTTTAACCATTTGCTTAGCTAGCATGTGTGTAACATAAAAAACTCCCCACATACAGACATCCAGTGTTTTCGAAACTTCCTCAACTGTCGTTTCTAGAAACGGTCTACGAATGCTCATAGCAGCATTACTTACTAAAATGTCAATCTGTCCATAATAATCAAGAGCTTCATTGATCATTTCTTCTACAGCATTCACATCAGACACATCCGCTCCGATTACAATAGCGGATCTGCCAAGTCCTCTGACAATCTCAGCTACTTCTTCAGCTTCATCACCATGGCGATAATAATTAATTATTACATCTGCTCCGCATTTAGCAAGCTCAATCGCACAACCCCGTCCTATGCCTCTTGATGATCCCGTAATCAAAGCAATTTTTTTCTCTAAATTTACCATATTTTACTTTGAGCCCCCTGTGTTTTCACATTTCAACATGATATGTTTATCATACCATTCAAGCAAAGTCAATGGATTGGAATTCCACAGATATCACTGGGATTCCAATCCAATTATCATGGTTTGATTTCCGCTTTTTTGCCTTGCATTATACGAATGTTAATATTTTTTGTTTCCGAACGTGCTTTGTCCTGAGCAAACATTTTATCCCAAACTATTTTCAGTTGGCAAGACCTTGGACTTATGATAAAATCCCACAGGATCCGGGGTTTGAAGGAGAGCCAACTTGAAGAGGAACATTGCTTGCTTTCTAGTGACATTTTCATCTCTTATTATTATCAGTTGTATTCCAAAAGGGAACCAGCAGGTTCCACAGATCAAGCTAACTATTCGAAACACACTGCCAATCGACCGAAAAAATGTTCCGGTTATCATCTCGATTGACCAATTTAAACAGGTCGCCCCAGACTTTTCTTTTAGGGCCTTTATGGTAATCGAAGAAAACACGGACCCACAGAATCCGCGTCAGAATGATGAACCAATTCACGCACAGGTGGATGATACTGATTATGATGGTGAAAGGGATCAACTGGTTTTTCTAATTGATCTTGCTCCAACTGGGGCAGAGAATGGATCAGAGAAGACAGTTTTTATTCGTTATGTTTCGGAAACAGCTGAAAATCAAATGCCCCTCACATTCGGCTTCACCAAACAGACACGGGCTGGGATATTCCCGCACTTGAATGCTTTAGCTGCTATTGAGTCTGAACTCAGTGTCTATCTGTTGAAAGCAAATGGTGCTATCTCAGTATTTGCAAAAAAAACAGAGAAATTGGAATTAAACCGATTAGGTCAAGAAGAGGATAATAAACAGCCAAACACAATTGAACTCAAACGTACAGAAGATTTGATAGGTTATGGTGGGTTCGTACTGCGGATGCGGAATAACAATAAGCCAGACGGTTTAGATCCTCTAAGATATGTCCCTCACCCTAAAGATAGTAGTCCTTATCAACACATCCGTGTAATTATGGATGGGCCTGTACGATCAACGATAGAACGCATCATTCCAAGTTGCACTGTTGGGGAAAAGGAAATTGAGTTAACAGAGACGCTTTCAATTTACGGTAAAAGTCGGTTTGTAGAACACCGCATTAAAATNCANGGGAGNCTTGANGGGNTTCTAATTGAAACTGGNATCCCNAAATCAAAAGATNACCAAGTCCAAGTTNATNANAAAAANGGATTAATCCAATCNTGGCAAGATGCCATNTTGGGTCAATCNGGTGAAGGTCAAATCGGTGTTGGNCTTGTCTATCCAANCCCTCCGATTTNAGTAGATAAAGATTCTTCAAGAATATTGCTTAAACCCGATAAAAACGGTGANGTGACATGGTACGTGGTAGGCGTTTGCGATAAAGGTGATTTAGGATTTAAAACANAAGAGGATTTCAAGCAGTTTCTGGNNCTGAAAGCAGTTGAACTTCACACTCCGCCAGTTATACAACTTTTTGGATCAGAGGAATAAACATATTTAAACAGCAGAAGAGGTTCTGAAAAATGCCACTTACGAACAGGGAAATGGAATTTTATAGTGAAAATGGTTATCTCCTAAAAAAGCGTCTTATTCCCACTTCAATTACTAAACAAGTAGCTGAGTCAACTGATCAAATCCATGAGCGGATGCTTGAAAATATACCATCTGGTATCGGTATTTCTTGGGAAGAATATGACGATCCGGAAAAACCGAAGCGCATCAGACAATTGATGCATAGCGAACTTATCANTGGTGAACTCAACCAAATCCTGAGATCAANCGAAGTTCTTGACATTATTGAANCATTAATGGGACCAAATATCTCACTNTATCACAGCAAACTTCTNCCTAAGTCTGCCTACTANGGAACGATNACGCCATGGCACCAAGATTACTCNTACTGGAAAGGAGAAGATAACCAACCATTGATGATTAACTGCATGTTCTTTATTGATGCTGCAACAACTGAGAACGGTTGTATTCAGTTCGTTCCTGGTAGCCATAAAAAGGGATTACTTAATCATAATCGTNGCAACCATTCCTTTGGTCTCTACCTGCCTGGTCTTTTTGGGAAACGCGATGAAGCAGTACTAGTTGAGGTTGAGCCCGGAGATTGCATTTTTTTTGGTCCGTTGGTCATTCATGGATCGGATGCCAATAAATCNCCCCATCATCGACGTGCCAATACATTTGCTTACAATGTCACAAATAATNATCCTAGACAATGTCGGGAAGTGCTACGAGGTATGGTACTNATTGATGAATAGGANAGANGCGTGTTTCCTCCTATTACAGAGGAATTGAGGAAACGATGTNTCATTGTGATAACGGGNGGNAACNATTAACTTACTTGATGACAATCATTTTTCGTGTTTGTTGAAAGTCTTGGGTTAGTATCGANTAAAAATAGATTCCGCTCGGGACCNTNTCNCCTAAACTATTCNTGCCATCCCAATACACTGCTTTACGTTGGTCGGTGTACTGGCCTGCCATTAACACTCCCAAGTTNAACTCNCGAATAAGAGNCCCATTGGAGCCATGGATTTGGATGGTTAAATCNGTGCGCTTAGACAGTTGAAAAGGAATCCATGTATCCGGGTTGAAGGGATTTGGGTAGTTAGGTAAAAGAGAATCTTGACAAAGGCTTTCAGAAATCAGAGATGGTGCAAATAGGCTGTTTTTTTCATAAACCTCGCCAAAATGGGCGGCAACAAACGTAAAATCAAATATATTAACCATACCATCTCCGTTGATGTCTGGGTTAATTTCAAGNTCCAGTGGGATAGGTAACCCAAAATAACGAGCAACAAGACTAAGATCAAAAATATTNACAACTTTATCGTNATTCACATCCCATGGACGGGCTGGGTTTTCAACTGAAACATTTGCCTTATATATTTCACATTCAATCTCATTTTGNCTTGAGTCAAGCAGAATGAGATTCTCCAATTGAACTTGGNATGATCCAACTTCAATGGCACGGAAAAGAACAGATAGCAGTATTCCACTTCCNTCAACACCGNCTTCACCNTGTTTCGTTGCGACAATGTTTTTGTAAAGACCGTTTTTCTGATCCAATTGAAAAAAAGGATCCTTAGCGACTTCTTTAGGTAGCCGTTTGATTCCTGAACNGCGCGGTAGGATTTCATTGAAACGTGTTGTTGTCACAAAACTGATACAGTTTGGGTTTGTCCATTTGAGATCAAATTGAAATCCAACCAAATTTCTCACGGATTCAATCCAAACTGAAACTAGAAATTCGTCNGTTAAATCTATNCGTCGGNTACGCGGAGCAACACGAACAATACATTTGGAGGGAGGGGAGTAAAGCGTACTGAACGATTTANGNTGGGACCANNTGCTAGTCTGACCAAAAGTNCCTGANCGCNCACGCCACCAATAGGTTGNTGCTAATGGTAATACAAACTGATTGGAAAAATTGGAGAAAAAATTCTCACCAATTTGTGCCGTTAGCTGCTCGTTNGAAGACACCTTCGCATAAGGTTGATTGAAATCTGGATTGGTTGACACCTCTANCTCATAGTAGGCTGCNCCACGAATCGCTTCCCAGCTGAAATCTACCTCAGAGGTATTGATTAATGCTTTTTCTCTTGGTAGTAACAATTTTGGTTTTTCAATTGCAGATTGCCAGATAGAAATTGTTCCATCAATCGAACCCGCGGTAATCATGGACNCTTTGTCAGGACTAAAAGCGATGGCGTGCCGTGAGTTGGAGTCAAATGATTGAATCTCCTGACGAGATGACAAATTCCACAATTTTATTGTTTCATCCGTCGGTGAACTANCCAAACCTAATGCCAATGTACTGTTACTATTGCTATCGNTGTATGCCATAGACAAGACCGGNCGATCGTATGTTTTCAACGGATTATTAGGTTCAGATTGGTNNGTGNTCCATAGNAAGACGACTCCATCCCAATCAGCAGANATGATCNGTGAACCATCNAAGTTGAAAAGAACTTCCCAAACACGATTGTTGTGNCCAGTGAAAGTGCTAACTANGGTTTTAGTCTCGACCTCCCAAAAGTGGACGGTTTTGTCTTCGGATCCGGAGGCGATATGGGTCCCGCTGGGGCTAAACGCCACTGACCAGACGATACCTTGATGTTGATTGAAGGCAGCAAGTAAGTCTTTTGTTTTTAGATCCCATAATCTCACGATCCCGTCGCTTGAACCAGAAACAAGGAAATTGTTTTTTTGATTAAAATCAATAGAGGTCAGTCGACCAGATCTAAGTACGAACCGATCAAGTTCTGATCCTTGAGCNATATCCCAAATACGAATAGATTTGTCTTCTGAGGCTGAAATTAACCGATTGTTACCGTAAAACACCAAATCAATAATTTTTGACTGGTGTCCGTTAAGCGTTACCACAGATATATTCTGGTCAACAGACCAAACTCGGATTTTTTGGTCNTCACCAGCAGAAGCGATTAATTTCCCATCGGGACTGTAGGCAAGAGCCAGNACTCGGTTAGTNTGTCCGAAAAGTANCTGATGGGAAAATTGTGCGANGTTAGCNTTAATCAGGAAGGNNAAAAAGATGATACCTANGAAAATTCCAACAGATTTCCTCACNGCCAAATCACCAAAATNTAGAGGCTAAACTATATCTGAAAAGCTTCACGAAGTAAGACTACACTTTTAGGTACCCCGATGTCAGCATCAGCTTTACCTTCAAACTCGAGCGAGATATACCCATTAAAACCTACGGCTCTTAGAATGTCGGCAATTCGCACATAATCAAGTTCAAGAGTGTACCATTCACCTCCACCATAGTAGGTTTTGNCGTGTACCAAAGCTGCTTGAGGGGAAATCTGTTCTAGCTTTTTNTAAGGATCATCAAGAAAATTGCCACAGTCCATGGTNACCATCAACCAGTTAGAATCGATTGCCGACACAATACGGTTCACCCCTTTTGGAGAGTTGGTCAATCCCCAGTGATTTTCAAGACCAAGGATTACCCCATTCTTTTCAGCAAAAGGCAGACATTTTTCAATCGATCCTATAATCCAATCAAATGCATCATCCTCTGTGTAACCGGGCAAGACAGGTTCATCTCCACCATGTTGCATTAATTCATCGAATGACTTGATCGTACCCCACCGTCCCGAATTAAGGCGAATGGCTGGAATTCCGAGATCATAAGCTAGCTCNATACAGTGAATGGTGTGATCTATATTTTTATTCCGTTCGNCTGTGTCAGGGGATACAAAGCCTTGATGTATNGATAAAGCATAAAGATCAAGTCCTTGNATAAAAGCATGACGCTTTAAATTTTGCAGGTAGGGTTTTTCTTCGGATGACATCTGGCGATGCAAGATTTCGACACCATCAAGANCNAGTTCTGCGGCTTTGTTGATTACTGTTTCAATTGGTACCTGCTNAGGCGTAAAATGCCAGTATGAATATGTAGAAACTCCCAATTTCATTGATCAGTTTCCTCTTTAGTTATTCTATCTAAACGATTTGATTTTACCAACTTTGGCTTTTGGTTTACTCAAGAAAATTCTGAATGTAACGAACATCGATTCGAGCCAAATCAATCACGCTGTCAACAGGCTCACCTCCGTATTCACTGTGGAAACAGATCGGTCCCTTGAAANNAATGCCTTTCAAGGTACGAACTGTCATTTCCCAATCAACGAANCCNGTTCCCATCCGGACGACTTGNCCACCACCGTCGCCGGGACGACGCATCAAATCCTTAAACGCTACCACAGCTAGGTAATCNTTGACAATATCGATTGCCATATCGATAGGCTCGCCAACGATGGAGAGATGTCCAGGNTCGGCAAATACACCGANGTACTCCGGATTAAAACCTTTAACGAGATTCATTACTGCACAGGCATTTAGTCCCATTGTCGAACCAGAATGGTTGTGAACNCATGTTCGTACCTGATGTGCTTCTGATAATCTCTCAAAGGCTTCAAGTTTTTTTCGGCATTGATCAACCTTAGTCCAATAACCGCCATCGTCTAAATTCCATTGCCAATATCCGAGTTTNATATTTTCAACCCCTGCTTCTTCACAAGCTGCATAAACCCGTTTTGTNCCGNCATGGTTGGGGTCAAGGAAATCTCCAGGTGTAGTAACAAGNGGGATTGACAAACCATGACTAGCAAATTGCTTNGCTGCCTCTGGCAATGCTATATCNGCATTTTCCGGATTTACGGGGTAGCCTGATCGAACACANAGATCTGCCCCATCAATTCCAACCGACTTGATAGCGCCAATAATCTGCGGAATATNTAGCCCTTCCAGNTGTTTAGTAAACATAATTTTTTGCATCATAGTTCCTACCATCGTTCAAGAGTAATAAATCTTTAAGTATCCTTCACAATCGTTGGTCAATTTAATATTTATCTGATCCTTCTAGCAGAAGCGGCTCAATCCATATGTTACGGTATTTAAGCAGATCTCCGTGATCTTGTAGNAACAATGGTCCTGACTCCCATACATTCTGATNTGTAGCACCTCCTGTTACTCCCGGCAACTGAATATTATTGTGGATAACAATTCCATTCTGAAGTATGGTCAATCGTACAGGATCGACAACTTGGTTATCCTCATTGCAACGTGGAGCACGAAAAAAAACATCATATGTCTGCCATTCCAGTGGGGGTTTACATGCATTGACTAATGGTGCNAATTGATCATAGATTGCTCCACAATCNCCTTTGCCTGGAACCTCGATGCCATANGAGTCGAGGACTTGAACTTCGTACCGACCTTGCAGAAAGACNCCGCTATTACCTTTAGCCTGTCCAGTNGCTTCCGGNANATCGGGNNTCATAAACTCCAAATGGAGTCTAAAATCAGTGAACAATTCTTTGGTCATAATATCACCACTTGCAACAGTCNTAACTCCATCAGCAACTAGCCACGTAGCGGGGGCACCGTCCCGTTGCGTCCAGTTGCTCAAATCCTTATTGTTGAAAACGATTGACGCTGAGGTTGGAGGGGCTGAAGTCATTTATGAAATTCCTTTCGTATCAAAGCTGAAATTTGCAAAATTTGGAAATGAATTATTAGTAATCTTACTAACGGGAGAGTTTATCTCAACCCTGTTTTTTTCTGATCGAGGTTAGAGTATCAGAAATGTAAACACAAACTACTTTATTGCCCGAAACGAAGCAACCTGCTGATCTCGGCATCATGTAGGATAAAGCCTACCTTTCATTTGCTAATTGTTTAACATGCTCAAGAACAATAGGTTGAGGACATAATTTTACGAATAACCACACNCCCGGTGCGGATATAAGAAATAAGGCAATTAAAAGATCATCTAGTTTGCCAACAATAGGAAGGAAATCAAAATCCAAAGGAAATACAAAATAAACAATGGCAAACATTACTGCAATCAACTCTGCTATGACTAGAATTGCTTTTCGATGGATTGGCACACGTGAATCAACGAACAAACGCACAGCCAACTTAACAAACTGTGGCAAGTGAAGCAAAAACCGGACAAAGCGAAATATCTTACTTGCTGAGTTCATGGGAAGAATACCTTGCTCACCACTCAAATATATGTTCAGACCAGCACATTTCTGTGAAGTTCATTATACCAAAAGCCCTACAATGAAACAAGAAAATGCAGAGCAACTTTTCATGAACGATATTTTTCTGATATAATTGAGCCAGAAATGAGGTTAGATGAAAAACTTGAATTATCTTATGTTTGACAGATCTAAGATGGAGATTCGTCCACTTTCCGAACGAGAACACAAGATGAGTTTGGATGATATCTATCAGTTNGATTCTGAGACTCCACCCTATGAAAACGAGAATTTGTATCCGATTGTGGAAGCTATGCTGCAAGCTTACCGTAACCAGAAACCAGTCATATGGATGATGGGCGCGCACGTTATGCGCCGAGGCAACTCACGCTTCATTATTGACTTGATGGAAAAGGGAATTCTCACTCACCTTGCAACCAACGGTGCAGTAGCCATTCATGATTTTGAGATCGCATTGATTGGTTCCACCTTGGAAGACGTAGAGCACTATATACGGGATGGTAAATTCGGAAATTGGGAAGAAACTGGAAAGTATTTAAACGAAGCAATTGTTCGTGGATACCACGACAAAATCGGTTATGGTGAATCCNTTGGACGACTCATTCAAAATGGTGAGAAGGAAATTCAGTTTCTGTATCGAGAACTGAGCATNTTCGCTGCCGCATATCGACTAGGTGTTCCTATTACTGTTCATAAAGGAATTGGTTACGATATCATAGACCAGCATCCATCGGCAGATTATGCCGCTATGGGATACACAACAGGACAGGATTTTCTCCGTTTTGTTCATACTGTCTCCAAATTAGAAGGTGGTGTTTTTCTNAATTTAGGTTCTGCTGTTATGGGACCAGAGGTTTACTTGAAAAGTTTGTCTATGGCACGAAATGTTGCTCATCAACGAAACGAAAAGATTCGAAATTTTTTAACTGCAAATTTCGATCTTATCGATTTTAGTGATTTTCGTGATGAAGGAAATCCGAAGGAAGCGCATTACTACCACCGTCCCAAAAAGACAATTCTTGTTCGAACAGTCAAGGACGGCGGTGAAAGTTATCATATTTCTGGTGATTTTGATCGAACTGTACCAAAACTCTATAGTTTGCTAGTTGCTGGGTTGCGGAAAGGGTAGTGACTTTATGGCAACATACTTTGCTTACGGTAGCCAGAATACCGTAATCACCACAGAAAAGAAATGTGAACTTCTACATGATTTGCTATTAGATCAACTGAGTGGGATTGGCGGGAAAATTCTAGTCGTTCCTCCTGATATTACTCGTTTGCCATCAAACGCTGGAGAATTAACTAAGATTATTTATCAAATATGGTTGGAAACAAGAGGAAAGCAGTTTGACATCCTGCCTGCAATTGGCACACATACTCCAATGACAAAGAGTCAGATTAAAACAATGTTTGGGGATCTTAACCAAGCTAACTATCACGATCACAATTGGCGGGTAGGTCTATCTCAGCTAGGCCGAGTACCATCCCATTTAGTTAGTGAAGTTTCCAATGGGAAAGTCGACTATGATATTTCTGTCGCCGTTAATCGCCGAATTGTAGAGAGCGAATACGATCTTATACTATCAATTGGCCAGGTTATACCACACGAAGTCGCTGGTATGGCAAACGGCTTCAAAAATATTTTAATTGGCACCGGGGGGCAGGAAATGATCAATAAATCCCACTTTCTTGGAGCAGCCGATGGAATCGAGCGATTGCTTGGCCGAACAAACACATCAGTACGTCAAATTTTCAACTATGCTCATGACAATTTTTTAAAAAAGATCGGTATTATTTACATAATGACAGTCATGGAAACTTCCAAATCAGGTGAAACGGTCATGCGAGGGTTCTTCGCTGGTGATGATCACGAAACATTTGAAAAGGCTACCGAGCTTAGTCAAGCGGTCAACATCAATTGGCTGGATAAACCACTCAATCAAGTTGTTGTTTATCTTGATCCGATAGAGTTTAAGAGCACATGGTTGGGTAACAAAGCAATCTATCGTACTCGTATGGCTATAGCAGATAATGGTGAGTTAATTGTAATTGCACCAGGCTTAAAAGAATTTGGGGAAGATCCGGAGATTGATTATTTGATCCGGAAATATGGTTACTCGGGCACTAACACAACATTGCAACAGGTCTCAGAGAACGCAGAACTACAAGCAAACCTGTCGGCAGCTGCACATCTGATTCACGGAACGTCTGACGGGCGGTTTCGAGTAACCTATGCGACTTCAGATCTATCGAGAGAAGAGATTGAAGGTGTTGGGTATGAATGGGCAGATGTTAATCAAATGATATCCCAGTTCAATATTGAGCAGTTGACTGGAGGATTTAACAATGATCTATTCTTTATTAGTAATCCAGCACAAGGACTTTGGATTGCAAAAGGATCGTAGCTCCTTTTAGTTATAGGTATTGTTTTCTTTGAGGACTCATAATTGTTTTTGACATAGATTTCTGGATCTGGAGCCAACTGTTTTTTTGCGACAGTTAGCGCACTCTGGAGAATATCAATCGGTAAGTTATTTAGATGTGATCCAGGAAATTGCGTAAGGAACATTACACTAGCTGGGACTTAAAGCAGGTGGACGAGTCTTACTGTTATCTTGAGAATCGGGCAGAATCGCAGGGTGTTTTTAAGCTTCGTTACTGTCTCTCCACATCACGGATCAATATCTTGAAGAATGATTGTGACCTATACGCCAATTCCACGCTGGCTGTTTTCGATAAAGTCAAGCAGATATTGAACTTCTTCGTTGGGATCAAGTTCCTCCCGAACTTTTTCGATCGCTTTTGTTAACGGCACGTTCGATCGGAAGAGAAGCCGATATGCCTTTTTAAGTTGATTGATTGTATCACTTGAAAGCGCAGAAAGCGGATTTATTTTTGAAGTACGAATTCCTACTAGATTTAACCCACGAACTGCAGCTGGATGACCATCTGCTACTGTAAATGGGGGAACATCCTGAACAAACTTTGAACAGGCACCAACCATAGCCATCTTTCCAACACAAATGGAAGGATGTAGTGCTGCGTGTGCTCCAATTCGGACATCGTCTTCGACAGTGACATGCCCTCCAAGCGTAGCAAAATTCGCCATAATCGTTCGATCTCCAACAATTGAATCGTGTGCTATATTAACCCAGTTCATCATAAGGTTATCATTACCGATAATGGTTGATCCTTCCGCAGTTGTCGCTCTCGAAACTGAAACATATTCCCGTAACACGTTCCGATTTCCTATTTTAACGTAACTTCGGTCTCCCTTATACTTTAGGTCTTTTGATGGGTTTCCGATGGTGCTGCCGAAAAAGACTTGGCAATCCTCCCCAATTGTTGTCCAGCGATCTATTTGCACGTGAGGTCCGATAATGGTTCTATCGCCAATTCTGACATGTTCGTTGATGATCGAAAACGGGCCGATCTCAATATCACTTCCCAGTTCCGCTTCTGGGGAGACAATAGCCGTTCCATGAATTTTGGTCATCCAAGATTTCCCTAACTCCTAAATTTTTGAATTTCTTCTTTTAGCATATCCCAACTCATATTATATTTCTTGATTAACAATTACGGTACAAAAAAATATCGGTTGCAACAATGGAATAGTAGCGATGTTAAAACGCTTTACAATTTCTGAATGCGTGTGTATACTTTTTGCAATGGGAAAAATGCATGTCAAACATTGTTTTGATTGGATTTATGGGGACGGGGAAGACCTCCGTCGGTCAGCGAATTTCAGAGAAATTACAGATGCCCATGGTTGACACTGATACCATCGTGGAAACTGACAACCAGATGATCATTGGAGAAATTTTTGATCGATATGGTGAAGATTATTTCCGTAACCTTGAAAATGCAGCGGTACACAAAGCTTCCAAATATACAAATCATATTATTTCGACTGGTGGAGGGGTAGTTCTCCGTATCGAGAACCTGAATCTCCTTCAAGAGAACGGTCTGCTTTTTTGCCTGCGGGCGACGCCAGAAGAGATCTTTAAGCGTATCAAAGACGAAAGCCACCGTCCCTTGTTGAAAGATCCCAATCCGCCAAATAAAATCCGACATCTCCTTCAAAAACGACAAGCTCAATACCAGCGCATAGAACATCAGATCAAAACGACAGACTTATCGATTGAAGAAGTCACAAACCAAATTATTGGGATCTATCAAAGTGCGAGAAGTTCACCTTAACCTTGACCTGTATAGCTATTCGATTACTATCGATCAAAACATTTTAGGCAATCTCGGTCAATGGATTATACCTGAGACAAAGTCTAACAAAGTTGCCGTTGTCACAGATGAGGTTGTTAGCAAACTGTACGGCGATATTGTGTTAAAGAGCCTAAGAGACTTTGAGTTTGACGTACGGATGATCCAAGTGCCTTCCGGTGAAGAAAACAAATCGCTAACTTGGTTCAGTAAGATCCACGATTCTTTAATCGATCATCAGATGGATAGAAGTTCAACTCTAATTGCATTCGGCGGTGGTGTAATTGGTGACCTGAGTGGTTTTGTTGCCGCTACCTTTATGCGAGGCATCTCATGGATCCAAGTTCCAACCACACTGCTAGCTCAAGTTGATGCCAGCGTGGGTGGGAAAACCGCCATCAATCATCCTAAAGGGAAAAATATGGTCGGTGCATTTCATCAACCTAGTTTGGTGTTGATTGACGTCGATACCTTGCATGACTTGGCTGAGCGTGACGTTGTCTCTGGCTTAGCTGAGATTATAAAACATGGTGTAATCATGAATGAGCCTTTGTTCAGCTTAATTGAAAAAAATCTAACGAAAATTCTACGTCTTGTGCCTGAAGTTTTGATTGAGATTATTGCAGAATCTTGTGCTAATAAAGCATACGTAGTTGAAAATGACGAAAAAGAAAATGGGCTTCGGTCAACTTTAAATTATGGTCATACCTTTGCCCATGCATTGGAAGTTCTTACCGATTATAATACCTTTCGACATGGAGAAGCGGTTGCTGTTGGAATGAATTGTGCAGCACAACTTTCTGTCCACCTTGGAATGCTTGATCCTTGTGAGTTGGATCGGCAGAATACACTCTTGCAAAATGCGGGTCTTCCGATTCAAATTCCTCGAATTCAATCTGAGAAATTTCTTGAGGCCATGTATCTTGATAAAAAAGCAAATCATGGAAAATTAAAACTCATTTTAATAGAGGATATTGGGAAAGTGAAGATGCGAACAGATATACCAGACAACGAAATCCTGACAGTGATTGAAAAGTGTACAACAAATTAAATATGAATATTTTACTTGTTCATGGGCCAAATCTGAATTTATTGGGTAAGCGACAACCAGAAATCTACGGAACTCAGACTCTCGATAATATCAATCACTATTTGATTCAGGTTGCTCAAAAGCAAGGAATTGAGCTCAAGACATTCCAATCGAATCATGAAGGGGAAATAGTGTCGAAAATCGGGGCTAACATTGATTGGGCAAACGGAATATTGATTAATCCAGCAGCTTATACTCACACTAGTATAGCCATTCGAGACGCACTTTCAGCTGTAAGCCTTCCAGTAATCGAAATTCATCTCTCAAATATATACAAACGTGAAGATTTTCGTCATCATTCATATGTGTCGCCGATTGCCGTTGGTGTAATCTGTGGTTTTGGGAACCACAGCTACGAGCTTGCACTCAATGCGATGATTAATATTCTGCAACAAATAGAGAAGGAAGATACCCGATGAACGAAATTTATGGGATCGTGCCACCGACAACAACACCTTTCACTACGGATGGTAAGGTAGACGAGGTCGCGTTAAAGGAAGACATACGCTACCTAATCGAAGTCGCTGGAGTTCACGGTTTAGCAGTTTGCGGAAGTACTGGTGAAGGACATACGTTGACAACTGATGAGACATATCGTATTACAGCGTGTGCAGTTGAAGAATCCAAGGGACGGATTCCAGTTATTACGGGAATTATTACGGACAGCACACAGTCTGCAATTGAACGAGGTCAAGCCGTTGCAGACCTAGGGATCAAAGCTCTTCAGGTCACACCGGTTCACTACCTTTTTAGACCAAGTGATGATGCTATGATAGATCACTTTGCCAAAATCACGGAAGGAACCGGATTACCGGTAATTATTTATAATGTCATTCCATGGACCTATTTATCTCCCGAATTGCTAACACGTATCATCACTCAGGTGGAAGGTGTTATTGGCGTTAAGCAAAGTGCTGGAGATATGAAGTTGCTTGCAGATTTGCTGCTTCTGCTTGGCGATCGTGGTCGTATTATGTCAGCAGTTGATGCCCTGCTTTATCCCTCATTTTTGCTTGGAGCACATGGAGCAATCGCGGCCATACTAACTGCTGCTCCGACACTTTGTGTTCAACTTTGGGAAGCTACTGAAAATGGCGATTATGAAACGGCTCGATCTTTACATGAATTGTTGCTTCCAATATGGAATGCAATCTCCGATGACAATCTACCTGCTAATGTTAAATACGTTATGCAACTACAGGGACGTGCTTCAGGAAAACCTCGCTTGCCTATGCCTGAAACGGACCAACAACAGAAAGAAATTATTAAAAAAGCTCTTTTGAGCGCCTCGCTTATCTAATTTTATTATTTTTTAGCTTCTAGGGAGAATTTATGGCGTCACTTAACGATCTTAGAAATGGCTTGATCATCCGTCTTGATGAAACCATATATACAATTACAAATTGTGAACACGTAAAGCCGGGCAAAGGAGGGGCTTTTGCCCGCACCAAGATAAAATGTTTAACCAATGGGTCAGTGGTTGAACGGACGTTCCGCACCAACGATACTATTGAAGAGGTTCGACTCGAAGATCGTGAAATGCAATACATGTATACTGATGGAAATCTTCTCTATTTTATGGATAGTGAGATATATGAAGAGCTTGCTATATCACCAGCGCTGATTGGTGATGCAATTAGCTATTTAAAAGAAGGGTTGGATACTATCATTAGATTCGATGGCGATACCCCTGTTGTAATTGCACTTCCAACGTTTGTCGCTCTTCAGATAGTCGAAACGGATCCGGGAGTCAGGGGAGATACAGTCAGTGGAAGTACCAAACCAGCGACTTTGGAGACGGGCTTGACGATACAAGTACCTCTCTTCGTTGACAACGAAACTGTTGTCAAAATTGATACTCGTACTGGTGAGTATATTGAAAGGTTATAGCTGATGGCAGAAAAAAAGTCCAGCCTAACATTGATTGAACAAATTTGCGATATCATGGACAAACGAGATCTAGCCGAGGTTGAACTGACCGAAGAACAAGTTTCGGTTAGAGTGCGTCGAGCAAATGCTGATTTCAGCCCAATGGTGACTATGGCAACAACAACACCAGAACAACAGGCCGTTGGAGTTGTTGATACCTCGGAATCAACCCTCCGAGGGGAATTAATTCGTTCGCCCATGCCCGGCATGTTTTATCGTTCCTCATCTCCGGATGAACCATCTTTCGTACAGGTTGGAGATTCGGTTTCCAAGAATGATACCATTTGCTTAATCGAGGCAATGAAGATCTTTAATGAGGTTCAATCCGAGTCTGATTGCGATATTATCGAGATACTTGTTGAAAATGCAACTGCAGTTGAGTTCGATCAGCCCCTTTTTCGCATCAAAAGGAGCTGACAGTGTTCAAGAAGGTTCTAATCGCCAATCGAGGTGAAATTGCCCTCCGAATTATTCGTGCATGCCGAGATCTCGGAATTAAAACGGTAGCCGTATTCTCGACAGCCGATAGGGATTCATTGCACGTTAAACATGCCGATGAGTCTTATTGTATTGGTAATCCTGCACCAAGTGACAGTTATCTGAAACGTGCTAATATCATTACTATTGCTGAACTTACAAACACAGATGCTATTCATCCAGGTGCGGGATTTCTGGCTGAAGATGCTCAGTTTGCGGAAATATGTGAAGCTCACAAAATTACTTTTATCGGCCCCTCAGTTGAAAATTTAATGACCATGGGAGATAAGGTTGAAGCACGTGAAGCAATGTCTAAAGCCGGNTTAAAGCTGGTNCCTGGTAGTCGGAACACACGNCAAGGNATCCGTAGAAGCCGAAAAAGAGGCATTGTCGAGANTGATAAAGATGCGTCTGCACTAGCNGANAAGATTGGATATCCAGTTGGTATAAAAGCNGTAGCAGGTGGNGGAGGTCGNGGGATACGTATNGCNCATAACAGTATGAGTTTGATTAATNTATTTNATACGGCNAAAGCAGAAGCAGAAGCATCTTTCGGNAACGGTGATGTCTATNTTGAAAAATGGATTGAAGACGCACGCCACATAGAGGTACAAATTTTAGGTGATCATCAAGGAAATCTAGTACACCTTGGAGAACGNGAGTGTTCTATTCANCGTAAGCGTCAGAAATTGGTTGAAGAAGCCCCTTCCCCATCAATCTCAAACAAGGTCAGACAAGAAATATTAAAGGTTGCAGTCAAAGCAGCTAGATCAGTTGGATATGTTAATGTTGGGACCATAGAATTTATTGTTGATGAAAAAGACCAATTTTATTTTCTAGAAATGAACTCCCGTATTCAGGTTGAACATACCATTAGCGAGATGGTCACTAGCAGGGATCTTGTGAAAGAGCAGATTCGTTTAGCTGCGGGAGAGCCTCTTGGTTACGGTCAATCCAGCATTGATTTCTCTGGACACGCGATTGAATGCCGAATTAATGCAGAGGATCCCGATAACGACTTTTCCCCGTCTCCAGGTAAAATTAATCGGTGNTTGTTTCCAGGAGGTATAGGAATTCGCTTAGACACNCACATTTATAGCGGTTATGTTGTGTCACCCTATTATGACTCATTGNTTGGAAAATTGATTGCTTATGGTAAGGATCGGTCAGAATCAATTGCACGCATGCGTCGCGCATTGGCCGAATTTGAAATTGACGGTATCCATACAACAATCCCACTTCACACTAGAATTTTAAGGAATAGTCGCTTCCTTAAGGCTGACATCTATACTAACTTCTTGGAATCTCGGATCTAACCGGNTTTNTATTTCTTTGANCTAATTTTTGACCATAGTNTGGCTAATTTACCTTTTGGTTTAACGGCTAACCCTTGGTTGACTGGGTACCCAGCGTCTCTCCAAGTATGAAACCCTCCCTTAAGCACTTTCAACAGTTCCATGTTGAAACCGAAGTCTTTCGCTAATATTTGTGCCGCACGGACACTTGAGGCTTCTGCTATTCAGCTACAGTAGAGGACAATGAGTTTATCCTTGGGAAGTTCCTTATGCCGTGAGGCAATTTCGCCAGATGACATTGATATTGAAGTNGGGATGTGTCCCGCTTTGTAGGCATTAACCCCACGAACATCGACGATTACAATCTCTTTTTTTTGATCGAGTATCTGCTTTACTTCTGCGTTGCTAATCCGTTTGGGTTCAACTTGGGCAAAAATGCAGACAGTAAAGCCTAACATCAAACTAAAGTAGATAATTGATTTTTTCTTTATCATGGANATCCTCCATTAAACACNTGTACCTGAAATATGACTTTCGTTGNGAAANAAAGTCTTAAGAATGATTAAAAGTNAGCTTCAATCAATACATTCGGTCATNCCATNGGTTATNGAATANCNAACTAGGTCTGAATTTCAGCGTCAATAGCATGGTAGCCGGTCGCACCACCGTTTTCAGCGTCGAAACCATTTACTTCCTGAACAATTCCGTTGTTGGCCGTTGACCTAGCATATATCTCGATTTTACCTGGTTGGTTAGTTACTTGCCAAGTATATTTCCAGAGATACCAAGTNAAAGGTGAATCCTTAGCCCAAATTTCGGCGGNTTCCCAGTTAGCTCCTCCATCAATGCTAACTTCAACAGATTTGATGCCGNCGTGATTTCCACTGTCAAATGCTGCTCCACTAACTGTGCAAACCGATCCAACTTTAATCTGGCTACCATTCTCCGGAGACCTGATTACCGTCGCCAGCTTNACCCGTGCGATTGGATCCCANCCNTGAGCTTCCCAGTAACCAACATGCTTCTCAGCCAGCATGATATTCATAATCCATTTGGGGTTCTTNANACCATAGTGCCCTGGGTTGAGAAGCCGAACTGGATAGCCGTGCTCAACTGGNAAGTCNTCCCCATTCATCTTGTAAGCCAAAAGTACTTCTTTTCGCATTGCCCTTTCAATCGGNACTGCNGTATGATAGCCGTCAGCACAGCGAAAAACAACGACTTTCGCTTTTGGTTTGATGCCCGAATCCTCGAGAACATTCCGCAACGGAACACCTGTCCACTCTGCATTATTCATCTGTTCGGTACCTATTGGATCTCCTATGCATTTCAGTGTTCGTTGCGTAGTAACTGATTCCATTTTCAGAATCTGNTGATAGTTAAGAGCNATTGGNTTAGTAACCAAACCGGTTACAACCATTCGCCAATGNTCCGCCTTGATTTCCGGGNCTTTGTCGAATTGGAGAATATAAAANTCATCATTTTCTGTGATCAAAGTTGCGGGATTTAGATCAAATTCCGNTTGACCTTCTGCATTNATATAACGGACTGGCGTCATAACGCCAGCAGTCGTCACACCGATAATTTTAACGAACTTTCTTCGTTTCATTATTTTCCTATCTGATTTTCACNGATTTTCACATTCATACTTTGGAAAAAGTATGGNGGGGGAATNCTTGCGATTTATTCAACTTAAATTCCCAGTTTNNGACGAAGTTGTANATAGCCGAAGAAAACAAATATAGCTAGGATAACGACGAGAACGATAACTGTGATGACGCGATTTCGATGTGGTCCTACCCAAACAGACCGGCCGTTAAGAATCAATAATACNACGGCCAAGAACGGCATAAACATGGCCCCGAAGATAGCATACACCTTTTGAACTTGTTTAAAGCCGAAAAACAACCCTACCATCGGAACAATTGCAATCGCAAATAGATATCCTCGATAGGGTAAGCTTTTCGTATCTACTTCCGTGGCATAAGTTGGATCTCGATCTTTTTCTTGTATCAGACCCCAGAAATCAGCAAAAATATATGGTACTGACTGCCAAACACCCAATAGGCTACTGAATATTGCCCCCCAAGCACCAATCAAAAACATCCATCTGCCGACTGTTCCCAGAGATACCTCCAATTTGTCGGCTAAATCGACAATCAGACTGGCACCTGTTCCTTCAATTTGAATTGTACTTCCAATAATAACCATGGATATACCGAAGATGGCTGTTGCCGCATAGGCAAATCCAAGATCTATCCGACAGGTTCGCAGTTCTGACGCTTCTGTTCGTTCTTTCTCACGCATCCAGTAACCGTAGCAGAGGACAGTTAGTGTTCCTCCAACACCACCCATCAGTGCCATTGTCCATCCGAGGCCGCCTGATCCAAGTTGCGGTATTCTAGGAAGTAACAACCCTGTGACAACATCCGCCCAGTTTTCACAGACTGTCGCCGCAGTTAGAACCACGCAAAAAAACATAAAAATGATACAAACGTTCATGACCTTTTCAAATAGAACAAACCCACCAACAAGCACCAACACAACACCAATCAGGCTGTGGATAATACCGAAGAGAATCTTCCCTTGTGAGGCTTGATCAAAAATGGGTAAAATCGCATGCATGGCCACACCGCAGGCACTCATCAGCGCTGCCCCGACAAAGAAACTCCACAGCAACAGATATGGCAGGAAGATAAATGAAATCACGGGACCCAGGCGAATTACTGCTCCTTCAAGAAGTGTCTGTCCAGTTGCTAACTGCCAGCGAGCAAGCCCTTCATTCAGTACAAACTTCAGAAATGCCCCTAGAGTAACTACCCATAGAATAGTTACTCCCAGTTTGTTTCCGGTAAACGCAGCAGTACCAAGATCTCCGGCACCGACTCCAGTTGCCGCCACCAACAACCCGGGTCCAATGGTTATCAAGAAAGATCTGAATGGCGAATTACTACTTGATATGCTCATATAATTTACCTTTTCTTTTCAGTCATAACTACTTACAAAAAGATCTTAAGAGGCAATTAGGCAAGGCCCAGTATCCGGCGTGCATCATTGGTCGTGGCAACTTCCCGTTGAAGATGGTCAGCCAACTTGACCGCCATTTCCACCATTTGAGCGTTACTTTTGGCTAGTACACCTTTTCGCAAATAGACGTTGTCTTCGAACCCTACCCGAATGTTGCCTCCTAAAAGAATCCCAAGTGTGATCATTGGTAGTTGCGTTCGACCAACCCCCAAAACCGACCAAGGAATATCCGGTGGTAGGTTATTCTTCATAAACAGCAGATTTTCCGGTGTTGCTTCAACTCCCCAACCAACCCCCATACACAATTGAAAATAAGGAGGATGATCGATTAATCCCTCTTCAATCCAGTGTATAGCTTGACGGATATGCCCAGTATCAAAGACCTCGATTTCAGGTTTGACACCACTTTCACGCATCCGAATAGCTGCTGATTTCCCCCATTCTGGTGAGTTGACAAATGCACGATGCGAAAAATTTACTGAGCCAATATCAAGCGAGCAGATTTCCGGTTGTAACGTCACAGGTTCAAGTCGTTTCTCAATAACATTTGTATCTTCGATATTCAATCCACTCGTAGTCAAATTGATGAGCATATCGCACTCGTACCGAATACGATCAACCACTTCTCGAAATAACTCAATTGATGAATCTGGTTCTCCTGTCTTAGGATTACGTACGTGAATATGCGCAATCGCTGCACCACTCTGATAACATTCTATTGCTTCTCTAGCGATTTCCTCTGGTGTATATGGCACTGCAGGGTTGATCTCTTTGGTTGGCATTGAACCTGTGACTGCTGCTGTGATGATCGTCTTATTCATGATCTTCTCTCTCAGTAATCACAAAATCAGTAGTCACAAAACTATCCCGTTATTCTTCAGTCTGATAATAGAAACTCTGTTAGTTGAGTGAAGTTGCTGACAATTGAATCAGGTTGATAATCTGTATCCTCATAGGGGAGCTGGTAACGATTCACGAAAACAGCTCGGAATCCACAGGCTCTTGCTCCCATTATGTCAAACGAATTAGCTGAAACCATTAAACACTGGTGAGTTCCTAGGCCAAGTGTCGAAGCGGCACGTAGATAAACGCCTGGATGCGGTTTGAAAGCACCAACGGTATTAACCGAAAATACATAGTCGAACACATATGAAACACGATTTTCGGTCAAATGGTCCAAAAACTCTGGATCTCCATTTGACAGCACAACCAGCTTATATCGATTTGCCAGTTTCTCCAACGCTGGCAATACTTCAGGAAACGGCGATAGTTCTCGCCATGCTGACATCAATTTAGATACCAAGTCATTCGTCGGTTCAATATCGTTTAAGCACAAAGTGTAAACCAATGCTCGGCGTACGGTGGCCAGATATCCACTGTGCCCAAGTGACATGATGGTGTCCTGATATTGCTCGATTCGTTGGCGGGCACGCCATTGTGCCCACAATTTATCTCCGGCAAGTTGTGCCCCGTGGGCATCTAAGAAACGGTTAATATATGGTATCAAACTTCCACCGAGATCCAATATTGTACCGAATAGATCAAACGTCAGGGATTTAACACTCGACAAGTCTTTCACTTCATTTTTCCTTCTGTTATACTGAGGAATTATACAGCATGTGGGGGATAGGAATGAACAAAAAACGCATTATCGCAGCTCGAGGAAATGGACGGGTTACATTAGTCGAGGAAACCATCCCAGAAATCAAGCCTGGAAGTTTATTGGTCGAAGTTCACAACTCATTGGTTAGTCCTGGTAGTGAAGTTGGAGGGTGGCGTAACTTACATAATCAGCAATCGTCGTCATCATCTGAGTCGCAATCGCGTCCATTTGGTTATGCNAACGCAGGTNTTGTCGAAGAGGTTGGAGAAAGTGTAACTAAGTTCAAGCCNGGAGATCGTGTAGCCTGTATGGGAGGAGGATACGCACTCCACTCAAATTATGCGGTGGTCCCACACAATCTTTGTGTGGCATTGCCAGATAACGTAACTTTTGCTCAGGGANCTTATGGCCACTTAGCCGCCACCGCTGTGCATGTCTTTCGTCGTGGTCAGTCAAGTTTTGGTGAATTTGTTGCTGTTGTTGGGCTTGGAGTCTTAGGCCAACTTTGCGCTATGATTCATCGATTAGCTGGCAGTTTGGTAATCGGCTGGGACGCGATTCCGTTTCGCGCGGAAACAGCCAAAAACTGGGGAATTGACACCGTTGCCATCCCCGGAAAAGAGGATGAGGTTGAAATCACACGTGCTTTTACGGATGGTCANGGGTTAGATACTGCAGTNATTGCATTTGGTGGNGATGCTAATATGGCTGTTCAGCAACTGCAAAAATGTTTTAAATGTTCCCCTGATGGACACTTNATGGGGCGATTGATGATCCCAGGTGGTGCGTGGTTTGATTTCCCNCGTACCATCACTAACATGGATATTTGCCGTGTTGGNCGGACNGGACCAGGATATCATGACGAGGAGTGGGAGTTTGGTGTTGATTACCCNCCTGTTNTCATGCGTTGGACTACTCAAACTAATCTTAAATTATGTATGCGTNTGATCTCTGAAGGCAAGTTCAATGTGGATGCGATAACCACACATAAGATTCCATTGGTGGATGTAGAATCACGTTTGGCNGAGATTATTCAAAAGCCTGACAAGATGTTGGGCATCGTTTTTGAAATGAACTGATTNAAGTGTTTGTCGTTGAAATCAGGGCGAGTGTATTTTCTCAAAAGGTATTACTCGGATATTCAATCTTGCTTGAAACCTNTTAATTTGGNAAGCTGCCATTCACTNAGCTAGGAGTAGTGGCTTCGTGTAATCATCAATGGCGTCCANNCGTACGTTTCCAGGTGGTNTAGCGTCAATGGGGGCAANCGGAAGATGAATGATCTGGTTAAGGAAAATAGCGTCGGAAAAGCGGGNTTTTNCCAATTCTTTCCCAGTAGAAATGAAGAATGGAAACAGNTCTTCACCCACGGCTATTGACATGTCCTCTATTGATTCTTGCCACGTTAGTTTTCGGNTGGGNTCTTGGCTCCATCGCTTAGATTGTACCCAACGCCANCGTGGGTACCATGTTGGACCNTAACGGTCATCTAGTTTTTGCCAAACGTACCAGATCATCAATCGATCCCATCCATCACGCCAATTNTCCAAATGTGTCTTTTTGAAGATTTCCTCGGGNGTCCTTTGTGTACCNTCATATGATTCGTGCAANACCTCTTGACATCCGCGGTTGGGGCCGAACTCCCCGTTNTACTTAGCCACAATCTTTCCCTGTAACCAACCTGCGTGTTCTTCCCCTTGGTTTCCTCCAAAAGGATGATTGGCGACAGCACCACAAGGTCCCGGCATGGTGTGCGCCTGCTCATGACCNAAAATGCTTCGGATTCCTTCCNGACTGGTGGAAATGGTACCGGTCTCTTTGGGTAAATAAATATTGACNGCCCAACCACCGCCNCCACCACTACACAGGACGAGGTACATTGGTTCTTCCGGCTTAGGGGANGGGAACCAATCGTAGAGATCTGCCGTAATTGCAGGAAAATCTTCCCTTAAAGTTATCAATAGTTCATCTGTCTGGTTCTTGCTATAGTAGCAGACGATCCCATCAAGTCGTTCTTCAGATTCCTGATAGATTCCACCCCCACCCCACATNGGNGTTGGCATTCGAGGCTCACCTGCAGCTGGTGTTGAACCAGCTGCAGCCCATAAAATGGTATCTGCCAAGAAGTCTGATTTCTCCGATACATCGTTTTTGTCTTCCTGATCAAAACGAAACAATTCTGAAGATGCNAACAGAACCAATCGCCCTCTTCCACAGGTACGACGAGCATAGATGGGCTTTCCTGTAGCACCTTTGAGAACAATCTCCCAGTCATTGGTGACATTTACTGCCGGCCACCTGTGTCCTTGGTACAGTTCCTCGCCGGGTAAAAGCTTCGCACCATACTCGGATAGCAATTGGTTTAAAGACCAATTCTCAGAACTATCTTCCTTTACCCAGTTTCCTGAAAGAATAACACCCCCACCAGCGTACAGGAACTTTTTCAACTCCTGAAGTTCTTCTGGAATGTAGGCCGGATTAAGTACATCCCCTTCACTCAATACAACATTCCATTTTGGAGTTGGCCACCACGCAAAAGGGTGGATTTTAGGTGCTACAGGAATCCGAACCCTACACGGGGATCCAAGTGTCAGAAGTGTGTCAAGTGTAGCATGACTGCCCGCACTTCGAATGCCACGTTGGTGCAATTGTTCCCCCAAATTCCAGAGCAGGAAAAAATCGCATCTGTGGGACATGTCTACCAAGACGTTGACCCCAGTATCGTTGGCAACCTGAATCGGCTCGAACGGATACTGAGCAGCAACCTCAACCGGCAGAGTCCTCCCTGATTTCCACCATTTCTTTATTGTCTCAGGCGTCATTTCTCTTCTTTACACTCAATTCTGATTAATTTCCTACATTTCAACAGAGAAATTGCACTCTTTATATCAGGCGGACGGCGGTTTTTGGTAGACCGCAATTTCCACTGCATCCCGATTTACCCACGGTAGATCTATTTCGAACCAGTGAAGTTCTGTCTTGTATCGAGATCTAGTATAATCGAGATAATCTTTCATACTATCAGCACCAATACCGACGTTATCAGCAACGAGTGTTGCTTCATTTGTAAGTTGCGGTTCGATTGCCTGGAAACAGGGGAAATAGTTTTGGAAATCGTTGTCCAGAAGCAAAAGATCGACGGCAACATCAATATCATTCAGAACGTTTCTGGCATCACCGATTCTCGAATCTACCAAGTGATTAACTCCTGCTTGAGTGAAGTTAGATTGAGCTTCACTCGCACGTTCTGGATCAATTTCGATGGTTATTAACTTCCCGGTGCCAATTGCTTGTAATTCGTGTGCAATCCACAGGCCTGAATATCCGATGGCGGTGCCACATTCGATCATAATATTCGGCTGTACTTTCCGCACAATCTGCTTAAGGAATTTAGCTTTTTCCGGGCCTAACATTGGGATATGTCGTTCACGGCAACTCGCTTCGACCGATTGTAAGACATCATCAAACTTTTTCATATTTTGTTTTTTCGATAGTAGATTTATCCAGAGTCCGNTCATTATAGCAGANTCAACAACGAAACTACAATAGTGGTACTCNAGAATAGAATTATGTTCTAAGGAGTGAAAACAAATAAAGATATGAGTTTAGCTTTTCGACCAATAGACGAGCTGAAGAAAACTANGGCTGGATATAATCGGTNGGNAATTTAGTCGATTCATCAAAATTAGTGTTATCCATTAACACTTGTGAAAGGTCNGTGTTACTGAAATCACAGTGGCGNAGGTCAGCATTACTAAAATCAACGAAACTGTCGAAATTGGCATTGTTCAAATTAGCGTACCGCAAATCTGCGTGTTGCAGGCTACAATTGCGCAAATCTGCATGAACCAAATTGGCGTGGCGAAGGTCCGCGTTNCGCANATAGGCGCTGTGAAGATTNGCCGATTGCAAATTGGNGTTCTTACCAATAAAATNGGCGTCAAATTGGCTAATGTCAAAACCATTGGGAAAGTTAGTTTCTAAATCGTACAGGACATCTTGGAANTTAGCCCCAGATAAAAATGCAACATCCATATCACCGAAGTCTACACCCCGTAGATTTGCCCCATGAAGGTTTGCACCTCGAAGGTCAGCACCAATCAGGTTGGCCTGATACAGGTTGGCATAGGAGACCTCGGCATTGTTTAGTTTTGCATCACATAAGTTTAAGCCAATTGCATAGGAGTGGCTTAAATTAGCTTTTTGCAAGTTGGCAGCGTACAGNTTTGACTTAAATAGTCCAGCTCGATAAAGGNTACTGTTAGCCAAGTTTGTNTGACTCAGATCAAGATTAGACAATTCAGCTTGAGTGAGATCTTGATNGCTTAAATCAATGAAGTCCATATATTAAGTTTCTGGATAATNAAAANAGAAATCCAATTTTNTAAACTGNTTACCTAATGAAAGAATATCACACTTTGAGAAAAAAANACATAAAAATATTAACTATGTAGAAAGTTTGTTCNCAAGCACATTAACGAACATCGATTANAANCTTGAGATACAANACAAAACAGTGATGANGAACTGTCGAAACTTGGATACTGATCATCCCAAACCANATNCCGANCAAAGATAACNAAAAAGGGACATCTCANTCTGAANATGAGATGTCCCTTTTTNNTGNATCNTTAGATTGAAGAATGAATTACTTGNTATTATCTCCCTTGATANTTCCCCAAGCTGTCGCAATTTTTGCGACGGGATCNACTGNCGCAACTGNNGNGCCAAAGTAATTNTCGATAATTTCGCTNAANACNTTTCCTCTNTCAGGAGCNNCTNNNGNGGTTTGTCTNACAACGACAAATCTACCGCCATGNGTGGTNCTTTTAATCACGGCAGGATCNANNNNTTTNCCATCNGCTGNTNNTCCAAAGGCNACTTCGACTTCCCAATTCTTATCAGCTTCTANTTGNNCTAGCTTCATTGGTCGTNGAGNANNATATTCGGCGNGTAGACTTGGGACGNANTTTTTACCGNCTGCTGTTGGCTTNNAAACNTCTGCGNCNNCNCCCNAGCAGTCAAANNTACTATTGGTGATTGTTTTTAGNCCNTTNTCACCATTAGCACCNCCACCTNNAGTGACGTAGAAAATATAAT
>NZUQ01000030.1 GCA_002697225.1 Candidatus Poribacteria bacterium
TTCTTCTCCAATCACGGNAGAGGCAATTTNAGGGATTGGAGAAGTTTCTTCTGGTTCAGCGACAGATGATTCTTTTCCGTCCTGCACTAATTCTGTTGGGAGACTNCTTTGCGATTCCNGCTTCAGATCACTTTCTTCTTTGGGTTTTGATATCCCATCATCGTCTTCAACCAAGGCAAATAGGTCATTTTCTTTTGTGCTTTGGCTTTCTTCTCCAATCACGGAAGAGGCAATTTCAGGGATTGGAGAAGTTTCTTCTGGTTCAGCGACAGATGATTCTTTTCCGTCCTGCACTAATTCTGTTGGGAGACTACTTTGCAACTCAACTGAAAAAGTAGTCAATTCTGCAGGCTTGGGAAAAGCGAAATCAGCTTCGTCTGTTTGTAACAGATCAATTACAATCCGTTCCGGTTGAGCTAGTGTGAAAATCTTTGGTTCCACTGAAGCATAATACAGAAGAGCCAGTTTCAACTGGTTACTAGGTAATTCTACAAGTTTGATATCCTTTACCAAAATCGAGTTGGAAACTTCAACCGCTCTTTTTTGCTTGACATTCGAATGAATTATGGTATTAGAAATGTGCAGCGTGACGTAATCGGGATCGACGTCTTCCTTGTAGGCAACCTTCCCGTTGAATTTGAGTACAACACGTGTTTTTCGGTCTTTATGATGATAATGCGACCTTATATTTACAAGCTGAGGAAGGGCAGAATCCGACTCAGATTTAAGTAATTCATTTTTCTCTTTTTCAAACTCGGAGGACGGAGCCGACAGTGCATCCTCCAATTCTTTTGGTTTTGAAGGAATGGAATCAATTTCTTTAGTCTGCTTTAGATCAATGATAATGCGATTGGGCTCGGACAGCCTGAAAACTTCCGATTCTACTGGTGGGCGGAACAAAAAGGTAAGTTGAAGCTTATTTTCAGTTAGTTCTTTGAGTTCTATTTTTTTGGCTAAAATCGGGTCAGAAGCAACAACAGCAATCTTGGATTTCACCTCTGGAACAGCTACTACGTCTAGCATATGCAAGGTAATACGATCAGAATTGACATTTTCCTTGTAATCAACCTTTTGATTGAATTCAAGTACAATGCGAGTTTTTTGATCTCCATAATGGTAATGAGACCGTATGTCAATAAGTTTGACTAACTCCGCTAGGGCTGAAACGTATCCTGCTAATGTAAAAAAAATCGCAAGGGCACATACATGAACAATAAAGCAGCATTGCGTCCTTATCTTCGTCATCCACATCTCCCGAAATTTATATCTCTAAACACCACGTTAATTTGACGTAATTAGAAAATCAAAGTTTATGGGATTTTCATGACTTTCTTCTTGAAACTATTGTTGCATTTTGCTAGAATTTCGATGAAGGGTTTCAGACATCGCTGACTTTTGAAAACGCATTCTATATTTCATTATCCCATTTGCTTTTTTTATCTTGCTTGTGGCTCCGTTGATTCATAAGATGACGGGGAAGCTAATTTGTGTGTTGCTAGGTTGTCTCAGAGAANGCANAGAATTCTATGGATNTGGTTTANGGGCAAATCTATAAATGNCTCANGTTTTNAAGATTTAGATTGAATTTAATGCATATTTAGTCCTCGAATCTTGCCTTTGACAGGTTTGCTGTAGTAGAGTATTTAATTCCCCCTCTTGAATTTCCACGTAACAGAAAGGGGGANGGANTCGTTTATGCTTGTAAAGCATCATGTATGTNATGATGANATTGTTAAGTNAGGATTGGATCGGTTTTAAATTTTGCTGAAATTGAAATTTCGTTTTATAGGCGTTTTGGATTTAGTGCTATAAAGTGCTAAGGCAAAATGTGGGTGTTTAGTGGCTGGATTGGAAACCTGAGCTTTACGATATAAAAGATTGGAATAGAAATGCTTTTCAAAATTATTAGTCACAGAAAGTTTAGGGCTCTTCAGGAAGAGCAGAGAAAATTAAAAGATCAGTGTNTTGANCTGGAAGCNGAAATCAGGAAATACCAGCAACAAGAAGATNATCTTGACCAAGAGTTACAGAAAANGGATGAGTTATTAGAAGAACNATCAATTAGCCTCAAGCAAATGGGACAGGANTTTCAGNNTCTTGANGAAGAATACCGTATAGTTCAAGAGGAAAGTGAGGCCAACAGNGCGGAGAGAATTGAACTCACGATCAAAGATCTTGGAATGAGCCATGAGCAAATTGAAAAGCTCTGGAGCGATAGAACCCAGTTGATCGACATGTATATTGATAAATTATACTCGCTAGCCAAGCATTTTGCTAGGACAAGTAANGGGTTACAAAAGAATCGTGGCCTCTTCTTAGTTCTTGCTGATTATCGGAATATGGAAGGTTCCAATTTTTCTGAATTCCATTATGGACAAGAGGAGCATCTCAAACAAGATCTATACAAGGGAATTGACCATCTCCCGCATCTATTCTCGACAAAAATTAGTGAAGTTTTGGCTTATATGGGAGAGAAGACGATCATCAAGGACAAATCTGGGAAAATCACCGGTCATGAAGANCGAGACGGATCNCTATTAGTCAATTTACAAGGAGTTGCGTTTCGNTCGTGTATGATGGTTGAAGGTGTACGGACTTTTCGTGTGTATGATNNGGTTGATCAACTACAGAAAGGTAGTTCCCGTCATAATGCCGCGATTTATGCGTCCTCGCTTGCTGAAGTAATGGCGTCTATGGTTGTGAGTGANGAGAATAGTGAAGTCACGCTTTTCATTGATGGGAAATTTATTAAGCGATACGACCCTCATCACGATATTGAAATTACTCAAGAACAGGAATTGGAAGCGGAAATTGAGGAAGGCAAAATAGAAGCTATAGAAGGTGAGATAGCCTTGCAGGATGACGAAGCCGAAGTAACTGAAGAAGTAATCAGCGAAGAAGACATTGACATTATTGAGGAAGTTGATAATGAAGATGACGAGGTTACCATAGAACTTAAGGGAGATGAGTTAGAACAAGGCGAAAATAGCACGTCGCGATTGGAAGACAAAGCTGCTGTCGCACAACCTCAAGCCTGATTTTCTGAACATACCTGTTCAATTTCGTCAATTGTTTTCGGTATTCCTTCGGTCAAGACTTCATTCCCCAATTCAGTCACTAAAACGTTGTCCTCGATTCGTACACCGATTCCCAAATATCTGGGATCTATGTTTTTGCTGTCAGCACCTACATATAAGCCTGGTTCAACCGTCATAACCATCCCAGGCTCGAAAGTCCGGTATTCATCTCCATCTGCGGTTCTGCTTACATCATGCACATCTAATCCTAGCATATGTCCCACGTTATGCATGTAAAACTGTTGGTATTTTTTATCTTTGATTAGTTCGTCTGTGTCTCCTTTTAGTAATCCGAGTTTGATCATTCCTTCTGTTAGTCGTCTAATCGCCCTTTTGTTAACTTTATCGATTGTTACCCCAGGCTTTATCATACTGATCAGTTCTACCTGTGTTTCAAGGACAGTTTGGTAGATTTGGCGTTGTACATCGGTGAATTTACCATTAGCGGGAAATGTGCGCGTGACATCGCCATTATAATATTTATATTCACAACCAGAATCAATTAGTACAAGATCGTTGTTTTTAATCTGTTGGTTATTGTCAACATAGTGTAGAATTGTTGCATTCTGACCGCTAGCTAGGATTGTTTTGTAACCTGGGTAGCTCTGTTCTGCTTGATGGTAAATTGATTCTATCAGTGCTGCGATTTCATATTCATACATCTCAGGACGTGTTACTCGCATTGCTGCTAAGTGAGCATCAGCCGTGATTTCAATCGCACGACGAATACGGTGGATTTCCTCCTCGATTTTGATAACACGCATTTCTGCAAAAAACTCAGATGGATCAATGATAGTGTTAGGCCCAATTCCTTTTGTTGAACGCGTTTGCCGATTTTGTTGTATAAAACCGATGATTTGTTGGTCTAAAGGTCCATTATCAAGAGTGTAATATATTCGATCTGTTTTATTAATATAATCTGGTATTTTCTCTCCGAATTCTGATATTGGAAATCCTGCATCAGCGCCAAAGTCTTCGATGATGCCATCGATGCCAACTCGCTTGCCATCCCAAATTTCACGATCACGGTCTCTGGGTTGGACAAACATGATGAATTGGTGTTCTGGATGATTCGGGGCAATTACGCAAATTGAGTTAGGTTCTTCAAAACCAGTTAGGTAATAGAAATTACTGTTTTGGCGGTAGGTATACTCCATGTTGTGTGTACGGGTGGCTGGTACTGCCGCTGAAATGATGGCAACACCGCCATTAAGCCGCTTGGCAAATCGATCTCGGTTTTGTTTGTGCATACAAACCCTCCCTTTTAATATTTGCATCTTAGCAAAGTCAAGGTGTTACCGTCAACATATCTTGNTAAATCCGATTTCAAATGATTAATAAATTGCAGAAACGCTGCTTGCATGGTAGAATTTCCCCTATTTAGGANATCCGNAGGAAACCATTTAATATTGCATATTGACGCAATGGAAATGGAAGAAGTTAATAACATGAATGTTATGTATTTGTTGCCACAATACGCGTTGTCTCTCCAAAGTTCGACAGATCGATAGATTGTACCTGTTTAAGATACTTATTTTGTGCCATGATTCTTTAGCACAGAGTGCTTTGGCAGATGAGATTTTTTGTTGAAGAGTCCAATCGTTTATTCTATCTCCACTTCCTAACTTTGGTAAGGGTATCTATGTTTTATCATCCAACTAAATGTCCACGATGTAACCACAGTAACGTATTTGGTAAGATCAGATGTGGGAAATGCCTAAAAGCTTTTTATACTGAAAATCTTAAGCCTTTGAGGGGGTTTGATGCTCTTGCAAGCTCTCGTTCGCACCAGGGATACAGGGCAGAAAATAAACCGCATTGGATATTTAAGACCACATATATCAAGGTGAATCCGCTCTCTCAGATGGGAACGTTTGGTTTGGATGTTATCATTGCCATAATTAATGAAACACAACGTGTCATTAAAGATTTAATCTATGCTATTCGTGTAATATTCAAACTTCCTCCCGATGAAAGGTGAATTTAGCTTGAATGGTTGGCAGCGTGTTTGAATACCTCAATGAGACGAAAAAGCAGATAGATGCTCATATTTCCAATTTTCTGCCAACGGTTCATAAGAACCCAGAGATTGATTTTTTCTATCGACTTATGCGCGATTACCCGATGCGATCGGGTAAACGATTGCGACCTGCCCTTTGCTTCCTCACTTGTGAGATGTTTGGTGGCAAAACTCAAGATGCAATTCATACTGCGACCGCGCTGGAGCTTTTACAGAGCTGGCTTCTAATACATGATGACATCGAAGATGAATCTATATTACGACGCGGCGAACCATGTCTTCACCATCAACATGGCGTTCCTGTGGCGATTAATGTGGGTGATGCTCTCCACTGTAAAATGTGGGAAATGCTTAGCAAAAACATTAGTTTGCTTGGCTATGAACTGAGCTTTGAAATTCTATCTGAGTTCATTCAGTTGAGTAACCGAGTTGTTGAAGGTCAACACATTGAGTTGAGTTGGATGCGGGAAAAGCGGTGGGATGTTTCTGAAGAAGACTACTGGATGATGTGCGTTCAAAAAACGGCTTGGTATACTTGCATAACACCTTGTCGTCTTGGGGCATTGATCAGCAGTAATGTGCAACCCGATCAATTGGATCAATTCGTGCACATAGGAGCTGATCTTGGTGTTGCCTTTCAGATCCAAGATGATGTTTTGAATTTAATTGGTGAAGAAGGGACTTATGGGAAAGAAATCGCAGGCGACATTAGTGAAGGTAAGCGTACACTGATGTTAATTCACCTTTTTCGTTCTTGTACTGAGAGTGAGTCTGTAATTCTAAAAAACATTATGAGTAAGCCACGAAAAGAAAAAACGGAAATAGAAGTTTACGATGTGTTGAATTTGATGAAGAAATATAATTCGATCCAGTATGCGGAACAGAAATCAAAGCGATTTGCGAAAAAGGCGAGCGATGGATTCGACCAAGTATCAAGTGCCTTACCTGGTGAATCAGCAAAGCAGGTTTTTAAAAATTTAATTGATTTTGTTATTGAAAGGCAATATTAGATTTATTATTATTGGGTGTTTTTACGGAGAAATAATATGTCAGTTACTGTTTCAGGTGGTAAATTAAGAAGAATTACACGACTCGCAGGTTCAGATGGTCGGTTCAGAATGATGGCTATTGATCAACGTGGTTCGATGCAAAAGGCCATTCAGAGTGCGACTGGTGAAGAGGCCACTTATGAACAAGTGGCCAAAATGAAAACGATGATTACACGAATACTTTCGCCAAACTCAACCGCAGTCCTTACAGACCCGATTTTTGGCTACCCATATTCGGTTATGGATGTCCCACGTGATGTGGGATTACTGCTTGCGTTTGAAGAATCAGGCTATGTCGATGATGGTGTTGGAGAAAACGAACGAGCTTCGGTTCAAATCGAAAATTGGAACATTGAAAAGGCTATACGTTCAGGCATAGATGCTATTAAGCTATTGATCTATTATCATCCTGATGCATCTCTGAGCGCATGTAGTCATCAACAAGACTTTACAAAATATGTTGGTGAACAGTGTGAGAAGTACGATCTTCCATTTTTGCTTGAGTTTGTCTGTTATTCGTTGGATGGTGAGTCAACAAACTCTCTTGAGTTTGCTAAACAAAAACCAGATCTTGTCATTCGTAGTGTGGAAGAATACACGAAGCCGGAATATAAAGTCGATATTCTCAAAGTGGAATTCCCCGCCAATCTGAAGTTTGTGAAAGAATATAAAGACCGGGATTTCTATATGGGAGCATCTGCGTACACTTTAAGTGAGGTTGAAGAATTCTGTCGGGATCTCGACGCAAAATCGACCTTACCGTGGGTGATACTCAGTGCGGGCGTAGATATTGAAGAATTTATAGAAAACGTCAAAATCTCGTCTGCTCATGGGGCAAGTGGGTTCTTGTGTGGCCGGGCGATATGGAAAGATGCAGTTCCTCTATATCCCGATGAAGATGCAGTTACTAAGTTNCTGTTAGGAGAAGCCAGCGTTAACTTCGAAAATTCAAATGCTGCAGTATCTAATGCCACCCCATGGTTTAATCACAAGAGTTTTGGTGGTCTGAAAAATATCGAGCTCGACAAAAAGGGCGCAAATTGGTATGAAGTCTATTAGGTAAGCTTTTTAGACCGATAGTTGTCGGGAGGTAGGGATGCCGTTTCTAGATACCAAAAAAGTTTCGCAATCTGGTAAAAACCCCCTTCATTCCCATTAACTTTTTTCCTTGGTTATCAACTATATATTGAAAATTTTNAAGCTCTGCTTTAATGTTACTAAGATCGCGGGACATTTCTACCGTTAGATGNTTCTGATCCTCTTCTAGCNAGAGAACTCGCTTTTCTAGGTTTTCGAGCCTCCCTTGGTGCATTGAGTTCGTTGCTCGNGTTGATATATACTGGGTTTCCTGATCCAAAAAGCGAGACTTTTGAGAATCACGATTCTTCGTCATAGTAGTCCCTGCTTTGGCAGACCTTAACAAAATGAGCAAATAGTTTTTGGGTGGGTGTGTGTCGTTTCCACATCAATTCAGAATGAAATTGCACACCGATGGCAAATCGGTGTGTCAAGCTTTCGATAGCCTCAATTACGCCGTCCTTGGCTCGGGCAGCGACAACAAAATTGCGGCCCACTTCGTTAACTGCTTGGTGGTGAAAGGAATTAACGCGGTCGGTTGTGGTTTCAAAGATATTGTGAAGCATAGTGTCGGGTTGAATTTCGATTGTGTGAGACGCGTACCAACCTGCACCTTTTTGCGAATGACAAACTTTTGAATCGGTTTTCTCAGAGGCAATGTCCTGACAAATGTTACCTCCACTAGCAACTGCTAACATTTGAATGCCTCGGCATATACCCAGAATGGGGATATCCTGATTTAGTGCTTTTTCAAGAAGGCTGAGTTCCATTCTGTCTCTCACAACATCGACGTTGCCAATTTGTGGATGTGGTTCTTCTCCAAACACAAGTGGATCTATGTCACCTCCACCGGATAATAGAATACCATCAATGGAAGAAAGATAATCATCAGCTAATTCGAGACTTTCAGTATGAGGTAGGAACATTGGCACGCCGCCAGAATGCTCAATTGCTTGCGCGTAGTCACATGAAATAATGTTATACTGGGAAAAATATGGGGAGTTCCCACCAATTTTACTGGCGGTTAGACCACAGGTTATACCAATTACAGGGCGCATTTCCGATTTTTTTNGAGTAAAATGTTAGTGGTGATCAAGTATGATAATATTACCTGCGATTGATCTACGTCACGGTAAATGCGTGAATTTAATTCAAGGACACGCACACAAAGAGACCGTTTTTTCTGACTATCCAATTGATATTGCAAAACAATGGGAACAGCAAGGCGCAGAATACCTCCATTTAGTTGACCTTGATGGAGCATTTCAAGAATCATCTCAAAATCTTAGAATCATCAAGGAAATTATCGAGTCTATTTCAATACCAACCCAACTGGGTGGAGGCATTCGGGATATTCGCCAGCTCAATCAGGTTTTTGAAGTTGGTGTATCACGTGCAATCATTGGAACAGCCGCGCTAAAAAACCCTGACTTTCTCAACTTTTCCGGCCAAGAGTATGGAGAACAAATTGCCGTTGGTATCGACGCCAAGGATGGAGTGGTTGCAACGGAAGGCTGGCTTGATGTTTCTGAGAAGTCAGCACTTGATTTTGCCGTAGAGATAGAAAGATCTGGAATCAAAACTATAGTCTACACCGATATTAAGAGNGATGGAATGTTAAAGGGGCCAAATCTTGAAGCAACCCGAGAAATCATCGACATTGTTGAGATCGATGTTATTGCTTCTGGTGGTATTACATTCCCAGAAAACATCATGGCACTCAGAGACATCGGTGCTTCTGGAGCTATTATTGGTCGCGCACTGTACACTGGAGCCTTAAGCCTTTCCCATGCTATCAATGTAGCAATGTTCTGAACATTCCATTTATTCATCAGGCCGGATCCAACTCACAATATCTTCTTTATCGCCGGTTCCTCCTTCCATCCCATCTGCACCAAAAGATATCAGATCATACCCGAAACGGTTGTGTACACCCGGACGGATATAGATGTAATCCCTACCCCAAGGATCCTTGATAATCGGTATTTCGAGGTATGGCCCGTTCCAATTGATTGGCGTAGGCGCAATTTCTGGCTTCTCCCAAAGTGCGGTTATACCTTGATCCGTTGAAGGATAGTCACCATTGTCTTTGGCATATGTATCGAGTGCAATCCCGATTTTCTCAATCTCCCCGGCGGCTTCGGCGTTGAAGGCTTTTCCGGACTGACTTAACAAGCGAGAGGAGAAAACTACACCAACAATACCAACAATGACTATAATAACGAGCAAAATTTGTGTTGATGTAAACCCTGAGTTGTTCTTTTTCTTGAGCAACCTTTTACTCCAGTGGATTCATAAGCAAGTTTGGATTGTAGCATAATCCCTGAATGCCTGCAACACCTAACTAGGCAGATATCCTTTTGGGGTAAGTTTATGTACTTCTGAAATGATCAGTTCTTCAACTTCCGGTTTAAAGTGGGTTGGGCGATCAAAGTAAATCATAGCATCCTTTCCTTCATAACCACCTTCGCTGAGTATTCGAACGGATGGAATATAACACGGCAAATCATTAGAATACGCATTAATCCAGAGCCGATTATGATCTAGTTCATCCTTCAATCGGTGTGCGAAATCAACCACAACTTCACCCGCCAGAAAAACGATCAATAGCTCTTCACTGAATGCCCAAGTCTGTATAGGATAGGAAATTGCTGTTTGGAGCTTTTCACCACTATCCAGTTTTTTTAGTTGAACTTTTGCATGATACCCGAGAGCCCCATCTTGTTTGGCACGTTTTTCCCATTCCTTACGGCTCGGTATGGTATCAAATGGTAGTGATATACGTTTGACCGTCCCACTTAATTTTCCTGTAATCGGTTTCATGCCAGATTCAACTGAACGATTAATCTCATTAGCTAAGGTATGACCGTGTTGACGAGCATGTTCAAATTCACCCCTTGGATGTGGATTGATATCAGCCGCGCAGCCGAGAGATATATATGCTGTCGCACTTGAGTAAGTAGCCTCTATTTGCTCCATTGCGTATCCTGCCCAATCACCGTTAATACAATTGAGACTCAGTGTTGTGGTGTGACATGCATAACTCGCCCAAATAGCGATTGGATTTCCATTTTTGTTGCGAGCTAACAGAACTGGTAGCGAATGATCAACAGGACCTCCTTCGGTACGACGGTTCTTGCCGAAACCAACGTTTCCAATTGTCCATGCCAGATGAGCTGGAATACGGCAGTCAATGGCAGATTTAGCAACACCCTCAAGTTGATTAACTAATTCGACTGTATACTGTTCAATCCTTTGTTGATGATCCGAAGGAATTGGTTGTCCGAATAAAGTTGGCAACATTCCACTGAGACATGGAGCTGAATGTGTGTGGGTCGAACATATGACAAAACGTTCCTCTGAAACTCCAGCTACTCTGCCCAAACGATTAGAAATTTCTTTAGTTAAATGGTTAGGTATTCCAACATTTTCTACTAAAATCATTACAAATGGATCGTCATCTTGATGGCTAATGACTAAAGATTTGGCGTAGATTCTTTGGGAAATTTCACTTGTTTCCTCACGCCTAGCCCCATAACCACTAAGCCGAATTGGATAATTTGGTGTAATATCTATTTTGGCAACACCTACTTGATACTGTAGATCTTCCATAATTTTTCCTGGTTCTTGATGTTGATTATGGTACTGTCGGAATTTGAATTGGTTTCCCTTCGATTGCAGATTGGTTAGCACATATTGATACAAGCGCTGACCTGAGTCCGTCGGCATAGGAAGACTTTACAATGGATTGGTCATTGGCCTGAATAGCGTTGATAAAAGCCTCATCTACCGAAACCTGTGGTGTGTCTGGGACATCAACTGTAACGACACCTTCTGGCACAATTGTAAAATTCCCCCAACCCAATTGAAGTACTATATGATCCTCAAGAATAAAATCGGTTCGCATACTACCNCCACCACGAACTAGCGCCGAAGTAGTAGTNATATAACCAACTGCCCCATTTTCAAATTGGAGTGTTACAACTTCTGCATCAGGAATGGTGTTATTTTCCTGATCGATATTGACACGCATACTATCAATTTTATAAACTTCGGTTATCTCTCCAGCCAAATAGCGGATCATATCGATTTGATGTGTAGCTTGCTCGTGCAACATCCCTCCTGATTTGGCCATTACTCTCCACCAATGTTCTGGCCCACCGGCGATTCCACCCCAACGGTGGCAAGCAATCATACCTATCGTCTTATCGGTAAGAAACTCCTTCAGCGCGTTTTCTGCATTCTGGTATCGGCCCTGATATCCAACACCGGAAATTACGCCCGATTTGTTAGTTGCTTCAACGACCGATAAGCCATGGTCAAGATCCATAGCAACTGGTTTCTCAACGAAGATATGGAGACCGTTCTCAGCTGCAACCTTTTCAATTTCGGAATGCGCAAACGGTGGCAGACAAAAATAGACTGCATCGAGATCTGTTTCATTTATCATTTTCTTTGCATTGGTATAAGTAACTCCGCCGTATGTTGCCACCGCTGAACTTACTCGTTCCTCAGAAATGTCGCACAAGGCAACGATTTCCGCATTTTCAAGAGTGGCTAGTTTACTCAGGTGGGAATTTGCCATTCCACCAGTACCAACACATCCAACTTTCACTTTTTCCATTATGGTTAATTGTCCTTTCCAATATGTGAAGAGGGGAGAGACGAATAAACACTCCCGATATTTATTTCAGTTTTGTTTGATCGAATGAAGAATTTGCATTAATCCTTCATAGGATTTCTTTGTACTCTTAATTCCGTTGTCACCTGGGAGACGAAAGTGCGTTTCAAGTGCAATGACACCATTGTAATTATCATGTTGCAACGCATGAAGATGTGCTTCATAGTCAATTTGGCCAGCCCCAACTGGTAACCAGACACGTTTGCCATCAATAAAGTCCACATCCTTAACATGTACATGAATGATGTGATCCTTGACGTGTTGATAACCGCTAGGTGATGGATCAGTATCTCCGGCAGCNTATGCGTTTCCCGGATCCCAGATTAATTTNAGGTTAGGCGAATCAAAATGCTCAAACAGCCGTACCAAGTCGGCACTCGTTCCAATGTTACCCGAACTCACATTCTCAAAGCCCAGGATGACTCCTTCACGTTCAGCGATCTTGATCGGTAGTTCCATCTTAGCAAAAATATGGTCCCACTTTTTGTCATCGATATTCTCTTCCTTCCAAAACGAAAACAACCGTACAATATTGCTGTTAAATAGTGGTGCAATTTCAATAGATCTCATTAGGTGTTGAATATGTTCAGCATATTCCTCGTCATCATCAAGACGACATCGGAGAGTTAAGGAATCAATATTCGTTACAATCATGCCNCTTTTTTTTACAATGCTAATAATTTGGCTGAGCGTTGCATCATNTACATGACAGATATTTTTTCCCCAAACACTATGAAGCTCAATATGTTTAAGACCCCAAGATTTCGCAACCTCAATTGCTTCAACAAGATTCTGACTGATTTCGTCTGTGACCACACCGATTTTGAACATTTAATATCTCCTTTTGTGCCTGTTTACCACTTGGTGTTATAGGCAAAACGTGGGCGGTTACTGGTATTCTTGCTACCCGTATGCGCGCAAAAGTAGTGATAAAATAAGATATCACCTCTTTTGGGTGTCAACTCAACTGGGTTATTAAGGTCGACCGTGTGAATGTCTCTACCGAGTTCCCAGACGTATTGGTATTTCTCAATATCACTTTCTAATAGCATGCGGATTTTGTGGTGAGATTCAGGCCACACGACAGTTCCTCCTCCATGTTGATCGACATCATTAATATAGGTCATTGCGGCAATTCGAAAGGGGCGCGGAAGAGATTTATGTCCGTGTTCCTTGATCGCATGATCTATATGTGGATGAGGCCAATGCCATTCGCCTTCGCTNGGATACGTATTTATAGCGAAGATTCCACTTGGTTTATGGAACGTGGCTGGTTCGTCACCAGAAAGTTGGGTTGCAGCAGAGAGAAAATCATCTGTATAACAAGCTATCAAATCAGCGTTGTTTGAATGGAAAACGGATTCTGCACCTTCCCAGCTTTTTGGGTCATCTAGGTTAAATCCTAATTCCTGCCACATTTTTTCTTCAGCCTTGGCTGAAACCTGATCANGGATAAGGCCTGATACTAACAGGTAACCATCTTGAAAATATCGACCTACCTGTTTGTCCGATAAGATTTTCTTTGTCATTCATAGTTTCCTTGTTGTAACAGATCTNACATTACNACACGCTATGGGATTTCAACNTTCTCAAAAATTTTTTGTATAATTTCTTCAGAAGAGATTTCTTCAGCTTCAGCCTCGTANCTGACGATAATTCGATGTCTCAATACATCCTTGCCAATCGCGTGAACATCCTCTGGAGTAACGTATCCGCGGTGACGTAGGAATGCATGAGCTTTGGCTGCCATTGCCAGAAAAATTGTCGCACGTGGAGAGGCACCAAATTCTATCAAATCAACCAGATCCTCCAGTTCATATTCCTGTGGCTTTCGTGTTGCAGAAATCAGTCTGACAATATAATGTTCAATCTTTTCATCTATATAAATTTCACGGACAATAGATCTTAGTCGAACAATTTGCGGAGGTGAAATAACAGGTTCAATTGGTTTGATATCACCATACGTCATTCTACGCAGAATAGCTAGTTCTTCTGAACTCGTTGGATAATCCACTTTTACTTTCAGCATAAACCGGTCAACTTGGGCCTCGGGTAATGGATAAGTACCTTCTTGTTCGATTGGGTTCTGGGTTGCTAAAACCAGAAATGGGTCATCCAAAAGATGGGTTTCATCACCAATTGAAACCTGTCGTTCCTGCATTGCTTCCAGAAGTGCACTCTGTACTTTTGCNGGNGCACGATTAATTTCATCTGCTAAGACTATGTTGGTAAAGATCGGCCCTTTCTTGGTGTAAAAGGTTGCTNGCTGAGGATCGTATATGAGAGTTCCNATTAAATCAGCTGGAAGCAGATCAGGNGTGAATTGAATACGATTGAAGTTAANTGAAAATGTGGATGCTATNGATTGCACGGTTGCNGTTTTGGCCAATCCGGGAACNCCTTCAAGCAGAACATGTCCATTGCATAGTAACCCGATAACTAGACGTTCGATCATCTCCCTTTGACCAATAATAACTTTGCTGACTTCATCAAATATTGATTCGACAAAAGTACTCTCTTCTTTTATTCTAGCGTTCAGCTCGTCAAGATCAAATTTCTGCATCTTTATTATCTTCTAATTGGTTTTCCAAGAATTCTTTTGTGGATACGTAGATATCTTTTAGATCAGTTCGCAGAGGGCGATAATGGGAAAATTCAATCATGTCACAACCTCGAAGAATTTCGCCGGCATGATCAGCGACCAAATCTGTTGGACCATTTGGTAGACTTTCCAAGATTTGCGTTGTTGTGAGATGTTTCATCTTGATTCCGTATTTTTCAGAGACGTAATTCTTAACCAGATTAGCTATTAAAGCATAACTTTGTCGCAATTCATTGTCATCTAGGCGGAAAATCCGTTCCAAATCTTCAAGAGCGGACCGTTTTAGATCCACCAACTGCTTTTCCTGAGTATTCCGACCGCAGTCTGGGTAAATTGATGCGATTGTACGATTGTACGAGAAGGGTTCATGTAACATTGTAATGTCTAGGTTCTCTTCGTCATCAATTTGCCGTTGGATTTTTAATCTCGATATTTTTCTTCGTTTTAGCCACAAGTAGACTCCGATACCAAAACATATCAGAAGCAGGGATGGGAACATTATTCCAATTAATGCCCAGATGAGACCAAAACTTGTTTCCCCATCTACTTCAGCGAATAACAATGTTTTAGAAACAAACAAAAAAACAATTGAAATTGCCAAAATTGTTCTCGTATAGGTTGCCATAGAAAATCACTCTTTGTATAGACTATACTTCTTGGCTTTTCTGAATATCGTTTGTCTTGAAACGTCCAATATTTCTGCCGCTTTCGTCCGATTATTGTTTACATGACTGAGCGTCGCATGAATTGCTTCCCGTTCAATTTGTGACATTTTCATCCCAACTTCAACNTTTATNGTTTTTGANAGGCAGCCAACTTTGCCTGCNTGTGTGNAAGCAAGGGGNAGNTCTCCCANGTTGCNAGACTCNAGGATATGTGAAGGGAGATCATCCTCGTCAAGTTCATTCCGATCAGACAAAATAACGATTCCCTCAATAACATTACGTAACTCACGGACATTCCCTTTCCATTCATAGTACATCAAGAGCCGAAGCGTGCGTGGTGTCATCATTTTTATTCCCCCTTGATTTTCCCGACAAAATTCTTCAATAAAGGCTTTAATGAGTAGAGGAATATCTTCTTGNCGATTGCGAAGCGNAGGTAATTCAATTTTAACTATATTCAATCGGTCATACAANTCCGCCATAAATCTTCCNTCAGACACTTTTTCTTCTAGATTTAAACNGGTAGAACAAATAATTCGCACATCAATTTTAATCTTTTGNTTCTTGTCAGTTTTTTTAAATTCTTGATTTCTCAAAACATGAAGGAGCTTCTCTTGGCTGTTTAGGCTTAGCNCNCNTACATGTTCGAGAAAAAGCGTGCCGCCATTTGCTATTTCAAATCTACCTTTACGGACATGGTATGTATCCCCACTCAGCTCATTTCCAAATAGCTCCGATTCTGTCACAGATTCACTCGACGCAGCACAATTAAGAACAGCAAATCGTCCTTTTCTCAAACTCCGGTAGTGAATTGTACGAGCTGCAAGTTCTTTACCAGTTCCTCGTTCACCACAAATCATGACGGTCGCGTTTGTTGGTGCAACCTGACTAATCAGTTGTCGGATTTCTTGGATTTTGGGTGAGTTTCCGGTTATTTGCAACAAACCCACTTTTTCGTCAATTTGCGATTGTAATTTCCGATTTTCAATATGAAGTCGTTGGTTTTCCAGAACTTTATGCAGAAATACACGAAGATGTATAGCGTTGATGGGTTCAGTTAGAAAATAGCTTGTTTCGTACAATGTCATGGCTTTAATACCAAGGTCCATTGCCAAAATTTTAGGAGAAGAGATAAAGATAATTCCTACATCGGGATTTTCCTGCTGAGCAGCTTTTAGCAATTCCAACCCGTCAATCCGGTCTGATTTAAGAGGTGTAATTAAAATATCTACCTTGAGACGCTCAATTCTGTCCAGAGCAGCATAGAAATTTTGAGCAACGATAACCTCAAGCCGTTTATCAGCCAATGCTCGGCTGATATTATCCATTTGAACTTGATTGGAATTGACAATAAGGCAGATCTTTGAGTCNTTCATGGCAAAATTTATNNTTTATCAGNCTTAGTTTCAAGAACGTTTTTTTATTCCATGCCAAGCCGGGTTAGGTACCCTTTCTCGCGGACTTGAGAGAACATCCAACCGAAAAATATTGCACCAATTACTAAGTAAAGAATGTTCAATGAAAAAGCGGTCATCAATATCTTTAGATCAAGCCATCCTCCATTTGAAAGTACTTCTCGCATTCCTTCAAAGACATATGTAGATGGCATAGCATAGGCAACAACCTGTAACCAATCTGGTAGCACTTCTACAGGATAGAACACTGCTGAAAAAGGTTGAATCAGAAAAGGAATTCCCCAAACTAGGGCTTCAGCAGATTTGCCGAACCGAAGAATAAGTGCCATTGTCACCATACCAAGCGCCCATCCGAACAGCAACAAACTAATTAGAAAAGGCAATAGTAAAATACCTATTGATACTATGTTAAATGCATAAAGTAGAAACGCGAGAGAACCTAGAACAACAGCAGTGATTACCGCTTTGATTATTCCCATTATACAGGTAGCGACCATTAACTCAAAAATACTGACTGGAGAAACAAACACATTTAGGATGTTTTTGACCCATATATCCTCACTGATAGAGAGNGTGATAGCTTGTTGTGATCGATAGAGAACATCCCAGAAAATTACTGAGCCTAGCAGAAAAAGAGCAACGTCATTTTCTTTGTTTATATAGGTGCTAACGAATCCCCACACCAGTAAATCCATTATGGGCCAGAAAAAAATTTCCCCTGCTCTAGCTAAGCTCCTACGATAAAGATATAGGTAACGTAGCACAAGACCGTTAATTCGTGTTAGCACTACTCTAACTCCGAAAAATCCTTGAGTTCACCATTTCTGGCCAGTGAAATGAATACCTCCTCCAACGATTTCGTTTGACAGTTATCAACAATTTCTTGTGGTGTTCCTTCAGCGACGATATTACCACGCGATAAAAATATAACACGATCACACATTAATTCAACTTCTCGCATATTATGTGAAGTGTAAAGCATTGTCACGCCATGTTCTTGCTGCGCATTTTGGAGAGTTAGCCGAACCTTCTCAGCAATATCAGGATCAAGGCTGGCCGTCGGTTCGTCAAGAAGCAGGATTTCTGGATCATTCAGAAATGCTTTACACAGATTCAATCGCGTAAGCTGNCCAGAAGATAGTGCCCCAGTTACCTGATTAATGACCTGTGGTATTTCGAGCAAATCAAGCAAATTACTAATCTTTCTTCGGGGGGTAGGGATACCATACAATTTTCCAAACACATTTAGATTTTCATAAACCGTGAGATTGCTTGGCAAAGAAATATAGGCGGAAGCAAAGTTAATGCGCTGAAGAATTTTACGGCGGTTATGCTGAAGGTTAAGGTTGAAAATTCGAATCTCACCAGAGGTTGGTTTTGTCAAACCAAGCAGCATCTGGATCGTTGTTGTTTTTCCCGCACCATTTGGCCCTAGTAACCCAACCGTTTCACCTCTTGTAACCGAGAATCCCAACTCGCTAACTGCTGTAATCTCTCCAAAATTTTTGGTTAATTTCTCAATTTTTATAATCTGATCTGACAACCAACCCTCCATAAATTGAGATACTGATCAGATACTTTAGGTTTCTTCCAGTGGCTGAACGTGATGTCCCTAATCGCGATATTCGGCAATTTCTCCGAGTTTTCCCATTTGACAGCATTCCTCAGAACTTTTCGTACGTTTTCATTGAAAAGAATCGGGTAGGTTTTGTGTTCTAGATGGTAGAAAAGCTTACCTTTTCCACGATAAAAGCAACACTACTCCAAAAAACTCCTCCTATAACTCGTGCGTATACTCAATCAACGATTTCGTCTTGAACTTCGTTATGAACTATGTAGGGAGGATCATCATATTAAGACATCAGTTCGATCGAAGGTTGATTGTCATTCATGCTTTGGATTATCACGTATCGCAATACTAACTTTGAATCCACTTATTTCCCCTGAACCCTTCAGCGATTGCACCGCGAATATCATTAGGAAAAGTCTCAGTATATAGATGGGTTATGCTTTTTTGTGCTTAAATTCGTTTCCAGATTGTTGCGTGGAGCGAATTTCTCATCTTAGTTCTTTATATGCTGACATATTGAAAATATTTTATCATAGGTATATATGAAATACAACAGAATTCAGACGTTGTATTTACTAGGTTTTCTGATACAATTCAGACACCTAATAGTTACCCCTAAACGTATCAAATTTGTTCATCGAATTTGACAAGATAAACCCCCCAGCTACCGTTCTCCCAATCTTGGAATAGGTTGAACATAAAATGCGGACCGAGGCGCGCTCCATAATCTTTAAGTGATTTTTTGGGAATTAGGAAAACAACGGGACGGTTTTCACTCAAGAAAGATTTAATGATTTCTTTTTGTTTTTGGTTACGTTGCTCTTGATTGAAAGCAGTGTAAAATGCGTTGATTTTTTTTGTTCGGAGTGGATGGCGGCGTTCTCCTCCGCCCCAAGCNCCAGAAAAACGAGCAAGATTATAGTGCCGAAAGTTCCGAACCGTATCGAGATAGGCTTCGTATGGAGCTTGCGAAAAAATTACCACATGGTCACCAAAATTTCGCGTCAGCATACGACCCGCTGCCAGCCTCTTTTCTGATTTTCCGCTTGAAACCATGCGATCCATTTGTGCTTGAGACGGACCATACTGTAAAAACACAATTAAAACGACAAACAAGCTAATTAGAATGTGCTTTGCAATTTTTCCTTGTAATCGTTCGTCAGGTGAATTTAGGTTGAGCGTTCGTGTCAGCACCATAAAAGCCGATCCAATGAGTACTGGGAAAGTACAGATAAGAAATCGTAAAAAAGGCATGCCCCCAGCTTGCCAATAGTATGCTGAGTAAATTAGAAAAGTTGGTAAAAACCAGCCAACCCGCATTAGACGCTCTGAGATTGTTCCTATGGCAAATAATCCCACCAAGCCAATCGGGAAAATGAGATAAAGGCAAGTTTCATTCAGTCCTTTGAGAACACGGCCGAAATTTTTCCACAGAATCTCGAGCTTAAATGCTGCTTGTTCTTGACTGAGTCCATAGCCTGTTTTGATCGGATGCCCAAAATGTATCCAATTGAAACTTATTATAACTAAGGCAAACACCAAATATGATAAGACTAGAATTCCAATCGATCGAACGACTGGGTTATTGGTCAGACCTTGGTTTATCCCGAGATTTCCATAATTGTCCCTACATTTCTTAATGATGGCGATTCCTACAACGACAGCCATCATGGCACTGGTTGGACGAACTGTCGCGGAAAATCCGAGAATCAAGCCTGCCAAGATGCCGAATCTGTTTGCGCCGCAGTTAACCCATTTCCACAGGAAGTACATGCCCCATGTAATTGCACAGGTATTGACTCCATGAGTTAATAAATACCCTGGATAGGCAAGCCACATCGGATTAATTGTTAGAACCCAGACCGATAGAGCTGCNATGAAAGGTGGCATCCATAGTTGAAATAGCAGAAAGGCNCCAATCAATGTCAGTGTACCNGAAATCGGACTNACCAAGCACATTGCTTCGTCACCACCGAGCCAATANGCAATAGCCATTAGAAATGGATAGCCCGGNCTNTATTTGGGCATNACCCCGCCATTTTGNGTTTCAACCCAAAAATGGAGTTGATGACGAAANGGATCGGGATCGTCTACGGCAAGTGGTTGAAGACGGGCGATNCGTTTGGCTAAAAANAGATAGCCATCGCAATCATATTCNGGNTGGGCAGGTGTGAAGTGTTGAATTTGAATTAAAGCGTATACAAGTATTGCTCCTACGACAATTAGATGAGGTAATAAATGGGAACTCATCTTATCTGGGAAGGGGTTCTTGAGTGCAGATTTAATGTAATCTGACCAAAAATTCATGATTGCCAATTCTACGGTAAAATAAGTACCATGTCAACTGTTGCCATTTGAAGATCTTCGTCTCAGTTTGTATCTTCTATTTCAGGTGTAATGATATGAACTTGGTTTTTACCTCGTTGTTCTTTTCCGCCAGGGGAGCTTACTGTTTCAACCACAGCAATTTGTCGTCCGTTTTGGCTAAATGCAATCATGTCATAGGGAATTTGGCCCGCTAGTCGGTGAGTACGAAGATATTTATCAAGTCCTCCCCCTTTCGTTGTTAGGTCAAAAATTGAAACTCCATTTGGCATTTCTGTATTCTTGTGACCGTACGTTGATATCGGGATCGCTGCGTATTTTCCTGATAAGTCAATACGTAACCCTTGTGGCACATTCTCTAATTTCCATTGCCAAGATTTTTTCCCGTTCCACTGATATCCGAAAAGAGTAAGTCCTTTTGGATGTGCCATTGGTGGACGTTTGACGTCTTTTTGCAAATCATAGGGTACGAAAGTGTCGCCAGTAATAAATATTATAAAATCATTTGTGGCTCCAACTGTTCCTGAAGTTGCTGTTATTGGTACTCCACTGATTTCAATTGGCGTAGCTAGATCTTCCTGCCAAATCAATTTTTCTTCTGAGAAAATGAAGGCTCGTCCATCATTAGTTGTCGTACCAATTGACTTGCCGTCAGGCGAGACAGCAACGCCACGCCAAAAAGTTACCTGATCAAAATAGGGTGTAAATGCCTTAAAAGTATGCCCCCATCGAATTTTCCCGGTTTCACCATTGATAACGTAAAGGGATCCCGGTTTTAGATTTCCAATTGGCTGATCGATTGAATATTTATCACAAACGAAAGCAATCGTTCGGCCATCATGACTGTAATCGAACCAGCGGATAATCATTGGAAGTGGCCTTTCGGACGGAAACTTCCATATTGGTTTTCCTGTTTTAGCGTCGAATCGATAAAGCTGCGATTTTATCAGGGATTTTCCATCCTTATACCATGAATGGACAGCAGCAACAATTAAATCCCCTTGTTTGGTATTAGCAATACGGTATGGACCGGGATACTGAATCCAAGCATAGTAATCATCTGGGTTTTCCGGTATGGATGTACCGATATCATCAGCAAGACGATATTGCCACAGAAGTCTGGGCTTTCGTGATTTGGAAACATCATAACAAAAAATGAATCCATCGGCTGATTGTTCACCGAGGTACAACTGCTTACCATTCAAAGAAAAAGTTGCATGTTTAACGTATCCCTGTGAGATTCGAGTCTTCCATATTACTTTTCCGGTGATTGTGCTGATAGTGGCAAGATAACCAGAATTTGTTCCTAATACCAGTTGACTACTATCAGGAGAGAGCGCGATCGTGGTAGGTTGTGCTGGTCTCTGAAATTTGGAAAATGGTGGTAGGATAGAATCAATGTCGATCTGGCCACAAACGGTACTGCTATAAAAAATAAAAGCGTATGCGGTAAAAAGAGTAGCGCGCATAGCGCTGAATTTTCTGGTTTTCGAACTTTGGTTTTGCATTATTCCGTAATTGCTTGTAATCCCAAGCTGATATGTTTTCCTAATAATACGCCAATGACAGTGTAGACAAATCCAGAAATAAAAATCATGGTCCAGACGTACCAATCTGCATAAAAAAGTCGATAAAAAGCGATGCTAATCTGAAAGTCGATATGGACGCTAAGTGCGTCACAGACACCAAAGGTCAAGGCTAGTATAAGTCCGTTTTTACCTCGGCGAGACAACAAAAAACCGAGTTCCAGTAAAATGGTGGAAACACCAACATAAACAAGAGTAAACGGGGTGAACGCTCCGAGGAGAATGCCACCAAGCAAAACTCGTACTGCCGAGACCAATGTTATTGTCCATGGTTTTCGGATTAGCATGATTAAAACCGTTAGCAACGCATAGTATAGCATTTCATTGATAAAGCCAATAACCAGAAAAGAGGCTGGTCCTAGTAGTGCATTGATAATTGTAAAAAATAGTGTTGTCGGTACACTTACGGTCACAAAGATCGTAGTGGCGAAAAGAGCGATAAGGACTAACTCTTTGGTAGAAAAAAAACTGAAAATTTTTTGGTGGAATCGAACTAACCCAATCAAACCAAAACCAGCGACCATAGTGGCAATCCCTGCCATAGCTAGCGAATATATATTCGGTTTAACAATTTCAAGTGGGCGAGTCGCANNCAAGATAGGAATCTCGTTTCCCCAAACTTTGATNTCAATATGCCGTTNGTAGTGACCTNTTCTTGGTTTCAAGGCAGGGTTCAGATAAAATGGAAGAACCACATTTGTAACACTCCCACCTGCTAAGCTGATTATGGCAAAGCTTTGATTTGATTTGGGACTGCTTTCATTAGGCGGTTTCAGAAACGAAATAGTTTTGTGTGTGTTAATGTCACGGTTAATGGATGAAACGGCTACATGAATTGTTTCTGGGTGATGATTCCGAATTCGCACTGTTTGAAAGGCTATTGGGATATAAGCATTGTGCTGCTCACGACTTTTGAGTAGTTTGATCGCATCTGGTCGTTGTCTCAGGTTANGAGTCCCATTGACATCAGTTGGCATCAAGATTTCCTCAATTGAGATTTGCTTGACAACGTCCTGAATTGAAACTAATCGTAATTCTATTGATGTNGTTCTTGTCCAGTTTTTACCATCAGGGGTTTCAAAAAAAACACGNCCTACGATTTTTGTATCAAGTGAAACGAATTCATCGGGGACTCTAAGCTTAAATTGGTCATGCCATACCTCAAATCCAGTNACNAAGGATGATTGTCGAATGATAGGTGATGTGAATGGNGTTTCAATCTCAATCCGAAAATTGGTTGGGGCTTCAAAACCGTTTTTAACCATGACTGATGCATATACTTCAGATCCATAAAGAATGAGCGAACTTTCGGACGGATTTGCGTCTGGATAAGGAACTCCAATTCGGATCGATCCTCGCGGTTCAAGATCAGGTGCNGTATGCAACTGCCAAGTTTGTTCNCCATTTAAACTTTCAAACNTGAATTGGTAATTCTGATCTTTATACCATCTAAAGTAGACCAANTCAGTTTTGTTAGCTAGTCCNCCGAGATCAAGCTTAGCCAGAATNTGATTATNTGCTGCNTTGANAACACTAACTTGTTGTAGCTGNTTTCGATTGTGATCAAGAAGGTGAATNTTCGCTCCACGCTGAAAAAACTCAACGTTAGCGGNAAACCCCGTTAAACTAGNCTGTTCTGTTTTACGAAAGCACCCTGAAAAACAGAGTAGAAGGATACACAAAAACCTGATACCAAAGCCAGATATCATTTACTTAATCATGTCCATATTATGTTTGATTGCTCCCCATGTTGTTTGGTNCAGATCTTTAATTTCTGAAACCCCTATCGAATTTTTGCCTTCAATTTGCGCAACTGCGACAAAAGAGGCACCTTTTCCAACCTGGTAGCGTTTGACAAGATNATACTTTGAGTTGAGGACACGAAGTTCGTCCAGACCTCCCCCAGTCCAATCAGGAATACAGACATAGTAGGTACTTTTCTCCTGATCGATTGTCATCCCAAATCCACCTGAGAATTCAGCAATCGGNTTGTTTTTGTCACGGACAAGTTTGTTCTGGACCAAATCGTAAACCATGGCTCCAGTGGCAGTATTAATTATAGCAATTTGTTGCTTTCGGTTTACNATTATTGCACTTGGAGTAGTTTTAAGTTTGACCGTTTTTTCAATTTCGTCAGTATTTGCATTTATNATTGTCAACTGTCCTGGTATCATGGCATAATCGCCCGTTGAGATAACTAACACTTTGGAGTTTCCATCGGTTGTGATTTCCGTCGCGTTGGTTGCCACCTTAATTGTTTTTATAACTTGATCGGTTGTTGTATCAATAACTGATACGCTGCTATTACCATAGGTTGTTTTAAAAGTAACCCAGTTGGTTACTGCAGCTGAATTGGCAACGTAAGCTTTCTTNTTAATTATGGTAATTCCCCAAGGTTTNGACTGAACCTTGATTTTGTTGGTCACAGACCTTGTATTTAGATTAAGAACCACGACTTGATTTGGTCCATTGCAGGTGACGTAAGCTTTGAAGGAATCAACGAAGGCAATCTTTTCTGGCAAGGTGCCGGAACCAACCGAAATTTCACCTGCGCTATTTTGCTCAAGTAAATTNATAATCTGGATGTTGTTACTGTAGGTGTTNANAACATAAGCTAGATTATGCTGTANCTGNANNTCATTNGGAGTAGAACCGATAGTAATGATATCGTTTTTGACTGCTTTTTTGATGTTTGGTTGGTTGATATTGACTATTGAGATGGANCCAGGATCTTTGAGGCCGTTANTNACTATAGCTAAGTTCTGNACTTGTGCGGAAACACTAAAACTGATGATAAATATGATTGTCGTTACTTTAGTGATTTTTAGCATTTTCATCAAAATCTCCTTGCTTTTGAATAGAAATAAAAACAGCCAATTTTCGCTAGGAAAATTGGCTCAAAAGAATCANTACGTAGACAGATGAAATGCGATTCTTTTAACGCAACTTCACCCACGAAAGCTNATGCGTTAATCAGTTCAGGCAGGTTTCCTGGCTANCAACGGCCTGTATTCACCTTCCCACTCCCAAAAAATAGGAATAGTGGTATATCGAACACAAGAGTGTGGATCCGAGCCAAACAGAACTCAAATCCTGTTGATTACAGTAGCGGGGCTGCAACGGATTCTCACCGCACTTCCCTATTATCTGGTATAAAACACCAGCACCGGAACCGAATTAGATACAAATTTTATATGAAAAATTATTTTGGCGTAACAAAAATTNCNGAATACTTAATCAATACATCTTNCGATTATTCTATCGTTAAATTGAGTCGATTGCAAATTTGAGTTCATTAATGATTTCTGGATTTTCTTCGACTTCAAGACGTTCTTTAAGTGCTTGGACTGCGTCGTCTCCTCCAATCTGTCCTAGCCCCCATGCGGCATGACCACGTACAAGTGGTTCGGAGTCATTAAGCGCCTTTCCAAGNACNNTGACGGCAGATTTGTCTTTCGAATTGCCAAGAGCAACNGCTACATTTCTGAGAAAGCCGCGTCGTTTAGACCTTTTAATCGGACTTCCCTTGAAACGTCGATTGAATTCTTCCTGTGTCATGTTCATTAGTGAAATCAGCTTAGGAAGTAAATTACCCTTTCGTGGCTGGAACCCTTTTTCCAAGGATGATGCAGCTTTGCTGTTCCAAGGACAGACTTCCTGGCAGATATCACATCCAAATATTAGATTGCCTGTCTTTGAACGTATTTCTCTGGGAATTGACTCCTTNAGCTCAATTGTCAAATATGAGATACAAAGGCGCGAGTCGAGAATGTTAGGCTCAACTATCGCGTCTGTCGGGCAAGCCTCTATGCAAAGTGTGCAGGTGCCGCAACTGCCTCGAGGTTCAATTTGATCCGGTTGCAGTGGGATGTCAATTAATATTTCTGCCAGAAAATACCACGATCCCTTTTCCCAATTGATTAAATTGGTGTTTTTAGCTAGCCAACCTAACCCGGCGTTTTGAGCGTACTCCCGTTCCAAGATTGGTCCTGAATCCACAAACACACGATTACGTGTTTCTTTTCGCGCTATCTTTTCGATGATTTTTACCAGCTTTTTCAGTTTTGCCCGTATAATATCATGGTAGTCATCCCCCCAAGCGTAACGGGATATTTGCCCCCGTAATGGATCAATTTTTCGTGCTGGGTCNGGCTCAATTGTGTAATAGTTCATCCCCAGAGAGATGACCGACTTGGCTTCAGAGAGTATAGTTTTTGGATCCCTCTTTAAATTTAAATGCCGTTTAAGGTAGTCCATCTTTCCGGCATATCCTTTATCCAGCCATTTTTGGTAACGATCGATCATTTTNGGAGGATCTGCCTGAGTGATGCCAACCAGGTCAAATCCCATTTGCTGGGCAACCTCTTTGATTTTTTGACTTAGNCTCTGATTATACATTTCGTTTGCAAACAAACCTGATGCTCTGATAACATTTGNGAAATTATACAATNATATGAGGGTNTTATGCTATTACCAAAAATGATTAGAGTGAAGCAAAAATTCCCAACTGATGTGGTTGAAGATATTCGGTCTGCGGTTTTCACCGAACTCGATCAACTCNACATGGNCTCAATTGTAAAATCGGGAGATACTGTNGCGGTTGGTGCTGGAAGCCGTGGAATTGCTAACATTGACGTTGCTATCAAATCGGTTGTGGATTATTTAAAAGGAATTGGTTCAAAACCGTTTGTTTTCCCTGCTATGGGAAGTCATGGTGGAGCAACACCAGAAGGACAAAAGGATATTCTAGCCCATTATGGGATTACGGAAGAAACAATGGGAGCACCGGTTCGAGCAACTATGGAAGTGGTTGAAGTTGGTAGAACAGCTGACGATTTACCCGTTTTTCTCGATCGTTATGCCTATGAAGCGGATGTAGCAATCCCAGTTAATCGCGTTAAATCCCACACTGATTTTCATGGTTCTATTGAAAGCGGCTTAATGAAGATGTTGGCAATTGGCTTTGGCAAACAAAAAGGTGCTAGCATGTACCACCGTGCATTCTTCCGTTATGGTTTTGAGCATGTCATCCTGGCTTCTGGACGTCTTTTAATCGAGGCGGGGAAGATCGGATTTGGCGTTGCCTTGGTTGAAAATGCCTATCAAAAAACAGCAAAAGTCTCCGCCATACAGTCAAAGGATTTTGTACGTCGCGAACGTGAATTGTTAGTTGAGGCAAAAGCTTTGTCTGGCAAATTGCCATTTGATGAATTAGACTTACTGATTTTAGATGAGGTGGGTAAGGATATCTCTGGTACTGGTATGGATACCAACATCATTGGTCGGTATATGCAAAATTTCGAATCAGATCCGGAAAAACCCTCTATTACCCGCATTTTTGCCCGTGATTTGACTGAAGATAGTTCAGGTAATGCGACAGGAATTGGGCTAGCAGATTTCACCACAACACGGCTGGTAGAAAAATTTGATAAAAAAGCAACCTACATGAATGGCCTGACAGGGCTAGGTCCTCAAAAGTCACGAATTCCGTTTCACTACGATACAGATTTGGAAGTTATTGAAGCTGCGCTTAATACAATCGGTTTGACACCTCCAGAAGAAGCANNAGTCGTAAGGATNCAAAATACCCTTNAACTAGGTGAAGTAGATATATCTGAAATCTTAGTTGAAGATGCTGAGTTACGGAGTGATCTTGAAATTATTAGTGAAGCCAAAGCGTTTACGTTTGATTCATCANGGAATCTCCGCTCATTCTAAAAATTTAAAGGTTGCTACTACAAATTTGTTTAGTTGAGATGTTGGAAGGAACGCCTTGAAACGCTTGATTGTAGCTATTACAGGGGCAAGTGGTGTCGTTTATGGCATTCGGTTACTTGAAACTCTTGCCCAACTTGATTATGAGGTTCACCTTACTATTTCTGAATCCGGTGTCCGTACGTTATGGGAAGAAATGCAGATTCAGGTTGACCTTAATAATTTTCAGATTGCGTCATTACTTCAGTGTGATTGCGATCAGATCGTATATCATCATCAAAGTGACATCTCAGCAGCGATCGCAAGCGGTTCATTCCACACAGAGGGGATGGTTATCGTCCCTTGTAGTATGGGTACTCTGGGCTCTGTNGCGACAGGTATCTCCCGGAATTTGGTTCAACGAGCAGCAGATGTGTGTATCAAAGAACGTCGAAAGCTTGTCTTGGCTGTACGTGAAACACCTCTTAATACGATCCATCTTGAGAATATGTTGAAACTTTCCCAAGTTGGTGCGGTAATCCTTCCGGCGGCACCAGGCTTCTACCACCTACCCAAGACCCTTGACGACCAAGTCAATTTTATCGTTACNAAACTCCTTGATCAATTCGGAATTAATACAAATTTAATTAAGAGGTGGGGTGAANCCTAAGTGTTGCTACTTTTATGNCTCGNTCATCCTGNTTATATTGCAACATTTNTGTAGCANGTTCGTTGGATATTATGCTTATATGTNTGNTTCAACTGGCTTTCAGGNNTTGATATTTATGGCNTGATAATTGCTCATTATNATTTACGGATAATCNATATTAATGAGAACAAGGGGCTTAATGCAAACCCTCGATTCTATCAGTCAAAAAGTAGAAGACGCATACGTAAAGCGTGAAGCTCTTCTGAAAATGCCTATCTCGGTTCTTCCCGAAAAAGAATTGGCTGATCAATTCGTTGATTATTTCGAAAAAACTGGAAAATCAAAGAGCCTTTTTGAAAAGGCAAAGCGTTACTTCCCAGATGGTGTTCAACATCACAATACCTATGTTTCTCCTTACCCGCTTTTTATAAAGGAGGGACGTGGCAGTAAAGTCTTCGATGTCGAGGGAAATGCATATCTTGATTTTACCATGGGTGCGGGAGCTCAACTGTTTGGGTATGCCTCTGAACACTATGATCAGNNCTGGNAAACTCTNGCCACAGATCGGTTTCCACTGTTTCATCACCAAGAAGAGCTAGAGTTAGCGGAAAAAGTCAACGNGTTTATGCCGTCAGTGGAATCAATCAAGTTTTTTCAGTCGGGGACTGAGGCTGTGAAAGCGGCAATTCGATTGGCAAGAGCTTCCCAAAAGCGAGATCTTGTTGTCAAAATCAGTGGCAGTTACCATGGTTGGATGAGTCCAACCATACGAGAGATCCGGCAACCAGGTGTTGGTGACTTATATATGTCGGGGGTGCCAAAGGTAGAGGCGAATTTATGCTTAACTGTTCCNGCCAATGATTTGAGNGNGCTTCAAAAAACGATTCGAAAACGATCTCGAAAAATAGCAGCTGTTATAGTAGAATTACCGGGTCCAGAATCGGGACGAATACCTATCTACCCGGATTTCGTCCANGAAATTCAACGATTATGTCGCAAGCATCAAATCCTTTTTATTCTTGATGAGGTTGTTACTGGTTTTCGGCTAGCTAGAGGTGGCTCACAAGCAGTCTACAATTTGCAGCCTGATTTGACGATACTAGGTAAGGTTATCGGTGGCGGTACATCTCTAAGTGCAGTAGGTGGCCACAGAGATCTCATCCAATACTTCAGTCGTGATGTTACCCGGACTGTTCGTGGCCGGGCAATCTTCGTTGGCGGAACGATGGCGGCAAACCGGGTATCAACTATGATGGGACTAGCGACACTTCAGGCTATCGAAAAGAATGATCCCTACAGCACCCTCGATCAGAAAGCTCAGAAAATGGTTGATCGGCTAAATTCACTTTTCGATTCGGCCGGCTTTCCTTTTTTCGCTTATCATTTCGGTTCAATTGTTCAAATAGAACTTGTCGCTTGGCCTACCAAATTTTCGTGGCCACGAATATTAGATTTTCAAAAACGACTTTCCGCAATCCATCAGCACCAACTGTTCCTGCAATCGCAAGGTGTCCTGTCACTATCCGGCACACGTTTTTTTCTATCGACGGCTCACACAGATGAAGACCTGAATCACCTGGTCAACGCATATCAAAAGCTGCTTGAATTGATACCAACTAAATAAATAGTATCTTTGCTAGTCTCCAACTGATTTTCGTCTGCCCTACAATTATCCAAACTCGTTCCCGCTCAGTTCCAAATTATGCTTGCCTAAACTGATTAGAACTTGAGTTTGAGATTAGATCAATTTCTGGCGACATTGCTATCTGAGGTGCCAGTTGACAACGGAGATGATTCGGCTTAAACTATAGACTTACATCAAACTGCGTTAATACCTTGATCTTGCAGGATCTTCAGAAAGTCCAAGTATCATCTCACCGAAATATTAGAATCACAAGCCAAAAATGTCAACAGCAACAATTTTAATTATTGAAGATGAATTGTCTTATTGGTCTCACTATAAGCGTAAGCTAGCTCCTCTGGGNTTCTNATTTGAAATGGCGCGTCACCCCAAAGAAGCTGAAACGGTAATGAAGGGTTTCCAACCGAATCTAATATTGTTAGATCTGAGTTTCGATGGAAGTTCTCCAGATACAGGTCTCAATTTCCTTTCCAAAATACGAAAAGATTTTCCTGATATCAAAGTTATTGTGATTACTGCCTCCACTGATCGACAAGTTGCTCTTGAAGCCATACAACGGGGTGCCAGCGATTTTCTTGAAAAAGGTAGCGGATTTCTGGATGCGCTCCGATTCCGAGTACAGGCGGTTTTTGAACGTCTGCAACTTGAACAACAAATTGAAGTCAACAATGAAGGGGAAATCAATCGCGTTGGTGGTTACCCTTACGGTCCAGGGAAAGTCATGGTGGGTACATCACGGGAAATGCGAACGACTTACGAATTCATCGATAAAGTGGCCAAAGTCGATGAAACGATATTAATTATGGGTGAAAGTGGAACTGGTAAAGAGTTANTCGCTCAAGCTGTCCACTATCATAGTCAGCGATCTGATAAGGTTTTCTTGCCGCTTAATTGTGCCGCTTTCCCAGTAGAGCTAATTGAAGATGAACTTTTTGGTCATCAGCATGGTGCGTTTAGTGGAGCAACAAGTGATCGGGCTGGTGCCTTTGAAGCAGCTGATGGAGGCATTATTTTCTTAGATGAAATCGGTGAGATGCCGATTTCCATGCAACCCCGGCTTTTGCGTGTACTACANGAGAAAAGAATTAAGCGAATTGGCGAGAATGTGGAACGAACAGTGGATGTACGTGTAATTGCAGCAACCAATCGCGATCTTACGGAAGAAGTTAGGCTCGGAAATTTCAGAGAGGATCTCTATTATCGACTGAATTCGCTACCCATTCACTTACCTCCGTTGCGACATCGGAAGGAAGATTTACTGTTGTTGATCCGCTATTTCTCCGATTTTTTTTGTCAACAGTACAGTGTTCAGCGGCGCTTTACTTCTGAAGCAGTGGAGCATATGCAAAAGCATGATTGGCCAGGGAATATTCGCCAGTTACGGGACCTCATTCAACGTTCAATTTTGATGTCAGATCGGGAAGAAATCTCGGTGCAAGATTTGGATTTCTCAAGTCATCCAGAGGCGGAAACGGTTGTGACTGATCTGAGTTCGGTATCGCCGAGTGACGAATCGGACGTTCAATCCTATGTTGATGTGCGTCGGGCTTTTGAGGCATGGTATGTCAATGAAGTTCTCCGAATCACTGATGGTAACCAGACACGTGCTGCCCAACTTTTGGATATAGACCGAAACTCTATTCGACGAATACTGAAACGTGCTGTGGACTTAGAAATAGATCTGTGATTTNACTCCTAATAATATGGAAGAACCGTCCACCATCATTCCTAACAAATCNGCAGATTTAGAAGGATAAATAACTTCGGATTCACCGTATTAGGGAAATAATGGATAAAGATTAATAAAGGATTCGTATGTCAAATTTCTTGCCAGCCAACCCAAATTTCTTATCACCCAAACCAACGCCATTTCTGATTAAACTGGGTAAATGGCTTGAACCCNCACTAACACGGACTTTGCATAAAGTTTCAAAAATTGATNTTGACGCAGAATCAAAAGCACGTGTTGNGGCTATTGAAGGATTCTCAACGGTATTTTTGCCAAACCACTCTGATTATGCGGACGCTTATGTCATTATGGGNTTCTCTCGTGAAATNGGACGCAACTTGTATTATGTTACTGGACGCGAACTTTTTGATGAAGGCCCACCATTTTTTCGTGGTATCCGAACGTCCATTATGCAGCACCTTGGTGGCTATTCAATTCTGCGTGGATCTCCGGATCGCAATTCGTTTCGTACCACACGAAAAATACTGAGTCAGGACAAGGGNTCGATCCTTATCTTTGCTGAAGGTGGTGTTTCACGGCAAACGCAGACGGTAATGCCGTTTGAAAGCGGTGTCTTACAGCTATGTTTCTGGGCACTTGATGATATGAGGAAAGCAGACAATCTGCAACCGGTCTATGCTGTCCCCATGGGGATAACATATTTTTGTAATTTGGATATGACCATCGAAATTGAGGAGTCAATCGTCCAACTGGAGGAGGCGATTCTACCAGCCAACCAGCAAAAAGGGCAAACTATAATTGATCGACTTCGAATCCTTACGACAATCATAGTTTCAGTATTGGAGAAGGAACACAAGATTGAGCCAGTTGAAGGAGCATCACTTTATTTACGGGTAGATCAAGTACGGGAACATGTCTTGACTCAATTTGAGAATTTAGCGGGTGTTCCCAAGTCTCAAGGAGATCATTTCCGTAAACGAATTCGCACCTTAAAGCACGCTGTTGATTCGCAATATTTTCTAGACACAGATCAAATGACCCATTATCAAAAAAGGCGGCATCAAAACCAAATTCAAAGGTTTATCCAGTTCTATTCAGATATCAATAGATTATTTAATGTGGTTGCGATTTCAGAGCAAACCTTAACCCAGGCAGCAACACAAGAAAATATCCTTCAAGTTATCGAATGCTTGGAAGTCGAAGTGTTTGGTAAAACAAAGCCCAAGGGATTGAGGACAGCTAAAGTTCGAGTAGGGGAACCGGTTAATTTGCTCGATCTATATGAAACCTATAAAGCTGATAAAAAAACGACTGTCATTGACGTTACGAAACAACTAGAAAATACCATTCAAAAAATAGTTAACGGCACGACAGATTGATTTCGTATTGGGCTGAATAGCAATCAAGTCGCTGAGTGAGTATGCTAGCCATCAGTTTGTATCTTTGCCATTTGTAAGTTGATATTGGTTGGGGATCACTAACTAAATCTAACTATTATTTATNTATTATTTATTNAAACTGAGAGGTTTATGCAATCATCTAACGANATACANACTAACAGTCTTGGTATGCAGTTCGTNAGAATTGAATCAGGTACATTCAGAATGGGTATTGGGAAAANACCGCTTCCCTCAGAACTAACCGATAATACTTCACAGCAGCAATCACGNAAGCCNGATCANCGCCCATATCTTNGTAATGGGGATTTTGANGAACANCCATCTCATATGGTANCNATCACACAACCTTTTCAGGTCTCAAGTTATCAAGTGACTAACATACAGTATGAACAATTTGANCCGACACATAGGGAACTGCGTGGTAAGCTGGGTTTCTCACAAGAAGATGATGAAGCCNTAGTGTTCGTNAGCTGGTATGATGCTGTTAATTTTTGTCAATGGCTATCAGAAAAAGAGGGAGTAACCTATCGTTTGCCGACTGAGGCTGAGTGGGAATACGCTTGTCGTGCTGGAACTACTACTTATTATCATACTGGAGACTCTTTACCGGCAGAGTTTTATAAGAATGCTAATGACAGTTGGTATCCNTCTGTTGGCCGAGGTGGNGGNCCTGAAGAAGAAGTGGTTCCTTTAATCGTCGGCCAGACACCGCCCAATTCGTGGGGGTTGTNTGATATGCATGGAAACGTAGAGGAATGGTGTNATGATTGGTATGGTCNTTACGAAGAAGTTGATCAGGTTNATCCCGTGGGACGGGAAAATGGNCTGTTTCGGGTGACCAGAGGAGGAAGCCATTCNACNCCTATCTATTATTTGCGATCTTCCAATCGAATTGGTACCTTACCGGAAGATAAATCCTGGTTAATNGGGTTTCGTCTGGTGATTGGTGAACTCCCNNAATCTGATCCGTTACCCAGCCTTGCACCCGAATTATGGTCTCAAGAGGTTTCNCAAACTCGGTTTGATTGGTCTGAAAAGTCAACTGAAGCCCAGCCGTATTTTTCTGATCCTAAACCCTTTNTTCATATTCCCGATTCAGATCAAGTCCCAACCTTTGGTAAACACAATCATCAGCCATCCATCACTTGGTGNCCTAACGGGGATCTCNTGACTATTTGGTTCTCCACCTATTCTGAACGAGGACGAGANATGACNGTAATGGCTAGCAGATTGCGACATGGCCATGATGAATGGGATCCGCCATCTGAGTTCTTTGATGNTCCTGATCGAAANCTGACCGGTGCTGCTCTTTACAATGATAGGCAAGGCCAATTGTACCATTTCAATGGACTAGCTGCCGCTGGNACTTGGGGGCCATTGGCACTAGTGATGCGTACCAGTACTGACAATGGATGTACTTGGTNGACCCCACGCATAATCGGGTCTGAACATCAGAATAGGCATCAGGTTATCAGTGGTACCAGCCAAACCCAAGAAGGCTATCTGATTCAACCATGTGACGCTGTTCCCGGCGGTAATGGCGGTACTGCGATTCACATCAGTCGTGATGGTGGGCAGNCTTGGAATGATCCTGGTGCTGGCAAACCCAAACCCGAATTTGCCGAAGGGCAAACAGGGGCTTGGATTGCAGGTATACATGCNGGNGTNGTTCANCTNCNNGACGGCCGTCTTCTTGCTTTTGGGCGNGGNNATANCATNGNTGATAGAATGCCGATGAGCATTTCTGAAGATATGGGTGAAACGTGGNCCTATTCCCCCAGTCCATTTTTACCTATCGGTGGAGGTCAACGGCTTGTCCTACTTCGATTACAGGAAGGTCCCCTTTTCTTAGCCAGTTTTACTGGGGGTCGNAAAGATCAACCAGAAATGGAAGTAACGGACGTAGNTGGACACAAACGATCAGTAACAGGACTATTCACAGCGGTTTCCNTAGATGAAGGCCAAACTTGGTCTAACATNCGCTTGGTTAGCCATGATGGNCCGGATCGTCAGCTGNAAACTACTAACGGCAACCCCTTTACCATGGGTATTAGTACCGCCGAACCTGGTGGTTATCTNGCAGGTTGCCAGTCTCCTGANGGCCTAATCCATCTAATTAGTAGTAAGCAACATTATACTTTTAATNTGACTTGGTTAACCACNCCGCCACCTGCAGTTGAAGNTTAAGGTCTCAACATCAAAATGTGGGGAAGGAATGACACCTGAGCAACGTTATCGATTTGATGTNACAGGTTACCTGCATCTAGAAAATGTACTNAGTGNAGAAGAACTAAGCGCTGCACAGGATGCNGTANAACAATGTATTAGTATGCCTNCAGACGAACTGCCANCTGGTATAANNAGTTCGTATCCGGGAACAAATGAAAGTGTNGCAGGNATTTCCAACGGTTTTTCATTNCATAAATCACTTGAAGCCTTAACNGTCCACCCTAAAACNTGGCCAATTATTAAGGAATTCACCAATAATAAACCACGTTTTGATCGGGGGACTTTAGCTGTCAATACCCACCAGACCACTCGAATGACACCGCTCCACTGTGCTCGGGAAGATTTTGGTTGGCCCAGCACCCGTTATGAATGTCGGGACGGTCGAATTTTCTGTGATACTTTTGTTGTTTTCGTTTACTTAAGCGATGTCTTTCCCGGTGATGGTGGTTTGATTGCTTTACCGGGATCTCACAAAACCACTTTCGATAGACCTGCGAATTACTTCTTCCCTGATCCTCATACCTCCAATTCTGAATTGCATCCAGCTGTTGTTAATATCACACCGCGTGCAGGAGATGTG
>NZUQ01000031.1 GCA_002697225.1 Candidatus Poribacteria bacterium
AGGTTTTATTTCAGATAAATCATGAGGAAAGTTAAATGTATGCAGTGTTCGCCTCAGGTGGCAAGCAACATCGGGTTGAAGTTGGTACGCTAATCGATTTAGAGAAGTTGGATGTGTCTATCGGTGAAACCATCAATTTTTCTGATGTCTTGGCTATCTCTGATAATGAAGGAGATGTACAAGTTGGGTCACCATATCTTGAGAACGCAACTATTACTGGTGAAGTAGTTAAGCAGATGAAAGGCAAGAAGATTCTCGTTTTTAAATCAAAGAGACGTAAAGGCTACAGTCGGAGGCGGGGACACAGGCAGAACCTTACCCGAATTAAAGTGACCGGCATCGAAAGTTAGACCATTATGTTAGGAAATTTCAAAGGAGACGTAAATGGCCCATAAAAAGGGGGGTGGTAGCACCTCAAACGGCCGCGACAGTACTTCTAAGCGACTTGGAGTAAAAAAATACTCAGGCTCTAAGGTATTGGCTGGAAACATTATTATTCGCCAGCGGGGAACAAGAATTCATCCAGGGAATAATGTGGGNCTNGGAAATGACCACACCATCTTTTCAAAAATTGANGGTTACGTTTGTTTTGAGCGCAAGGATAAGTATCGTAAAAAGGTGAGTGTATANGCNCAACGGCCTGATTTNGAGAAGTTNTCGATTNNAACAGGAAAAGTTGCTAAGCANGCCTAAATTTAANCGCTNAGAAATNGTATTTGTATTGTATAAAAGCCCCACTTTTCAATGGGGCTTTTTTTGTAATCTGAAGTGGATTTTCATCGNCTGACAGCCNAATTTCTTTATAATTCATCCAAATCTAATCCCGAGAGTAAGCCATGAATTTAGATAAAGCCAAGATTTACGTAAAGGGTGGGANAGGTGGAGATGGGAGCATTAGTTTTCGTCGTGAAAAGTATATTCCTCGNGGCGGGCCTAATGGNGGNGATGGTGGNANTGGAGGTAGTGTAGTATTGNAAGCTACCGAAGGAATGACAACGCTTATAGATCTTCGTTATANACCNCATCAAACAGCTGATAANGGTCANCATGGTATGGGGAAATTAAGGAATGGCGGGAGCGCGGAGGATCGGGTTGTTAGAGTTCCCATAGGTACTGTTGNGCGTGTCCACGATTCAGATGAGATCATTTCTGACTTGNATAAAGTTGGTCAGTCTTTCGTTGTAGCCCGAGGAGGAATTGGAGGTCGGGGTAACGCTCACTTTCGCAGTTCAACTTTTCAAACACCTCGTGTCGCTGAAAAGGGAGAACCAGGTGAAGAACGAACTCTCGATCTCGAAGTCAAGTTAATCGCTGATGTTGGCCTAGTCGGTTTCCCGAATGCTGGAAAGTCAACGCTTCTTTCAAGAACTTCTGCGGCCAANCCTAAAATTGCTGATTATCCATTTACNACGCTGACACCAAACCTCGGAGTGGTNCGAATTGCTAACGATAAAAACTTTCTCTTAGCTGATATTCCCGGCTTAATTGACGGNGCTCATGCNGGNTCTGGCCTTGGGCATGATTTCCTTCGTCACATTGAACGGACCAAAATACTGNTCCATGTTATTGATGTNTCAGCTGGTGATGGGCGAGATCCNATCGAAGACTTNGAGCAGATTAATAAAGAACTTTCGCTCTATAATAAGCGATTAGNNCGAACTCCACAATTGGTNGCCTTAAATAAAACAGACCTACCTGCNGCTCANGATCATCTGCAGAAAGTTTTGGGATATTTTNGCAAACGGAAAGTTNATGAAATATCTGCCTTAACTGGACAGGGTGTAAACTTGCTAATGACATCTACGTATCGATTGTTAAATCATATCAATAAAGAGATTCAAAAGAAAAGTTCTCAACAAAAACCGATGGTGATAAACGAATCGAGGCCAAAAGAAAAGATAAAAGTAANACATNGGAAAAATCACTTTTCNGTAGAAGGAAAAGAAGTACGACGGGCAGCTCTGATGACAGATTTTGGGAATGAACAAGCAATCGTGATGTTTNATCGNAAATTAAANANAATGGGAGCTATTAATGCTCTAATGAAAGCTGGTGTGCAAGAAGGGGATACAGTTCAGATTGATGAATTCGAATTTACATTCAACCAGAACTCAAATGGCTGAATTTGATCGACAACAGTTAATGTCGTCAGTCAAACGTGTGGTAGTGAAGGTTGGCAGTTCGACGCTATCAGAAAATTCTGAACTTTCTAGCGAACGACTNGATCAGCTTGCCCATGATCTCACAAAATTAAAACATAGAGGTNCTGAGGTTGTACTTGTTACCTCTGGTGCCATCGTTGCGGGTACACGACAACTTGGATTTAACCAACGTCCTGGGACGATACCTGAATTACAAGCTGCTGCTGCTGTCGGTCAAATTCAATTGATGCAAGCATATCAGTCACGACTACAACAATATGGGCAAATTCCTGCTATGGCATTGTTAACACAGGAAGATTTTACCAATCGACAACGTTATGTCCATATAAGTGACACACTCCTTACCTTACTTAGGTTAGGGGCCATACCAATAATTAATGAAAATGATACTGTTACGGTTGATGAAATTAAGGTGGGTGATAATGATACTCTCGCTGCATACGTAACCAATTTGATTGACGCATATCTACTGATTATTCTTTCTGACCAGAAAGGTTTTTACACTGCCGACCCACGCACAGATACAGATGCAAAACTGATAAATGTTGTTCCCAAGATTGATGATACAATCCGTGTATCAGCAGGGAATTCTAATACTGATGAAGGCACAGGTGGAATGATAACAAAACTGCTAGCTGCCGAAATTGTGACCGGTTCTGGTGGATTGATGGTGCTGGCCGACGGATCTGAGAAGAATATTCTAAATCGGATTATGGATGGCGAAGCGATTGGGAGCCTTTTNTTACCGCAAAAGCGAATNTCCTCACGTCAACGCTGGATTGCTTACTCACGTCCACCAAAAGGTCAAGTGTTTGTTGATGAAGGAGCCCATCATGCCTTGTTAAATCATGGAGGTAGTCTCTTACCATGTGGTGTAAGAGAAATTACTGGGAAGTTCGAATTTGGTGATACTATTTCGTGTCGAGATCAGAATGACAGGGAATTTGCAAGGGGTTTGGTTAACTATAGTACCCAAGAGGCTCAGCAGATCATTGGTAAAAATACACATGAGATTGAAAAAGTTCTCGGTTATCNTCATTATGATGAAATAATCCATCGTGACAATTTAGTACTAATTACCTAAAAGAAGTTTCATTTTTTGTCGAAAAAATCTAATTGAATGTACAANCATTAGTTTAGTCGTTTGACTCAATTTCTGCGGCATTTAGATTGAAACTNNATGGTAGAACTGCTATCATCCAGTAAGTNGTAAATAATTTTCAGTGAATTAAATCAAACNTCTGAGATTNGAGGGTAAGGAGTTGTGCAAAANACACTGGACATAACTNNTATCCGAAAAAAACATCCAAATCGGTGGTTGTTACTGATCATATATAGTTATGAGGATGGGCANCCAAGTTCCGGAAGGATACTCGCTCACTCAAAATATCGCTCAAAAATCTATGATGCACGAACAAGGACCATAGCGTCTAATCCGGACTTAGACCTGCGGATTGTGTTTACAGGAGATCAGCGAAAACTTGACGAAGTGAATCCAGAGTTAGATTTAAAGCTGGCAATGGCAGAGGGAGCAGATCATATGAACCTGTCATCTCTTCTTTTTGCTGAGGATATAGAAAAAGCCCGTTTAGAAACCGAATTGAAGGAGAAACAGATCTCGGATTTGGAAAAAGTCTATAAAGAACAAAGAATTACCAACACACCAGCGAATTGGCATAATACTTATCAACATGCGGTTGGGCAAGAACAGACTTCCAGTCGATCAAAGACATCAGATGAAAAAGTTCACCAGAATCAAAAACAGGCAACTGATAAATAATATGATAAATTATCAATCGGTTATTGTAAAAGGCCTTATATGTGTCTTTTTGGTAATTACAGTCAGTGGCCACTTAATTGCACAACAGAAATTAACAGCCAATGAACTTAGCAAGATTGAAGAAAACTTTGTTAAAAATGCTACAGCTAGGATTAAGGGACAGGTGTTTTGGTCAGGTAAAGATATATCAAAAACCACAGTTCAAGTTTATAAGGATGAATCCCTCAAAGAACCATATACAGGCGTAACAAAACTTATTAATGGTAAGTTTGAGATTCGTGTTGAACCTGGTGATTATTACTTGGTAGCGTTTGTAGACCTAGATAAATCTGGTAAATTTGACTTTGGCGATGGTATGGGTGTTTTCGGTGTTATTGACTGGAACGATCCGACACAGGAAAAACGACTGNTTTCTATCGAAAATCACCAATCCATCAATGGTATTAATGTTCCTATTGTGGCACGATTGCAAGAGGTTAAAGGTNCTAACAAAATTGTGTCAACTGCTGAGTATAAAGCGAGTGATCTAACTANATTCAAGGATAAGCTGGAGGAAATTACTTCTGGTGTACAAGGCCATATAATTTGGGGAGACTTTAATCCGGGAGAAAAAGTATTCATTTCTGCCTACACTGATTTGTCCTGGAAATACCGTGCGGCGGCTTGTCAAATGGAAGAGGATCAGACTTTTATCCTTAATCTGAAGCCCGGGAAATATTATTTTCTTGCTGTTGCTGACCGTAATGATAGCAATAATTTTGACCCTGGGGACTTAGTTGGTATGTATGGTATACAAGATTTTTCAGCCGACTCTTACCCTCGCCCTGTTTTAGTTAGCAAAGCTAATATTGCCAAAGGAATAGGGATTGCTATCACAGGAAAACAACTTGCAAATGGTAAAACTATTCCTATAAACCAGTTGGTTAAATCGATTTCAAACGATGCAGAAATGGCGGGGATCACAGGGGGAGTTATTTGGCCNGGGCACTCCTTACAGAACTCGATTGTACAGGTCTACGAAGAAGCAACTATGATTAATCCGNTTAAACAATTTGGACTGGATCTTAATGGGGAATTTGAAATTTNGCTACCTNCCGGAAGTTACTATTTTTTGGTTAATGTTGATAGTGATGGTGACGGCAAATATAGTGTGGGTGATGCAATTGGAGGATTTGGAACCAATGACATCATTAACATCCCCCCTTCATTGATTAAATTCAAAGAAGGAAAGAACGCACCGATCGAAATAGCCATCAGTGCAACGTATTCTAGTGACGGCCAACTTGAACCGGTTCACAGGTTGGAATGGATTGCACCAACGACAGAAGGTGATAGCGGTATTGAGGGGCAAATACTTTGGTCAAATCAGGAATTCAAGATTGGGGTTATCTCATTTTCACAGGATGAGGATTTNAATCAACCTATCGCATATCCCGTCAGTTTTGACGAGGATGGTAAGTATAGAATCTATGTTCCACCTGGTGACTATTACGTGATGGCCGTTATTGATCTCAACAACAACCAACATGCAGATCTACGAGATGGCGTTGGGATTTATGGAACTCATCGTCCTGTTCAGGGCAATCCGCACATGATATCTGTCTTTCCAAATTATATAACGCCTTCAATTGACATTACCATATCCGCAATTTATATTGATCAACTTGGCAATATAGCTGAAATTGATGATGGTCATCGTCATACAATCCAGATGCAGTATGGCAAACCCGATGATACTTTTCAGTTTACACGTGCAGGTATACAGATCGAGGAATGGTGGTATTGGTCTCAAGGTATTGGATTCATCTTTGAAGCGACTGATAAGGGCTGGCGATTGCAAGATCAACAGGAATTCGATCCTACCCTCAAAGGTGCTGCAGTTGATGCCATAGCATTTGATCAGAAAGAGACAGCTCACTATATTAATAATGCATTAATTTTTTATAATTACGATAATTTAGTCTGGGGCTATGCGCCGGATGGAACAAATGAACCGCTTGGTATTGGCAAAAAGCCGACAGTTTCAATGGATGGACGGATTCTTTATACGGACCTGGACAATAACATAGTTATCAATGATCAAGGTACAATTGACATTTTGTTGAGTCGTAAAGAGCTTGCTAGGGATCCAGCTATATCATCGGATGGGAATTATGTTGCATTTGTACGTCGTGGTCCAGATAGGCAGAGACTCTATGTCAGACATATTTCAACGGGTAGTGAATTCGTCATTCCCTCAACAGCAATCGAAGTTTCAACACCGAATTGGAATACAACAGATACAATCTTAACGTATAGCGCACGGGGAACAATCGAGAATCCACAAGTGCGAGATGACCGAAATATCTATGCATATGACCGTGTTGAAAATCGCATCGATCCCATATGTGTTGGCTTAACCGATGACGCTGAGCCGAGATGGTCACCAACTAATCACAATGTTATGGCTTTCAGCCGAAAGGAAGGACGTCACCGTCAAATTTGGCTTGCCAAACTAAAACCAGAAGAGAAAATACAAGAAACTCAGATCACAGATCATGGTGGAGAAAAACCTTTCTGGTTACCTAATGGCGAGAAAATTCTCTACGAAAATAATGGACAACTCTGGCTAATCTCCGTTAATGGGGAGGAAAATCACCCAGTTAAGGCAAATGGGCGAATGATATTTGGAGAAAATCCATACGTAGTGCCATCTCTAGTCTCGGATAGGCAACACGTGTCAAATTAAAAGAACCCCTTTTTCTGTATATCCATTTGACATGGTTCGATTGGATATGATATGATTACTCGGCTTGGGATGGCGCTGTTTTTTTCGAGGGAGATCATTGTAATTCCAAGGCTAGCCCAAGTAGAATATAATAACTGTTGAGTGCGTTTTTAAGTAATTNTAGCTTTAGGAGNAGATTAGTATGACTTATGTAATTTGCGAGCCGTGCATTGATGTGAAGGATACGGCTTGTGTTGACGTCTGTCCCGTTGATTGTATTCACCCAACTCCTGATAACGAAGAATTCTTCGAGGAAGAGGTNCAACTTTACATTGACCCGGAAGAATGCATNGANTGCGGAGTTTGCGAGCCAGAGTGNCCCGTCGAAGCAATTTATGCTGAGGATGACGTCCCAGAAGAATGGGAAAGTTTTACCGAGAAGAATGCTGATTTCTTTGCAGCTTAAAGTTTAAATTGTAATAGAGAATTTGACTAACTCAATANGCGCTTAACAAGATAGCAGTTTGGCACGCGAGAGTCGTTTCCGATTACTTCGCTCANATCNCGGCATTTTTCCCAATAGTGGTCATATTGTATTGGCGTATGTTCTTTTCGTCGACCAATAAACGTTTTCCAGCAGCAACCAATCTTGTTCCTGTTATTTATTGGATAACCCCATACTCTGCATATGATTGGTCGGTGGTTGTAAACTGAGCATACGCCGCTAACAAGCATAGGGCATGCTCCTTCGGGAGATCCTTTTAATGCTTCAATCATATCCATACCTTCAGTCGTTGCGGAGTTCTCTTCATAGAATCCTGCTGCTTCGAGTTTGGTAATGGATTTGGAGGCTTTTTCCAAGATATGACTCTGAATTTCTTCCGGTAGTTCTTGCAACCCGATTTTTAGGTCTTGGGCTTCAATTTCACTAATCCTCATCGTTGCAGTGTTGTAACAACAATCATAACAGTTTACGGGACAGGGGAAACCACCGGTTTGGTTCTGCAATCTCTGCGTTTCGGCGTCAATCTCATTTATAATTTTCCGATATTCATCTAACGCATTTTGGCCAACTATGTCCTGATTCATCTCTGATCTTCACATTGCCTTTTGCATGGGAAATGTCTTAAGGTCGCAGATCACATGCAGGAATATAACGATCTTCGCGCTATTTTCTAAAATCATCTTAACTTCATCACTACTTACCCAATCTACCAAGCCGTGAAAAGTGTCTCCTTCAGTGATTTTAACTTCAATTGGATATCTCCCTAATCTTGCCTCTCGGATTTCATCAATCTTTACTTGATAATCCTGATCATCATGGGATTCAGTTGTTATATCTTCATCACTTNGCGATTTGGAATCATGATTCAAAATTGATTCGATTCCATCCAAATCTTCAGCTTTATAACAGTATTTAACCTCAGTTTTTGGTACTTCCTGTTTTCCATCTTTGCCGTGAAGAAAGAATGAATCTGTGTTAGCACGGATAATTGTGACTGATCGCTCGATACCGCCCAACATAGCGAAGAACATTGGTGTTTGCTGACGGATCTGCTTTGCAATATATAAATTTCCGAAATTCATCCGGTTAGAATCAGTCGAGGCATCGCCTTCACGCGATACACCACCCGTATTACCGAAGGCAGATTCGCCATCAGCATCCATCCAATTCGGAATACTATTCTCACGTGGGATTAAATTCTTTCCTTGACGCAGCCACCTACGTTCAAGTGCCGTTAATAGTATTTCGACATCTTGTCCAACCANGCCTTTCTTGCCCTCAGTAACCTTATATTTTACAGTTTGTCCAACCCGTATATCATCATAGGGGCTATCAATTGCTGAACTGTGAATAAATACATCTGCTTCGCCATCATCTTGGGCAATAAACCCAAATCCTTTTTCTGNATTATAGTATTTTATTTTTCCTCTTGGCACTAGTTGTCCTCCTCCCTAAAGGAAAATGATGATTGTTTTAAATCTAGATTTTCCTGTTCTCGATTTGTTCTGTGTGACCTATACGNAGTNAGAGATGGAGGTAAATCCTCGATCNGATCCTTTTTCTGCCTCCACTCTNCAATTTTACTCTTAATAAGTGCACTTTGACGTGCAGTTTCAATCCATTGTGGCGTTTCGTCTTCCTTACATATTAATACTTCACACATATTCCCCCAAACGTCCAAACATGTCTCCCACCATTTTTGATAATAGTCGAGATCTGATCTATGTTGCCCAATCAAGTCGCATTCAGTAATCCATAGCGGGTTCGTTCCNCGCCACATTTCAACTGATTCGACATAGTTAATTTCGAACCCACTTCTTTCGTACTGAAACCATTTTTCTGATAAATCCTCATATTTTTTGTCTTCAGGGGGCCAGTATAAGTTCAGCCCAACGGCATCTAACGGAAAGCGAAAGCCACTTCGGTAAATAGATCGCGCAACTTGTGCACGCTGCACATCGGGGATTTCAAAACGTTCTGACTGAAAAACAAGGTCTAATGTACGGTTGTGCCTACCTAAGAGCGATGACCAAAAGAGCGCCCAACGGAAACGTTTAATCAATGGCTGAGAAAAATTGCTAGCATACACTAAAGATACTTCAAAACCCGTCATNGCGTCAATAATTTTAGCCCATTCCTCACGTTGCGCATGAGTTCCGANCAAATCACTGCCAATACAAAAGTAGCGTGGACGATAATCCCTNGNGAGACTTTCAAGCTCAAGTTTAATACGACCCATNAGCAGNCCCCATGAATTCATGTCGACTGTACCAACCCAGCCCTGCCAATTGGGAGGTTGCTTCCCGTTAGATTCTCTAGGTATGAAGTGTGGCTTTATCATCAATTCAAAGCCACTTTGTTTTACTTCATTGACAAGATTTTTGATTGGTAAATAGACACCAACAAGTCGTGCACGGTCATCACGATCCAGCAAATATTGCGGGACAATTACAATAATCTCTACCCCAATCTCGCGCAGATTTGCTAAGATCTCAGGGTAGTTGGTAAAATGATAGTCGTTCCAAAGAGTGTAACCTAACTTCATAGAAAATCGCTTAATACCCTTTCAAGTTTTATATCACGTGACCCCTTAAGTAAAACGAGATCCTCCGAAGCCACAACACCACGTAGCACGTCAGCTGCTTCATCGGCAGTGTAGCAATGATCTATAGATGCCATTTTATGTTGTAGACCATCCGAAATCTGGTGGCTGCAATCCCCAACTGTAATCAAGGCCTGTACATTTGGACGAATATATTGTCCAACTTCAAAATGGAGTTGAGGTGCCTGCGCTCCTAGTTCCAACATATCACCCAAAACTGCTATTCGCTTCCCTTTAGTATAAGTGTTACTCAACATGTCAAGTGCAATCCGAGCTGAATTCGGATTAGAGTTATAAGCATCGTTAATTACATTGAAGTAATCCAGTTCGATCCATTGAAGGCGCATTTCAGGTGGAGAAAAGTTCTCCAAGCCAATTCGAATTTCTTGGTGGGACAAACCTGCCCATTTTCCAACGCAAGCAGCCGCCAGTGCATTTGAAATATTATGTGCTCCAGCACAAGGTAAATGGATTTCTTCAACATCCTGATTATCAAATTGCAAATGGAACTTAGGCTTTCCATGATTGTCAATACAAACATTGCGAGCAGACACATCCGCCGAGTTTTTATAACCAAAGGTAACTACCTCAGCGGGTGACTCACGTCGGAGCCNTCCTGCGTAACTATCGTCGGCATTTAAAATTGCCAAATCCGCGTGTTTAAGGATAGAAATTTTTTCCCTAAAAACACCTTCGATTGATCCAAGAAATTCCAAATGGCTAAACCCAATATTTGTAATTACTGAAACATTTGGCTTTACAATGCTTGACAAATGTTTAATTTCACCCGGTTGATTTGATCCGATTTCTAGCACTCCAATTTCATCCTGAGCACTCAATTGTAGCAACCGATTTGGTATACCAATGCGGTTATTAAAATTTTTCTCGGATTTGAAAACGGAGCATCGCTGNCCAAGTANCNCCGCAACCATGTCNTTAGTNGTAGTTTTTCCATTNCTACCAGTAATCGCTACAATTGGAATATCAAATCGATTTCGATGNAGGTTNGCAATCTNACCATAGGCAANNAGTGTATCTCGNACCTCAATTACAACCGNAANGNTTATCTCAGNAGNTTTTGAAACAACGGNACCNATAGCTCCATTTTGTTTNGCNTGGCTGAANGAANTCNTGNCCATCAAANTTTTNACCGATTATTGCGACAAAAAGATCTCCNGCAACTAANGTCCTAGAATCGGTNGAAACACNATTAATAATAGTGTTNTGNTCTCCNNGAACTAAACGACCACCTGTCTTNTNAACNATTTCAGATATGNTGAAATNCATAAATANTANTGAAATTNCAANACAACANGTTAGCTNNTNANCCAGAAGCNTGGNAGACTNATCNNACTNTNCNTCTAANGTNAGAACTTTACTCGTTGTGANAAACTCTTTTGATTTAAATTGACGGAGGTACATCCTCAATTCATCATTGCGAGGATCTAGCTTATAGGCCTTCTCAAGATTATCTTTCCCAACATCCAACTGACCAATTTTGATGTACAAAGCCCCTAGGTTTTGATAGGGAGCATCATAAGCCGGTTTGATATCGATCGCTGCAACGTATGAATCACGTGCTTTCAAGAAGAACTCTTTTGTTCTTCCAACAAGAATATTAACCTTTTTGCTATTGTTAGACCAATGTCTATTGGAGACCTGCGAACCTTTTTGCTTTGCATTTTGTTCAATTCGCTTAGCCATCTCATGAGTACAAATAAAAACTAAGTACCCGGATTCAACTTCACGCAATGCTGTTTCAAGTTCCAGATTGCCTTCAGAAATCGTATTAGCTGTCAAATCACGTTCCCAAGATGGCCAAGTGCTACCTGCGAACTCCAGTCCTAGTGCATAGTAGGTAGCTCCTAAGTCATTCCAGACTTCCGAATTTTGAGGTCGCATTTTCAAAGCGCCTTTTAGTTTTATAATAGCCTGTTCATACCTTTTTCCACTGTGGTCGATTCGTGCTTGCTCGCGTAAGTCTTTGAATTCCTGACTGTCCATATTGACAACCTCAGCGTCGTCATCATCTGATTGCATTAACATAGCAATCAGAATCAAAACAGCTGTTGAAATGATGCCACCGATTATCAATGGAACTCGATTTCTGCTTAAAGCACGCCGTCCTTTCTCAATTCTTTTAGATTGCGTATCGTTCCCTTCGCTATCTGCTCTTTCTATTCTTCCCATTTTTATGTCTACTCACTTCCTACAATGACATAATTAATTATTTACTGAATGACAAGGTTACGAATAGCCCATTCCTCACGATCTCGCTCAAAAAAAAGTGAGAACCTCTGATTACGGCGTAATCGAACAACAATCTGTTTAAAATCTTCTAGTGAATCAATTATAATATTCCCGACCTTATAGATCAAATCCCCTTTTCGAAGCCCTTTCCTAGCAAGCTCACTCCTTTTCTTGATCTTAAACACAATTACACCGCGATGGCCATAATGGTTTAAGTCCTCCCTATTCTGCTGTCTAACCTCTAATTCCCAACCATCAATTTCATAATTTCGTTGCAATTCTTTAATTGTAATTTTGATCTGTTGGTGAATACCAGCTCGAAATATCTGGAAGGTTATCTCCTCGTTTTTACTAATTAACCGAGTAATCGAACGATATTCATCTTGATCCATTAGTGTTTGATTATTTATTTTTGTGATAACATCACCACGTTTAATTCCGGATAGGGCAGCAACACTCCCATTCCTCACTTGCGAGACAAGAACCCCAGTTGTTTCTGACAAATTTACTGCTTCGGCTAGATCCTGCGTTAAATTCTGTACGTTTAGCCCAATTACTGGCGGAACAATTGCACCATCCTCAATGATCCTGCTAACGACCTTTTGNGCGACATTTGCGGGAATTGCGAAGCCAATCCCCTGAGACCCGCCACTTGTGGAGTAAATTGCTGTATTGACGCCAATCAGTTGACCATAAAGATTAACCAGTGCGCCGCCGCTGTTACCAGGATTAATCGAAGCGTCCGTTTGAATCAGATGGCGATAAAGCCTATTTTCCGTTTTTAAAGTTCTGTTGGTTGCGCTAATAACACCGATAGTTACTGTTGGCTTAGGGTTCCCTACAGCAGATGCGAACGGATGCCCTATAGCAACGGCCCACTCACCAATCATCAAATTACTTGAATCTCCGAATTGGATTTCGAGTAGTTGAGAAGAAGGTTCAATCTTCAGAACGGCAAGATCCGATGATTGATCTAATCCAACAACCAGAGCTTCAAACTCTTTTCCATCAAACAGAATAACTTCAACAAAATCGGCACCTTCGATGACATGCTGATTGGTAAGAATATATCCATCCCCACTAATTACTATNCCTGATCCCAACCCATGAAGTTCCCGCTTTTGAGGAATCTGAAACGGCATGTCAAAGAATGGTGACCAGAGATCTTGAAAAAGTGGATTAACTGTATACTCTTGAATCCGCGTCGTGCTAATATTGACTACAGCAGGACTCGCGTACTCAACAGCCTTAACAATAGCATTCTCGCGGGAACCTGATAATTCCTGTTGTACATTGGCATTTTTCCCTATACATACAACTGCCGAACAAAGAAATAAAGAAAACGTATAAATAATATATCGGAATTTGTGGGACATTACTTCTTCCAAAGCTGGGGGACAAACAATATTAACACAGTGTATAGTTCTAAACGTCCTAAAAGCATGCAGAAACACAAAACCCATTTGCCGATTGGCTCAATGTGTGCATAATTGTTCATTGGTCCAACACTNCCTAATCCTGGNCCAATNTTCATCAGTGCAGANGCAACCGCAGTGCTCGCGCTTATTATATCTAACCCTAATCCTGTTATAGTAACCGTTGCTATTACGAATACTCCNACACCGATGAAGAAAAATCCCAAAATATTAGTCATAATCCCTGGAGGAACAACTTGCCCATTCAACTTTACGGGCAAGATGGCATGAGGCATAATCAAATGCTTAATTTCACGATAGCCTTGTTTAATCAAAAGTAAGAATCGAACCTGTTTCATTCCACCGCCAGTTGATCCCGCACAGCCACCAAAAAACATCAGGAAAACTAAGATCACTTGCGAAATAAATGGCCATTGTTCAAAGTCTGCTGTTCCATATCCCGTAGTAGTAATGATGGCTAAAACTTGGAATCCCACGAAGCGAAATGCCTCACCGATGGACTTGTAGGCTGGGATTGCTTGGTGAATATCATAAATAGTGTCGTTAATTACTATCTGTTCAAGATCATCTTGAACGAAGTAGATCTGGTTTTGGTATTGGACCTTTCCATCGGTAACCGGATAGGTCTCGTTTCCTATTTGTACAATTTGATTTTGATTCACCGAATGGGTAACATTGTTAACTACGGCAACAGGTTGCCACATGGTATTAAGCACTAAAATCACCACTGCCAACCCAATCACAAAGGAGTAAAATCGAAATTCCTCATCTTTCAGGTAGCTACGGAAATCACCCTTGAGAGCCTTATAATGATGTGAAAAATTAGTTCCAGCAATGAACATGAAAACCATAATAACCACATCAATATAGAGACTATTGTAGTGACCGATGCTGGTATTTTTAGGCGAGAAGCCTCCAGTAGCCATAGTCCCAAAGGCATGACAAAAAGCATTATACAGACCTTCGCCAAAAGTTTCACGCACATTTTCAGGCACAATCCAAACTGTTCCGATCCACAGAAAAGCCACCTCTACCAGAGTGAATAAAACATAAACCCACCATAAAACTTTTGCTGTTTCTTGAATTCTTGGGGTCATACGATCGGTTTGTGGCCCTGGTGCTTCGGCTCGATACAACTGCATACCACCAACACCAAGCAAGGGCAACATCGCGACAACCAAAACCAAAATCCCCATACCGCCAAACCAGTGAGTGAAACTTCGCCAAAATAGAATTCCATGTGGCAGATGCTCAATGTCAGTCAGGATTGTCGCCCCAGTAGTTGAAAAACCTGACATTGCTTCAAAATAGCCGTCCGTGAATCGGCTGAAACTTGAAACTTGCTGATCTATTCCGTTTCCAAGAAAGTCTTGGTAAAAAAAGTACGGCAACGCGCCTGCAAGAGCAATTAATATCCAGCCGAAAGTGACAATTGCAAAACCTTCTTTGTTTCCCAATTCTCGGCTCGCGCCACGAGTCGTCAAATGCAAGATCCCACCCGCAGTGATCGTGATTATAATCGTTTTAACAAAAGCCATTAAGTCTTTTTCTCCACTACTAGCTGTATTGTAATAGAGGGCAATCGCCAAAGGCACCAACAGTGCCATTGAAACAGCAAGCAATAGATTACTAAGTATGAATAAGATCTGCTTCAGATTCATTTTGCCAAAAATAACTCTTCAACTTTTGAAATAGCATCGGGTAAGCTAAAAACGATAACGTGGTCTCCGGGCAAGATGGTTAAATCTCCTGTTGCTACCGTGTGTATACCTCTACGGACAATGGCAGCGATCAAAGCATGATCGGGAAATCGAATTGAACTAACTGTTTTTCCCGCAATCTTTGTTCCTGGATCAACAATCATTTCCAAGACTTCAGCTTCAATTTCGTGCAGAGATGCTGCGGAAATAATATGACCACGTCTAACAAGATGAAGGATTTCACTAACTGCAACCAAGTGGCGGCTAACAACAGCGTCTAATAACGGGATGTCTGCCAATATAGGCAGGTATCTCGGTTGCTGAATGAGCGCAGAGACATACTTAGCTCCATTTTGTTTAGCTGTCACACAAGCCATGATATCGTCCTCATCATGACCTGTAACAGATATGAACCCATCAACATCTTTGACACCAATTTCGTCTAAAAAAAGTGGATCGAGGTAGTCACCACATAATACAGTAGATTTTCCTAAAATACCTGAAGCGGTTTCTGCTCTATCCAANTTTTTATCGACTAATTTGGTATTGATTCCATTAATTTCAAGCGATTGCGCAATATATATACCGACTCGATTTGCTCCTACTACAATAACACGATGCGGTTTGACCCTATAAGCGACATTACAAAAGTCAAGCATTTCATTAATCGCCTCACGACTCCCAATGACAAAAACTTCGTCTGCCTTTTGAATAGAATCGCGTCCAGTTGGAATAACTGTTTCTCCATCTGGACGCTTAATTGCTGTAAAGCGAAGTTTAGACGCCCAGCTATAACCCACCAAGTTTCCCATTGATTTTCCAACCAAAGGATTATTTGAATCAACATTGAATGCAACAAGTTGAATTTTTCCGTTTTCAAACTCNACAAACTCACGGGTGTCAGGAAAACTTAAGAGGCGTACAAATTCATTAGCACTCAGCTTCTCTGGATTAATAAGTATATCTATACCAAAATCGGATGGTTTNAAAATCTCNTCATTATTAAAATACTCTGTTGATGAAACACGAGCAACTTTGGTTTTAGCACCGTTTTGGTTTGCTATCGCACAAGCAATAATATTAACTTTGTCGGAATCTGTCACAGCTATGAATAAATCCGCATCGGAAATCCCTGCCTCTTTTAACAGCATGGAGCTAGTTCCAGATCCCTGCAGAGTCATAATATCAGCGCTCTCTTGAACATGCTGACGCGCATCTTCAGATTGATCAATTAATACTGTGTCTCTTCCTTCTGAGGCTAAAACTTTCGCCAAGTGGCGCCCAATCTCTCCCGCACCAACAACAATNGCTTTCATCAANAACCTACCGTCATTNTAATTAAGTAAAGCAAATTCATNAAGTTTAATCAATTGCTAATTGTGTTCTGTATTTTCAATGATCATTTCGTCATCAATCANCCGAAAATCAAATTCATTTAACTCAAGATAACGTTGAAAACGGTCGTAGACAGAATCCACCGTTAATTTATCATCATAATATATCAAAAAAGCCATTATTACCTCTGGCGAACCAGAGAACCAAGATGGTTTTGATAGTGTAACTGAAGCAGATTTTGTACCCTTATCTCCTAGCACATGTTCAGAAAATAGAGGAGATTTATTAGCAAAGCCCACACTCGAAATATAGATCCTTTCACTGTCTGGTACCCGATTCATCTCGGGCAATAATTTCAAGATATTTGGTTCCCTAGGCGCTTTAATGCTTTCAATTATTATCCGAGCAAATGTGGTCGAAGCCTGCCTAATGCGAGTGGAAAACTCATATTCTTCAATTTGGACAAAATATTTCCCTTTTGCAAACATAATGTTTTCTTCCGATAACAAAACACGAGTACCATGAATTACGTCAATNTCATCCTCTGGATATCGAATAGAACTATAAANNCCAAAAGCATTTTCTGTNGTNCCCATATCGAAAATCTCAACCATAATGAGTGGATAAGACGCCAAGCTCGGAGATTTATATTCGACATATGCTTGCNTTATAAAGCCNTGNTGATGGAAAAGCTTTGGTTGAGCGTTGATAACATCATTGTAGAGTTTATTCCCAACATAGGTTCGTGGTTCAACACATNTTACCCAGNATGAAATNGCGTTATCAATTGGTAGCAGATNAATTGGGGGAACGTCTGTAGTAACCGACTTGCTAATTACAATTTTTCTCCTACTNCTTTTAGAGATCTNGCCCAAAAAGTGTTGCGCTGTTTTCAAGGATCCAGCTCCCAGTACTCCATAAATACATTTGCTGTGGGTACTTATGGCAATGTAGCTCTTTGATGAATCTTGGCAAGCAATATTGAGAGAACATAATAGGAGGAAACNNGTTACACTAAGTCTCATGATTNTATTATTCTTTACTACCATTGTTCNGCGAGCATACTGTAGAAGTCATCAGATAATTCTTGGATTAATCTCTCTCTGGCTTCTTCAATAGTCTCNGGTGGNTCACCTCTACCCTGAACAATATAAAATTCATAAATCTGGATGTAATTGTCTTGACGATCTATTACCTTGTTNCGAATGCGATCAGTAAAAGTATAATCTATCGTTAACTTCATCCNTAGTTGAATCGGCCGATTATTTGCNTCATAGNTTATTGGTAAGAGATCATANTCAACTATCACAATATNTAGCTGAGAGTCATTACCATCNTGCCATTTCTTNTCAAAACTTGNGGTTATCGACTCACGAACGATTTCGTTATAAAGCCTTCCAGAATTTCGTTGATAAGTAAAGTCAGGATCTTCGATAACTACAGGTGCAATGGTAACAGAATCAATATGGTTAAGATAATCGGTTGTTGAAACATACCCACAACCCGANACACAATATAAGAAGCATAGAAAAGCAAAGAAAGAGAGTCTCATACANGGGCTAGGAGTAAGAATAATCTAGTCGGNGGAAGGACAGNAANNCGACGGTNCCACTTCTAACATTTATCATCATNATGCTTGGGNGNGGTTTCGGACTNGGACGATGGTGCGGGAGATCGTTTCTATATAAATATGNTTTAATGGTNCTTGGCAAATTCAATACGTAATGGGTAATCTGATCTGTTTTCCANATAGAAAAACCCAAAATNAAAATTTGCAACAAAAGNATCACCGTTAAAGTAGGATTCACCCATTTACGGTCAAACAAAGACAANCTNTCAACTGAAGGCAATTGACGAANCAGATTACGNGCGCTCATTCTATAAGTTATAAANGCNGTATAAAGTTAATTACTGTAAACTGTGAGAATCCTAAANAAANTTAGTCCCTATCTTTAGGAATTCTCATTGATCCACCNCGCCTTTCNNCACCACCGCGCCTTTCATCACCACCACGCCTTTCGCCACCACCGCGCCTNTCGCCACCACCGCGCCTNTCGCCACCACCGCGNCTATNNCCACCACTGTNTCTCTGGTTACGAGAATCACGCGATGAGCGATTCCTATCAGAACTAGAGTCGTCACTATNGCCCTCTGCTGCTTTAGCGATATTAGCTTCTGTTCGTTCTACATTGACCATAATGAGATCTACTTGNCCGTTATCATTGACATCAGCAACGCGAACAGTCACCNTATCTCCAATATCCATGACTTCTTCAACACGTGCAACGTAACCTTCACCCATTTTTGAAATGTGTACNAGACCATCGCAACCAGGTAAAATGTTTATAAACGCTCCNAAATTCGTCGTTCGCACAACTTCACCAACATATTCCTTGTCAACCTCAGGTACTGCGGTAATCTCAGCAATCAATTCCTCCGCTCTACTGGCTGCTTCTCTGTCAGTGGAGGCAATTTCCACTTTACCATCATCATTGATAGCTATCGTAACTCCAGTTTCTTCCTGAATGCCTTGGACAACTCTACCCCTCGGACCAATTAGATCCTTAATTTTGGCTGTTGGTATCTGGATGGTGTAAATTCGAGGTGCATATTCGGATAGNTNCTCACGTGGNTCAGCGATAACTTCACGCATCTCGGAAAGCACATGCATACGTGCTTCTTTTGCTTGATGAATCGCTTNTCTCATTAGATCTGGCGTGACACCATCGATTTTAATATCCATTTGGATTGCAGTTAAGCCTGTTTCTGTNCCNGCAACCTTGAAATCCATATCNCCTAAAAAGTCCTCAGTACCAAGCATNTCAGTTAGGATGACTTCTTGATCCCCTTCCTTAATAAGTCCGACCCCAACGCCAGCTACCATCTTTGAAATTGGTACNCCGGCATCCATCAAGGCTAANGTNGNCCCACAAACTGTTGCCATAGAAGATGAAGCATTNGATTCCAGGATTTCTGATACNANNCGAACTGTATAATTGAAATCTTCCNGNCTCGGTATTANAGGTGCCACTGCCTTTTCAGCAAGTGANCCNTGACCAATATCACGTCGGCTAGGTCCCATCATCCGCTTCACTTCTCCAACACTATAAGGCGGGAAATTATAATGTAGGAAAAATGCGTGACTTTGATCTCCCGCCAAAGTTCTGCGAGTNACCTCATCANNACTTGAGCCGAGCGTTACAGCGCAAAGCGCCTGTGTCTGTCCACGTGAAAACAGCGCTGATCCATGTGTNCGAGGNAGAANACTAACNTCCCCACTTATTTGACGNACTTCTTTNACACCTCGCCCATCTACGCGTTTTCCTTCTTCAAGAATTGANCGACGCATTTCCTCTTTCTCAATATCACTTAGNATCGTAATTGTGTCCGTTGTGGCCGCACGAATTTCGGTTTCTTCTTCCAATGACTCATCGGCAAGAATTTCTTCAAGCACATCCTCTTGGACTTTCTCAAGAAACTCGGATCGACCCTGTTTCTCGTCCATACCAATAGATTGACGTATTNGGTCAGTAGCAAGTNCTCGAACTCGACNTNNAAANTCNTGATTNATNTCCTTTGCAATATATTCGCGTTTCGGTTGTCCAACNACNTCAACTAATTCCNNTTGTAANTTAATAGTCTCTTTAATCATNCCNTGAGCNTGNAAGATGGCATCAATNACCTCGTCTTCTGAAGTTTCGTGAGCACTTCCTTCCACTGACATAACGGCCTTTTCATTGCCGCCAACAAAGAATTCAAANTCACANNTCTCCATTTCTTCAACAGTTGGGTTGATGACAAANTCACCATTAATTCGGCCGATNACGNTNGCCCCAACTGGNCCATTAAACGGGATNTCAGAAACTGACAANGCTGCTGACGCACCAATTAATGATGGTACNNCNGCAAAATGCTCTCCATCAAAAGAAAGAACCGTACACAAAACCTGTATTTCACTCTTAAAACCTTTTGGAAAAAGGGGGCGGATACAATGATCGATTAACCTTGCNGTTANTTGTTCAGTATCGCCGGGGCGTGGTTCTCGGCGACCATAAACGGGAGGAATTCGTCCATTCGCATATCCTCTTTCACGATAATCCACTGTCAATGGAAAAAAGTCAAGGTTAGTAGCTTGCTTTGAGGCAACCACAGTTACCAAAACNACTGTTCCTCCATANTGTACCCACGCAGCTCCATCTGNTTGCTTAGCAACCTTTCCTGTTTCAATNGATAACNTNTCGTTGCCAAGTTGCATTTCTACTTTCAANTTTTCTTCTCCTCTCTCCTCTTCACATTACTTAATCACTATACGNCGTTCCTCTTCTCCCAATGGTGTCTCGAAGGTCAAGCTGATCAATAATCTGNCGGTATCTCTGAATATCTTTCGAATGCAAGTACCGCATCAAACTGCGCTGTTTNCCCACTAGTTTAAACAAACCATACCTTGAGTGATGATCTTTCTGATTGTGACGCAAATGTTCTGTTAATCTGACAATTCGGCTATTCAAAAGCGCAATTTGNACTTCTGGCGATCCNGTATCACTATCATGTTTCTTGTACTGATCCANAATCTCCTTTTTCACACTAGCACTAGACTNCAAAATTTNCCCGCATCCTTTCATGAGTTAGATTATTATGCTCAACNACGCTGTTAATATAACATAAATATTTGAGTATTGTAAATCAAATCGAANTTTCTCAATATGCTATGTTACNACTAAATTNCTGTAAAAGNGNNTTACCTCAAAATTTTGTCCTCAATAAAGCAGATCTTGCACTATCNATATCTGCCNTAATTTGGTTNGTTAATCCNTCNAGNTCGGAAAATTTACGNTCTTCTCGGATTTTNTNTACCAATGTCATCTCAANCTGNTGCCCATAAACAATCTGATTGAAATCAAAGAGATGAGCTTCAACCTGAAATTTTTGGTCATCAAAACTTGGCCGTGTTCCCATATTTAAGACTCCTTCAAAAGATCTNTCGCCAAAATTAGCACGAATAGCGTACACGCCACTNGGCGGCAATACCAATTCTCCAGTGTTAANATTGACTGTNGGAAACCCAATTTTCCGNCCNCGTTGATCTCCTTTGATAANAGTGCCCGCAATTGCATACTTCCTACCGAGCAAATTAGCGACTAGNTTNAGATTGCCTNNCTCAACCTCTTTGCGAATCCANGTACTATGAACAGGTTTACCNTCAATGTATCTTGGGGCTACAATTTCGATATCAACNCCATGGCGTTCTCCAACTGATTTTAGAAACCTNGGNTTACCAGCACGNCCTTTACCAAATTGCCAATCGTATCCAGATANAACTGCCTTCGCTCNCAGTTGGCGTATCAAAACTTCTTGTAAAAACTCATCAGCGGACTGACGAACAATACTGGAGGAAAAAGGTACCATCACCATCAAGTCAAGGCCAAGTNGCTCAAAAATCGTGATCTTTTGGTTGCGGTCTGTTAAACTCGATTTGTGTTGGNTTGATTGAAAGTATTCANCTGGTGAGGGATCGAAAATTAAGACAGCAGNCAANAGATCACNATTTTTTGCCTTGGAGATCAACCGCTGAATAACAGTTTGATGACCAATATGTACACCATCAAAAACACCGACAGTAACAGCAACGTTGGCTTTTGTTAACGCAATGGATCGAAAATCGACAAAAATTTTCAAAGATGAATCCCTGGGANAGTCATACTACCTGTTTCANCGCTTCGATCACTACATTCATGGGAACAACAGACTCATTAGACGTAATCTTTCTTTCCTCCAAGCTATCTAAATCATAAGCATCTTCAAGTCTAAAAATGCCTGATCGTGTACGCACCAGTTGTGAAAGAATAGCTCCACACTCCAGTTGTGCCCCAACGTCGTTAACTAAAGACCGAATGTATGTTCCCTTCGAGCAATCAACCCTAAATGCAAATTCAGGCAGATTCATTAAAGTAATCTCGATCGACTTAATGGTCACTTGCCTAGAAGGTAAATTCTCAATCCGCTTCCCTTGACGCGCGATCTTATATAACGGTTTCCCATGATACTTAACGGCAGAAAATATAGGTACCGTTTGATCTATTTTTCCCACGAAGCTGTTCAGCACAAAATCTATTTGATCCTCACTAATATGTTCTGTAGGCGAAGTCATCAAAACTTGGCCGCTAGCATCAAAAGTATCAGTTGTAATACCAAGAGTAACCGTTGCACTGTAACTCTTAGTTCCCTCCTGTAACGGGTCGAATAATTTGGTTGCTTTGCCTAAGCATATTNGTAAAACCCCAGTTGCATCAGGATCAAGTGTCCCNCCATGCCCAGCTTTTTTAACACCCCACAACTTACGAATTCGATCTAAAGCCNGCCTTGAAGTNATCCCCTGAGGNTTATTTAAATTCAAAACACCNTCAATCATCATACGCAATATANTTTCTCGTTACCTCAATNACCATTTCAAGAGCNATCTTANAAGATTTATCTATTAGNCAGCCTGCAGCTCGAGCATGACCNCCNCCACCGAACTCAGCACATATCTTTCCNACATCAACATGATCTTTGCTNCGCATACTAATCTTGGACTGTTCTCGCGTATTTGACACCACCATAATTGCAACTTCAATTGTATCAATTGAGCGAANCTGGTTAATTATTCCATCTGNGTCNNCCAGAGTTGTACCCGTATGATTAAGCATTTTTTGATTTACTACCAGCCATGCNATTTTGCCATCTGGGGTAAGTTCAACAGTCTCAAGTGCCTTAGTAAGTAACCGAAGTCGACGAACTGGATTAGTTTCGTAGACCTCTCTATAGATTTTATCGACTTCGATTCCCTGGTCAATTAAATTGGCTGCGATANGGTGCACCTGTGATGTTGAATTTGAATATNGGAAGCAACCGGTATCAAACATAATACCAGTATATAATGCCATTGCTCGTTTGTAACCAACTTTTGTACCGCTTAATTGTATGAGCTTATATACTATNTCACAAGTTGATGAAGCACCAGACTCTACCAGNTTATAATNGCCAAANCGATCAGCTGAAGCATGGTGATCGATATTTATAGTTACTTGCTTCGGCATAAGTGCTTTTGANAGGTGNNTTCCTATTCTTACGAGTGTACTAGCATCGAGAACAATCAATACTTCGGGAGAGTAACNATCGAGAGTACAGGGTTGTTCAACCTTGTCGNAGAAAGGAAGNAAATGGTAGTTGGGAGGTACAGGNTCGGTGTTAAAGATCCGCACATGTTTGTCTAGGTCAGCTAGGAAGGAATATAACGCTAACTGTGAGCCGATTGAATCCCCATCCGGATTAACATGCGCAGAAATTGCGAANCTACTGTGTTGATCAATTAGCTCCAAGATCTTGTGATAGATGTCCATGGNCTGGAGTATACTAACCTTATTCTCGNTTTTCCTCAAGTAACTGGTCAATATACATCAACTGTTCAACTGATTGGTCTAGCTTAAATCTCAATTCAGATGCAGTNCGGAGACCAAGCCGATGGCTAATCTCACGACGAAGAAAACCACTTGCACTCTTAAGACCAGCAAGTCCATCATTCTTCTGCTGATCATCTCCCAAGATACTAACCTTAACATTAGCATAACTTAGGTCTAGGGACATCTCAACATGAGTTACGCTACAAAATTTCACACGNGGATCTTTCACATCATTCAGAAGAACATCACCTAATTCTCTCTGAATCTGGGATGCNACGCGGTCTCTACGNCTTTGTCCGGACATTTNCTTCCNNGCACTTAATAAGCCAANTCAATCTTATAATCAACCAAAAATTCTACCAAATGNATCTTCTCGNCAANCGNTACAACATNGGACAAAACTTTATTTAAATGATGTTGGTCACNAGACACAGANACAACNCCGATNACTGCAGATTGATAAGCATTTTGCAGCCCAACTTCCGCAATNGAGACGTTAAAACGATTCTTCACACGGTCGATNACACTTTTGATCNCACGTCGNTTATCCTTTAACGATCGACTTTCGAGAATACGCAAGTTGATAATACAAACCCCAACATGCATAGAATTCTATGAACTTAGTGTTCGATTCACACTTTCGAGNGTGTAACANTCCAGTGTATCATCAACCCTNANATCGTCAAAGTCGCTAATACCGATACCACACTCATAGTTTNTGGCAACTTGGCTTACATCNTCCTTAAATCTTCGAAGGGATTCTATCTTCNNNTCGTATATCAAGACACTNTCTCTGAGTACACGAACGGGATANTTGTAGNNNACAGAGCCNNAACTCACATAGCTTCCAGCGATTGTACCAGCACGNGGGACTTTAAAGGTCTCTCGAACCACAGCACGACCAACAACTACCTCTTTCACTTCAGGTTCAAGTAATCCTTCCATTGCCGCTCTAATTTCACTGATTAACTCATAGATGATGGAATATGTGCGAACGTCAATATTTTCTTGCGTGCTTAACTTCATAGCTTCTGTTGTTGGTCGAACATTAAATCCAACGACAATTGCATTTGAGGCTACTGCGAGCAGAATGTCAGCTTCAGTAATCCCACCAACCGCTGCGCGTATTATATTGACCTCGACTTCACCTGCACCCAANTTCAGTAGTTCATCACTGATCGCTTGAACNGATCCTTGNGCATCTCCCTTNATAATTACATTTAGTTCTTTAATTTCTGCGGTACGGATCTTNTCAAACAAACTGTCAAGNCTAACTNGGCTGTTTGGGCTGAGTTGTGATTGTCGATGCTCTCCCTGTCGCTTTNCACTGATTTTCCTGGCATCNGCCTCCGAAGACACAACATTAAATCGGTCTCCCGCTTCCGGAACGCCGCTAAAGCCTAGTACTTCAACNGGAGTAGACGGGCCAACCTCTTTAAGATGTTTGTTCTGGTCATTAATCATTGCACGAACCCTACCACTATATATGCCCGCAATAAAGGAGTCACCTATCTTCAATGTGCCATCTTGGACTAGAACAGTGGCNGCAACGCCTCTCCCACGATCTAATTTGGCCTCAATGATTGTGCCTCTGGCGTGCCGNTTCGGATTACTGTGTANCTCAAGGAGCTCNGCCTCAAGCAACAACATTTCTAGAAGATCTTCAACACCAGTGCCTTCTAAGGCAGAGATTTCAACANAGACAGTTGAACCTCCCCATTCTTCTGGTGAAAGTTCATGTNCCATCAACTGCTGCTTGACACGATCAGGGTTTGCATTAGTAACATCAATTTTATTGACGGCTACGATAATTGGAACACCTGCAGCCTTTGCGTGGTCAATTGCTTCAATTGTTTGAGGCATTACTCCATCATCAGCAGCAACAACAAGCACAACCATGTCAGTTACTTGTGCTCCACGAGCACGCATAGCAGTGAATGCTGCATGGCCNGGAGTGTCGAGNAAAACAAGNTTCCCGTTGTCAGATTCAACATAATATGCTCCAATNTGCTGTGTAATATTTCCCGCTTCGGTATCTATCACATTGGTATCACGAATCGCATCAAGAAGAGATGTTTTACCATGATCTACATGCCCCATAATAGTAACAACCGGGGCACGAGGNNTCAGATCGTCAGGATCATCTTCCTCCTCTATTTCAGCTAAAATCTTATCTTCAAGTGTTAACTGGCGAATCGGTTCAAAATCAAATTGGTCGGCAATGNCAGCGAGAGNTTCATAATCNAAGCTCTGATTCACGTTTGCCATCACCCCAATTTTCATCAGACTCATGATCAATTCTGTGCTTTTCAATTCNCCTAGTTGNGATGCTAGTTGGCCTACAGTTACGCCTTCCTGTATNTGACGAGNGACATTGTCGACAGGTACCGTTTTCGCTTCTANANNCTCTACTGAANNAACTTCNTCCTCANCAACTTNNNGCTTACTTTTCTTTTTTTCTTTCTTGATTTTGCGTTCAGGTTGGTCGGCCTTCGACTCTGCTTTTACTTTCGATTGTGGCTTAGCTGCGGGGTCCTTCGTTTCCTCTTTGGCTAATGGTAAACTCGCTTCTTTTGACTTCGACTTCAGATTCCTCTGTTCCTCGATAAGTTCAACAGCCTCTGGGGACAAAGAACTCATATGAGTTTTTACAACAATTCCATATGTTTCTATTTCCGTAATTAAATCCTTACTTGTCAAATCGTATTGTTTAGCAAGTTCATGAACCCGGATATTTGCCCCTCCTGCTTTATTCTGTTTTTGTCTTGAGGTTGTTGATTTCTCTTTAATCATTCTCTATCTCCTCAATTCCTGATAAACTTTGGAATGAATAGGCAAAACTCTTCTAGACCAGCCGAAATCTCTCATTGAAATCACATTGTTGATAGCTTAGTTCATACCTGCCGTTTTGTTCCCGAATGTGTTTTCGGAAAGACATTATAGAAGCATTACTTTATTCTTCATCTTCATCAGGCAAATCAGACTTGAATACTTGGGCCACATCCTTCTTCATCTGTTCCATTGCTTCAGCTTCACCCTTAACATTCAATCTCCAATTAGTGAGCCGACTAGAAAGACGTATATTTTGCCCACGCCTACCAATGGCNAGGGAAAGNTGATCTTCGGGAACTATAACTTCCGCNGATTGTTCTTCTGCATTAATAATATTAACGTGCGATACGTTGGCAGGCTGAAGCGAGTTTTTGATGTAAGTTTGAATATCTTCATGCCAACGAATGAGCTCAATCTTCTCTCCATCAAGCTCNTCGACNATAGTTCTTACNCGCGAACCTCTAACCCCNACNCACGTGCCAACAGGATCAATACTGGAATCATTTGNGTANACAGCAACTTTTGATCTATCACCTGGNTCCCGAGCGACGGCCCGAATTTCAACCAAACCATCTTCTATCTCTGGGACTTCCATCTCAAAAAGCTGAACCACCAAGTCATTATGGTTTCGAGAAAGGAGAATTTGCAATCCACGCTCGTCATTTTCTACACCCATAATGATGCACTTTAAAGAATCACCTCGCCTATATCCTGCGTTACGGTTAAACTCGCCGTCAATTAAAATCCCTTCTGTTCGATCTAAGTCAACAATGATGGCATTCCGATCAATACGTTGAACATATCCTGTAATAATTTCACCTTCACGTTCTTTGTATTCNTCATAAACCTGTTCTCTTTCNGCNTCTTTGATCTTTTGGACAAGNACTTGTCTAGCCGTTTGCGCTTCNATACGACCAAAATCNCCAGTATNANCTTCAACTNGAATANTATCATTCACTTTAACATTTGGATCAATCTTNNNTGCTTCTTCGATAGGNATTTCNCTAGCAAAGCTATGCATGATATCAACTACTTTTTTGGGAACNTAGCAACAAATTTCTCCAGTTTCAGGATCNAGCTCAATTGACACNTCCTCAGTTGAACCATAACGCCTCTTAGCNGCCTGCATNAGTGCAGATTGAATAGCGTCAAGAAAGATCTCTTGAGGAAGATCTGTCTGATCCATCATTTGCCGAACAGTTGANATGAGGTCACCTGTCATTGTTCTTTCTCCACTATTATATCATTAAGGNTTTTTCTNCCAATTTAGCTTAGCAGTTGCTTGTTCTACTTTTGANATNCTGACTTGAACAACTTTGCCNGACGAATGCTGNAGCGTNATTTTNTTTGAATCAACNTCTTTTAAAANGCCGTTCACGTTCTTAATTTTNCCTTCTNAGCTNGACTNAAACCTCATCTCAATTGTTNGACCAAGATTACGCTGAAAATCTGCTTNGGTNACAATTGGNCGGTCCAAACCGGGGGATGCCACTTCGAGGTCCCAATTNTGCTTGATTAANCCACATACATCCAATATNGGNCTTGTACTTTNTATCACTTGCTGGCAGTCATCNAATGTCNCTCCCTGCGANCTGTGGATCAACAACCGGACAGTTTTTCCACTGCCCGAGTTATCTAACTCAACATCGACTAACTCAAAACCAAGATCCTCAAGTAATGGTATCACCAACTCCGAAACTGAAGTCCCAAACTGATCCATATTTTCTAAACAGACTACCTCTAAAAAGAGAAAAGAGCGGGAAACCCTACCCCACTCTCCGTTCAACCTACAAACCCAAATCAAAGCTCTCATGCTTGTTTTTTTAAAGCCGCTTAAGTGGCCAAAAAACAAGCGTAAGCCTACCATAATAACCTCAAATATGCAAGAGAAAATTAACCTTTCTGATAAGCCTATATCTCAGTATAATGGAATTCCAAAGTCAGAACGAAGTTCCAAGGTTAACATGTATCTTTCCCTGAGAAAGCGCACTTTCCCGAGACAGAGCATAATTAATTCGTAGTATCCCTCCCTTAGATTCGATCCTAGCCCCAAGACCATACCCAACCTTAATCGGCTCGAAAATCATCGATTTGCTTGACTTTGCCACCGAACCTATATCTACAAAACTAAAGACTTGTGAGATATGACCTACGAGTAGTCTGTATTCAATATTACAATAAAGACGATGTTGGCCGAAAAAGAAATCTTCATCGTAACCGCGCAGGGAGTTTGCTCCTCCAAGTGAGAACATTTCGGTCCAAGGTATGTCTTGGCCCCAAGCAGAAGCGATGTGTACACCTGCTAAGATAACTTGATTCTTCCATGTTTTGGCATATTGATCTAAATCAATCCATAGCTTCCGCAATTTGAAATCGCCGCGTGAAATCTCAAAAGCAAGATGGTCTCTCCGTCCCTTAGTTGGAGACAAGAAAAAGTCCCGGCTGTCGCGGATAACACTAAAAGCTACTCCATATTTTATTCTATCCAATTCTTCTGAAGCGCCAATTTCTAACAAGCCAATCCGTTTCAAAGATGCTGTCAATGTGCCTTTCAACATCGGGTTGAAACGTGCACTAATTGTTAAATCCGCCGATTTTTCTTTTGACATGTTGACACTAGTTTGATTTTGACGTTTAATTTGCTCATATTTACCTCCTAGCGAAATTGGTTTTCCAAGCATCCATGGTTCGGTATATGAAATCAGAACTGTTTTTATCAAGCCGGATTTCCATCGAAAATTGAGGTGTCTTCCTGTGCCAAATAAATTCGTTTCACTAGCTTCAATTAATCCGGTTAACCTTGGCATATCATCAGATTGGGAGGTAGCAGGAGCATAACCAATTACGCCGTTTATCCGCCCCGTGCGAGCGTCGGTAACTCGTGCGTGTATTTTGACTTGATTAGGAGTATCTGCCATTTCCAGAAGGTTCGGGTTAATTTTATAGAAATAGCCTAGATTAATTAATTGACGAAAGCTTTGATCAATTTTACGTTGGTCAAAGATGTCACCAGCTCGAATTGGCAATTCCCTTAAAACGATTTCTTCTCTGGTTTTTCGAGAACCGCTGACATTAACTGACGCGATTTTGATTATGTTTTTTTCGTCAATTTCTACCCGTAGATCTAATTTGCCATTATCTGGATTCGCGATCACGTCGACTAGCCTCACTTCGACCATTGGATGTCCTTGCTCGCTGTACAAGTTGATTATTCTCTCAATTCCTTTCTCTAACAATGTCATATTGAAAGGCTGCCCCTGACGTAACCCAATCAAGCTAAGCAAATAAGAGTCGGTAAACTTCGTGTTTCCTTCAATAGAAACATTTCCAAACTTTACCGTCTCCCCTTCATGAACCTTGACACAAATTTGTGCGTGTTCCTTTTTTAAGTCAATTCGAGGGGAAATCTCAGCAAATATTAATCCATCCTGCAAGTAATGTTCGATTATTCGATTTAAACCGGTCTTCAGTTTCTCCTCCTCGTATCGATCTCCCTTCTTAACAGAGATTAGCTTTTGCAGAGTATGTTGGTCT
>NZUQ01000032.1 GCA_002697225.1 Candidatus Poribacteria bacterium
AAAGGAAATGGAGATGATCAGAAAGCTGGATATCGCAACGTCGTGTGGCATCCAGATCTGGCCAGCCCTGAGATCTTCCAAGCTCCTTCACTGGACGGCCGGTTGCCGTTTATGGAACTCAAAGTATTTTACTGCCTTTTCGATATGACCGAATCCAACTGTGGTAATCTCTGGCTGGTTCCCGGCAGTTACAAACGACCGCCAGCGGAACTACATGCCATGGGTCGCTGTGTACCTGAAGAACAAACGTTGGAATTAAAATTGCCAGCTGGGTCAGCTGTCTTGTGGCGCACGGCAACCTGGCACTGTGTTGGCCCCAACCGATCAAACAAAACACGTAAGGTGGTGCATGTAGGTTACCATTACCGCTGGCTACGCCCAACTGATTATATTCAGCAGGATCCAGAGTTACTCCAGCGTTGCTCGCCGATCCGCCAACAACTCCTGGGTGCTTTACCAAGTGGGAGAGACCCATTGGGAGACAAATCTGATATCGAACCATCGTCGCAGTACTGGCTAACCAAGAATCCGGATGACGTCCCTTTAAGAGCTTGGACCGAGTCCCTTAAGACAAAAGTGGCAGACAGTAAAGAAACGGCGTAGTTTTTTTAAACTGATTAAAGACGCTGACAGGTGAGTTCAGGTGGTAAATGGTCAAGTTCACCCAAAATATATTGTTCGTGTTGATCAACTAACAACAACAGAACTGGCTGGAAATGAACTTGCACGTAACGTGGTCTGATGTGATCTTGCGACCGAATGAATAATTCACGAATCACAACTTTAGAGTCCTAAAGCGCGATTGGTCTCCTCACNGTATNGTGTNGCNAGTCTTGCAAATTAATCANCNAATTGGTTTTATCANTAATTAGATAAAATGAAAAGTTNCANGNNGCNTGTCCATGACAACAAGAATTAAGGATTTAATACCGTCATGGCAGACTTTGTAGATTCTGATTAAATCTCCATCGTCCACTTAATTGGTTCCGGTGCGATCCCCTGTTCTTGAGCCCAATGGCTAAGNGCATCGCTGGAACCGCCAAGCAGTTGTCGGCGAATATCGTCAACCTGATCCAGCACCGTTTCGTCTGGTTGAACGCATTGCATCTGATCTTTTCGGCCACCCATCCAGCGATAACTGTAGCCGAANATAATGACTTTNGATGTACGATTGCTTAAATTGGGAGCTGAGGTATGGAAAATNCGGTTTTCAAATAAAAAAGCATCTCCANCATTGAGNCAGAGATCAACAGCATTAATNGGATCGACCTCACCTGCNGGAATCTGNAGNGGNGTTTTCTCCAAGTGTGAACCTTCGGCAAACATGGTGNAACCGGAATGTGGCTGATGAAAATCTGTTANGCAGTAACCTACCTTGATACCNGCACGGATGAGGTTGTTATGTCCTAGATCTTCGGTNATACCGATGTCACGGTGCCANCCTCGTTGTNTGATTGTTTCTTCATCATCAGTGATTTGAGGNNATTTATAGATAATNGCAGTAGTATGTAAATGAATATTNGGAGACANCAATTGGACGAGCAANGGTATAGTCGGCGAACAGGCCAACAGCGGATGGAAGGCTGGTTCCTCCACAATCCCCGGCCGTATCTGCACNTANGGTCCATCCGAATTACATGATTCAACTATACGATCGCTGGCCTGAGTCAACTGCTCGACCTCTTCNGAGGAAAGAACNTCGGGCACTACTATATACCCNTTGTCATCAAAAAAANGGCGTTGTTCCTCAGCCAACTCTACAAATTCCATNTGAACTCTCCCCNTTTTCTAANTGCNAATATGCTTANTATCAAAACTCGAGATTCTAATNGCTGTTTGGTCGTGGCCTGCCAAGCAAATTCAAGAGTTGATCGCTCGCTGTTTGTAGTGNCTCCTCATCTACCGGNACTNGGTTGCAGAGGCTAAAGCGCCAATATGCCCATGGTGCNGCATACTGCGATTGTAAGATATATCGTGTNCGGTCTGAGTTATTGGGNGCTCCACGATGCCAGCACATTGGATCTTGCAGATAAATATCACCGGCTTTACAAAATATGGAAACGGGGTTGTTACCATCAAACTCCGGATTTTCCTGATTGTTGGGGTTTCGACCGGAATAATGACTGACTGGCACGTATTGTGTTGGACCATGTTCAATTAGTTCAATATCACTCAATGCCATCTGTACTGTAAACCACATCACTCNCATTTGNATCCGNGGNTCATACCGTTCAATACTGTTGGGTAAAGGGAAATGCACTTCTCCATCGACATGCCAGCTATCAATAGACAACCCCGGTTTGTTACGTAGGACATTCTGTCCACAAAACTTGCAACCANTACCAACAATAGCTTCAGCCAAACTGAAGATTGGTTCACGAAGCAACATATCCCGGAACATCTGATCCAGTTCAATGGTGTTTCTGAGGATAAAGGGTAAATCCTCACNAGTTTCTTGATGTTTNCCCAACTGGACATACCTAACATCTGCGAGATTTGGATTGGTGNTTTNCNTCANGTCTGGATCGTCGAGCAGCTGATCAGTTCTATCTCGGAGGGTGGAGACTTCTTTGGACGTCAATACGTTTGGAATGTACACATAACCATCACGGAAGAACTGCTCAGCAATCTGCGTGGTCTTTTCTATGCTGAAGGGTTTGCCAGCCNAAATTGGACTACTGGACATGGTAATTCTCCTTTTTATATANCATAGATTTTATCAAAAAACCTACTGTCTTATGNTTGAAATGATATCATTATACCTTTCTAGCAAAACATAGCAACACTGAACTCTAAACTTTACATTTGGTGTTACCGGTTGTGTCGAACCCATTGATCTATTCACAAAAGTCAATATAGAATCATTGATACAAATCAATCCACATAGTTGAGGGGACAGTTATGGAAGTCAATCCAGCACAATTACTCGAAAACGGCTACATTATTTTACCACAAGTTATACCACCCAAACAGTTAGACCATCTGCGTCACAGCTTTGAAACTCTAGTCGAACGGCAAAAAATTGTCTGGGTGGAAGAACGTAACACTGAGGATCCACCGGGTGGTGTTTGGGAAACTAGCGCGCAGCCGAGAGTTTTTTTCAATGAGGTTGTGGATCAAGAAACCGATAACACAGTGCAGTTTTGCCTACACCAGAATACGCTGGGTGTCAGTCAAAAACTTATGTCCGCTACTAACGCTGCTGTTACACTGATGGCACTGATGTGTAATCCAGTTAAAGATCATGGACCAGCTAGTTGGCATCGTGACATTGATCCTGTGCATCAAGCTCCCTTGAACGGAATGCAGATGGACATGATAAAAAACGCGCCCGGTTATGTACAATGGAACATTCCACTCTATGACGATGATGTGTTTTGGATTGTTCCCGGCAGCCATCGTCGTCCCAATACAACAGAAGAACACCAGCACCTGTTAACCCGGCCTCAAAAGCCAATTCCAGGTGGCATTCCTGTAGAATTAAATGCTGGAGATGGGGTAGTCTACAGCCATATTATGCTCCATTGGGGCAGCAACTACAGCACCAAACTTCGGCGAACCATTCATCTTGGTTATCGTGCTTTTGGTAGTCCCGTCTATCCGATTGTAAACCATTATTACTGGCAACCCGACTTTGCCCAGAAGTTATCCCGTAGTATCTCCGATCAGTTTACTCATTTTTCTCAACTTCATTCCGCTCAATGTGACTTAGTAGAATCAATCTTTCGAGCAGTGGAAACAAAAAAAGCAGGACCTTTTTTGGAAGGAATCTACACTCTACATCCGGGAGAAGAAGGAAGGATGGTTTGTCTCGTATTTCTTTCCAAATTGGTAGACAAAATACGGACATTGAAACAACCTGAAACTCAAAAAATGTCAGTTGAAGAGCGTGCCAGCGCGATTTCAGAACATCGACTCAATTTCTATTTGTTTGAAGACTTTGCTCAACGTTTCACAGTAGATGAAGCAAATCTGATCTGGCAACGGTTTGCAACTCTCTATGAGCTCATCCAAAAAGAGACCAGTCGCGCAGTTTTGGATCTTTCCTCTAGAGTTGAGCGCTACCAACTAGTCAACATGCCGATTAATTTCAATTTGCCAGACTTTATTCAGAGCTGGGAGAATTGATTAATACCTGATTGTGATAGAACTGCTTCCATAGAACCATGCCGTCACTAATTGAACCAGATAGAGAGACCAGAGCCAGAAAACATGGGAACATATCTTCTAGTCGATAATGGCTTTCCGAAGCCTAACTCTGACCAATTAGTCTGTTTTGATGTTGGATATTGCGTTTGAATCTCATTTCACCAGATGAACCGATACATCGGTTTTTGCAGAAAGACACCCACTAGTCCCCACATACTCCCAATCATGAATTCACCTAGAACTAACCCTAAAAAGAAAGGAGCAACACGACGATATGTTCTCAAACCACTAAAACGGAGGATGGAAAATTTGATAAGGTAACTGATTAAGACTGAAAACCAGAAGAAGTTGACTGCCCACGTACCAGAGATGGCATATCCAACTGGATACAGGGGCCACCAAAGAAGACGCAACCTGACCAGCGTCATCAGGAAAGAGAAGATTAAGCCCCAGATCATCGCTGCGATGGCCGCCGTATCGACTGGTCTGGGGTTACTCAGCCAACTTTGTGTTCGATTGAAAATAGACCCTGACCACACCTCAATAGCACCGGATTGATAACCGATGTGTAATGCCACCCAAAAAGCTGCTATCGGACTAATCACAATTGTCAGTATCATGGCGATGCAAGGTCGAGGTGAAGGAACGCTTATACGTTCAGCCAACTTTAGTCCTTCCAGTTGATGTGGCATTGCGTTTCCACGATAGGCACGGTTAAATGAGTAAACGAGTGAAAACAAGCTGAGATTTCTAGCACCCAAGGTCCGCATACCGAAGATCTTAGGCAACAGGACATCTGGCCCCATTGAACGCAAATCGTGAATTGGAGGTCCCAACTCGGCGCGAACGCGGGTGATTACGGTTATGGTTGTAAAGTGAATGATGATAGTTAGAATTGCTACCCAGAACGACATTCCTGCGGCCCACCAAAAACCAGTTAGCAGGCCTATTCCAATAATCAGTCCGAGCACAGCAAACCGGTAGGAAATCGGTTCCTGACCATGCCAGGCTTTAGCAATGATATGATTCAGATGACGACGACCACTCCATAATGTCATCAACAAAACACCTAGGCACACACCAAACGATTGATCAAAAATAAAGGGAAATCCTGCAACTTGTTGAAATCCCAAGGCGCTGCCGAGAACCATCTCAAATTTCCAGAAGATATAAAAGAACCAGAAAGTAAAAGAAAGATCAAGTGGGATAAAATATGCCAATCCGATAGCAAATGGGAAAACGACGATCGGTGTCCAACCAATTGCGGTCCACGGTTTAGTGGTAAATAGCGGACTGAGGTCATAAAATTCGCCGCCAAATCCAGGCAGAGATGGGTATAGGAAATGCAATCCATTGATAAAATCCATCCCTCCTGCCAAAATGATTCCTATCCACAACCAGCGATTTTGGAAAAAACGTGGTGAAGTTAGTTGATAGGGTAATTCGATAATCGGGTAGCTGAGTCGTTCTGCTTCGATCCATTGTTTTCGCAAGATCAGGTTTATGCAGAAAGCAGTAGATAGAAGTAGGATGATGAATCCTGACCAAGAAAGGACCGGCCGCCACCATAATTGAAGATGCTGGGTTAAATATAAACTGGATTCACCAGTAAAGTAGACAGCTAAACGGTTTTTGTCNGTCAATGCTAACCAATTTGGCAAATANCGATGAAATAGAACTGCCCANTCATTTTCATCAGATGCTAGCCACCCNGCAGTAGAAATATTGGTAATGATGACTTCGAATAGATCATGGCCACAGATGGCTGAAGCAATAGACAGCATAGTGTACANCGTGAGTAATTCACCCTGAGTCAGTGCGTAAGANGGCAAAAATCGAGCGATAGCGTAGTTCAATGTGACCAACAGTGTAACAATAAAGATCACGTTGAAAAAAAGCGACATTGTTGTAGGTAAACCTTGCTCCCATCGCAACGAGGAAAAAACCCAGTAATTGTTAATAGGAACAAGTACCAATCCAATTCCGATTGCGAACCAGCGAATCTGTCGTGGATTTGGCTGGACAGGTACAGATTTAGTTAACTGATTCATAATCTTTAATAAGCGTGGAGGATAGAAAGCTCATAAGATTTCGTATATTTTGATAGGTTTTGTCTGNTTTTTTNATATGANAGAAANACCTGAAGGCAGATGAATATACAACATTGGGAGTTTTTTAGAATCATATGTTATACGTNGNGATAAAGNNNAGGCAATAGATTTTCTTGAGACAACTCCGAGTAAGAAGGTTNGATTACGAAGTTTTCTTAAGGCTGTTTGATCTAATNGAGCTATTCCATTAAAGTCGTTAGCATCCACTAAGTTTTTAGGTGAAAAAGCAGATACAGTTCTTNANAAATTTGTATCTACTCTAGAGGTGCCTAGAAAAAAGCAACCAGTACTTGAAGTGTAGTGTGGTTACTTTTAAGATGCCTTGATTAGAGAAGATATCATCGCTTTTCTCTGATCTCTAGTAGGTTAAATTACAAAATTTTTTGGGAGGGATATTTAGGATAGATAGCCATTGTAGCCAATAGTAGTATACAATGTTTTAGTAATGGCTCCCTGATACCTGTCGTCTTTATGATCTGTATAGCATATTAGGAACAAAATTGTGCTGGGGCCTACAGATCAAACATAAGCGTCCCATTCTCTAACGGGCTTAGCACGTAAGATCCAACTCAAGCAAAACAGATCATGTGCCGTATTTAATCTCTAACTCAAATACAAATCCTGATTTTCGAAAATTAATGTAGCTCCTCTTTCAAATTTTCTGTGTCAGATCGATAGTGAAAACAACTTTTGCGCTGATTTTCTTTTTATGTCCAAAAAAACTACAAAAATTAGCTGTTATTTTTCTCGGATGTATATCCACACATTAGCTTCGTTTTTAGTTTTAAAGGCAGTTATAAATTTTCCGTTTTTTCGGACGACCCAAACTTTACCTAATCCATGTAGCTCTTTGCAAACTTGAAAGGCTTGGTTGCGTTGTATCGGCATGCTGTTNTCCATATTGTAATTTGGCACTTTTAACGTTTAGTTTAGTACAACGTANTCNTATTACATTGGTGTCAAGTTTTTCATTCTTTTTAATATCAAAGTGTTTTTATGTCAGGGAAAAATGTGCTAAACTGNNGTTGACTAAGCTTATTGATAANAAACTGTATTTCAGTNCATCCTTATTGATTTAAGGTTTGATATTGTTTATTCATGTCGACATTCAATTCCTGATAGATATAGACAAAATTTGACCTGATTTTATNCTCGCAACCTAATTTANTCAGGTCCTTCTAGTAAAGGAAATATCAATGAACCGCCCACCAGAATCTTTTGTGNTTGTTCAGGAGNATCGTCTTCTGGAATTTACAACNGCCTGCTTTGAAAAAGCTGGACTCACTCATGANCANGCCGCACTCATCAGTCGTTTATTGGTTAACTCTGATCTTCGTGGAGTTCGAAGTCATGGGACACGGACAGTCAACGGCTATTGCGGAAGTTTTGAAGATGGTTCTGCAAACCCTCTCCCTGATGTTCGCTTGGTTCATCAAACGCCAACGTCAGTTGTGTTAGATGGCGANGGAACTTTAGGGTACCTTCCAATGGTCCATGCAACAGAACAAGCGATAGCTAAGGCCAAGGAAGTTGGTATTGGGATGGGACTAGTGCGTAACATAGGGCATTATGGCTCCGCTGGACACTATTCGCGGATCTGCATGGAAGCAGGTTGCATTGGTTTTTCTGTCCAAGGTTATCAAGGGCAAGGCAATGCTGGTGGAAGTGATCCGAAACCACAGCTTGGTTATTTCGGTAACCCACCAATTAGTTTTGCTATTCCTTCAGAAAATGAACCACCAGTTGTNNTGGATGCGGCTACCTGCATTATGGCAGATTATCAACGTGGGGAAGAATTTGACGCGCTTTTGTCCAANATACCCGCTGCCTTTTTCAAGAGTATTGGTTATACTGCGGTTGCCAGTTTGCTTGGTGGTGGATTAACCGGTTTTACNCTNCCTGAGGGTGAAGAGATTCGTAGCCGNTGGTCAAGCGCTCGATTAGGAGGAATGGTGCTTGCCATTCATGTAGGTTCTGTTATACCGGAGANAGCCTTCTACTCGGAAACCGATCGAATGGTNCAAGACGTTCGAGAAACATATCAGCCGATGCCTGGTANAGATCNAGCTATGCTACCTGGGGGGTTAGAAGAAGAGCGAATGCGAGAGCATCGTCATAGTGGCATCCGGTATGGAGAGATGGAACAGGAATCAGCACTATCTGCCAGTCAAAGGCTGGACGTTCCATTACCATGGGATTGATCAGTAAAATTTTCGCTCTAACATAAATNTGTAACAAAGGGAAAAAATATGGATATAAGTTTTCAAACCTCGGCTGGAGATGGAAGTTGGAGTCTGGAGGAATGCGCTAGGTGGGCTCAGGAAAACGACTTTGACTGCATTCGTTTGGCCGATAATGGTGTATTAAACTCAGATCGTATTCTTGAAACGGGACCAGATGAAGTTAATACAATCTTAGCCTCCCACAGTCTTTACTTAGCCTGCATCAGTTCTCACTGCAATTTGCTAGATGATGACGCAGATATTCGTCAAGCAGAGCAAACACGTTTGATTAAAGCAATCAAATCGTCTAGTCTTCTAGAATGCCCAGTGGTAATTACAGGTAGTGGAGCACCAGTGAAAAATGGCCGGTTTTACGGTACCTACTCCTCTATGCCGGGAAACCCAGATGATCGTTCAGATGAATTAATAGAGCGGTTCCGTCAAATGTTTAGTCCAGTGGTTGAGGTGGCTGAAGAAATGAAGGTCAAGATTGCTTTAGATGTNGCGGTACGTATGGGGAATATCGGTTGTAATCCCGAGATGTGGGAGAAGATTCTGGATGCCGTGCCATCAGATTATTTGGGTCTTTCCTGTGATCCTTCCCATTGGTTATGGATGATGATCATGCCGGCTGAAGATGTGATCCGTGATTATGCCGGTAAATGGTATTATGCAGATGTTAAGGATTGTGAGGTCAGCCCGCGTATGCTCTATCGACAAGGAATTATCGGCAANTGGTGGTGGCAGTATAGAGTGCCGGGTCGTGGACAACTGAATTGGGGAACTGTTATTGGGGCCTTGCTAGAATCAGGTTATGATTATGTTCTCTGCGTCGAAAACGAGGATCGAGGCATGCCGGGCTTGGCAGGTATAACCTATGGATGTAGACATTTACGCCAATTTTTACCAGCCAAAGGTACGGACTATCAAGCCCCAACACATTATTGGGAAACAAGCGGTCGTTGATGTTGTCAGCAATATCAACATCAAATAGGGTCATGGCCGTGAAGAGAAGGGGTTGTATTACCATTCCCTTCATCGACTTCGGAATCCGAGTCCGCCTTCTCCCAGACAGGCGGTTCCTCTTCCTGTCAACCACCTCATAAGCAAGCCAAGCCGAGATAATGGCACGCTTGGAACCATCGTCCCGTTCAACATGCTCGATCAGCACACCACACGGCACGTTAATCAAGTCAGCGACATTCAATCGATTCGAGTCGGAATAATCGCCAGGAACCTTTCCTATGACAGTGTTGACGACTTTNCCGAGTTTCGACTGTCGACTCAGTTTTTGGCTGCAGTAGTAATGAAGAAGGATGGGATTGTCATCACTGTCGAGTTGATCCAGTTGAACCTTGATCAACAACTGAGGANCCCAGTCTTCGTTAAGAGCAGGATGCTCAGTTATTTCGATAATCCGAGCCCGGTATGTTCCCGGTTTCGGAATTTCAAACCCCGCTGTGGGGGCTATTAATATTTGCATTTTAATTTCCTCGTCCTGAGTTTCCCTTTTTGGGATCATCAGTTATTGGAAGTTTAAAAGATGGCAGCTATACTAATACGCAACCGGCTACCTTCATTTGTTTCGGTCGCGTCTTCTCCTTGCGCCATCAACAAAAATTTGTTAAAATCCTCGCTGGATAACGCAAAAAGCCCTGTGGCTTGACGAGATCTTTATAGATCGTAAAGGTAAGATGTGCTATAGTATGTCATATGAACAGAGTCACAACAGAACGTGTAGCTCAATGNTGNCAAGCGTTTTATACTGTTGACGTTATCAGTGAAACCAGAGTGGACATCAGTGTTCCGTCTCAGTGATAACAAAGGTTTGAACCTATTGGAGAATATGATGCGAAAGCTTAGTTGGATGTTGTTGGTATTGTTGGTACTGGTTGGATGTGGTNATGAGGTTACTGATGAAGAGGGACAAGCCCTGAAGGTTCTNGTTAAAGACGAGGTTTTCGCTAATGCTGGACTTGAGGTTGTCGCTAATGCTGGACTTGAGAAAAGGAAAAGAGGGATTGTTTGGAAGAAAGATGGTAAAGAGATGGTGTTGATTCCAGCTGGCTCATTTGAGATGGGGGATTCGAAGAATGAGCTGGAGGATTGGATGAAGACTGCAAGGCCAGTACATACAGTAGAACTGGATGCTTTCTACATGGATGTACATGAGGTGACAGTGGGGCAGTTCAGAGAGTTTGTAGAAGATAGCGGATATGACTATCAGGAGAACTGGGCTAATGTAGCCAAGTATTCGCCGGGTGACGGGTATCCAATGGTGTATGTGACTTGGAATGATGCGACGGCCTATGCCAAGTGGGCAGGTAAGCGACTGTCGACAGAAGCGGAGTGGGAGTACGCGGCCCGTGGAGGCTTGGTAGGCAAACGGTATCCCTGGGGAGATGAGATAACGCATGATAATGCTAACTATGAGGGGATAGGCGGTAGAGACCAGTGGATTCAATCTTCACCGGTAGGAAGTTTCGAGGCTAATGGATACGGATTGTATGATATGACGGGTAATGCTATGGAATGGTGTCAGGACAGGTATGGAGAGAACTATTATAGTAGTTCTCCAGCAAAGAACCCGTCAGGGCCGGGCACCGGCTCATACCGGGTGTTGCGGGGTGGTATTCGGGACAGCCATACTCTCAACCTGCGGGTAGCTGTCCGCTACGACCTCCTCCCGAATTCTAAGTGCTACCTCAGCGGGTTTCGATGTGTGTCAGGATCCGATTTCTGATTTTTGCAGTAAAACCAGATTGTGTATTTTTTGATTCATTTTCAGAAACTGTTGCAAGCCAATGTTCTCTGCCTTCTTCATTCATTAACTTAAAGTGTGTAATTCTTTTTTTGCAAATGTCAGTGGTAACATCTTCATTATCAATCATATAATTCTTCTTATTCAATGCAAGAATAATTACTTCATTAGTCCAAGATATTTTTAGACCATCAGGATTAAAATCCTTTAATCTACAAGGAGAGTTATATGGTGATCCGGTCCTATAATGTCTTCGCCGCTGAACAGGTGATAGGTTATCCAATAGAGGTACCTGATACTGCTGGAGACAACTGGGAGTAGAGCCATGGCAGCCCCCAGCAGCTGATTCCAGTACAGCTGAGTAAGGTAAGAATGTTTCAGCTGATGTTTCAGGCTGCCATGAAAACGAAAATGTATTTAAGTTTTAATTAAATACAGAATAGCCGCCCGATCGAAAAACTACAACAAGCTCTCGATCAGCAACAACAACTTCAAGCGGCCAGCCANAAAACCGTCGATGCCCAGCAACTCCAGCGTGAAGACATGCGCCGTAATCGCGATGTTTTCGTTCCTTCCAGCACCTAGGCTATCTGATCATTTTCGATGCGTTAACAGGTCAGTATTATTTCTTGATTGACCAAAATTCGTCACCATACCCTTCGACACTACAGGTCATTTATGGCGGATGGATTCGACGCCCGTAGTAATTCGAGGAATTCGGATTTGCCGATCCCCCCTACTCGCCATTGCAAAGCATTTCCGTTTGGATCGGTAACGATCGTGATTGGCGTACCGCCGACGTTGTAGCGAACCAATACGGAAGCGTCGTCGGGGTCATCNACGTCAATCATCACGGGGATGAATGCTGCATTGACCGAAGCTGTCACCTGTTCATCCGCCCAGACGTTGCGTTTCATGATCTTACATGGAACGCANCACTTGCCGGTGAAGAAGAGGATGATGGGCTTGCCGGATTGGGCAGCTTGGTGTTGAGCCGAAGTGTAGTTGTCAGCCCAAACGATGCTGTTGGAGGGGACGTAGAAACAATACCAAGCGTAGGAGAGAGAAACAACCANGGTTACACGCCAGAACCATATCCACAACCAGTGTGTTTTTAATAAATAAGAATCAAAAAGAAACAGATATAGTACAAACGCATGGCTAGCTAACCTCGGTCCAGAAAATCACGATAGCTGAACGCTTCGAGATTATGTTAAGTTCATGAAATCGACTATTGGATATGGGCAAAAGTAAAACATAATTTCACCAAAATTCAATCACAATTTTTGTATTCATTCCACTTGAAGGAGTTTCTGGAAAGTTCTGGTTTGCCCAGTCACCAGTTTCACCTCCATTTGGTAGACGTAAAGTCCAAAATTGAGGTCCGGATTATACCACTTTATTTCACCGCCTCCGTTTTGCCTTAAAAGGCCGATCGGTTCTCCATTGAGGTTAAAAATCTGTACTTTTATCTCTTTCACCTCTTCATTGGC
>NZUQ01000033.1 GCA_002697225.1 Candidatus Poribacteria bacterium
CCGGTTGGCAAAGCATAACTTAGGGCGTTATTAGCAGTCACCGGAGTGGTTCCACCCGGTGCTACAACAGTCGCTCTGCCTGTATTGGTTGTGGAAAATCCTATCATGTTTGTATCGGCAGCCATCATAGAATAGCAGGCTGCTGCTCCAAAATGGCCCGCGTTTCGGACTCCCGTTGCTGCGACACCAACCGATTTTGCTTTTTCAATGGCCATTTTCATAGCTAACACACTTGAAGGATGTCCTAAGCCATTATCACCATCAATAACTGCGAAAGCTGGACCTTCTTGAACAACATGAACCTGAGGAACTGGATTGATCTCTCCTTTCAAAATACTCCGTATATATCCAGGCAACATCCGAGTTCCATGCGAATGCACATTGCGTAAATCTGTCTCCACCTGCAAATCGGCCATCAATTTGGCATGCTCCGTACCAACTCCTGCTTTTTGATAAAGTTCCTCCGCAAATTTTTGCAGTTGGTCTGATTGAATGGTAATGTCTTGGACAGTTTCCATAATTTTCCTCAGCTATTGGAAATAAACTAAAGTTAGGCTTCTTAAGAGAGGCAGTGGCAACTTGTGCTTAAGCAAAAATCAATATATGGATAGTCTATCATTAAAATACTATCAATTATTTACTAATTTCAAAATTTCTATTCTGACTGGATTGAAGAAGAGGTTCGTTTTACACTTCCGCTTGTATCTATAAGGTAAAATCAGTTAAATTAGTAAAAGAAACATATTCGTGTTGAACTCAGCAATTGGTATCGATTATTAAACATGAAAAATACTCAAAGCAAATATGTTAAGTGGTTAATTGGGTTGATTTATATTGTCCTTTTGGCAGTTGGTGTTCCTTGGTATTGGAGTTCTGATGACAAAACCATCTGGTTCGGTTTCCCCGCTTGGGCTATGGTTGCCATCATCGTCTCATTTATCTTATCCTGCTTAACGGCTTGGCTTTTGCAGCGTTCGTGGTCGGAAATACCTGAGGAGAGTGACAACCGATGACTGAAATATTGCCTTTTGGTCCTGCTGCGCTGTCCGTCATTTTTATTTACATTCTTTCACTAATTGGGATTGGGTGGGTTGGCTACCGAGCTAGAGAAGACAATTCGATGAAGGATTTTTATTTGGCTGGTAGAGGCTTTGGCTTTTTAGTGTTACTATTGACACTGTATGCTACTCAATACAGTGGGAACACTCTGTTTGGTTTCACCGGCAAGGCTTACCGGATTGGTTTTTCTTGGGTCATGAGCCTTCACTTTATGACAGCTATTGTTGCTTGCTACCTGATTTTTGCCCCGAAATTGTATCATCACGCCAAACAGAAAGGATATATTACGCCGGTAGANTTTCTAGAAGACCGATTCCGATCAAGTGCCATTAGTCTTATCGCTGCGTTTGTTATGATTGCGGCACTTATTAACTATGCGTTGGCCCAGTTAATGGCTATGGGACGAGCGTTTCAAGGACTTGTCAGTATCAATCCAGTACAGGCATATATTTGTGGTGTAATCTTTTTAGCTATCATCATGGGAATTTACGAAACACTTGGTGGGTTGAGAGCAGTTGCTTGGACAGATGTCATCCANGGCTCGGTTCTTATGTGCGGTTTTGCCGTTATGTTGTTATTGGTCTTCACTAGATATGGCACTATCGGCATTGCTACAGAGCAAATTTTCCGNAATGCAGATCCGGAAATCGTTAAAAAAGCAATGCCGCCTGATTGGCAACGTATTCGGGAATGGTTAAGTTATATCTTGGTTGTAGGCCTTGGTGGAGCACTCTATCCGCAAGCAATTCAACGAATTTACGCTGCACGATCGGCAACAGTATTAAGAAGAAGTTTGACGGTTATGGCCTTTTTTCCTTTGACCACTACGTTGGTTGCACTGATCGTTGGTGTGATGGCTATTGCTCATCATCCTGGTCTGAAAGGAGCACAAGCCGATCAGATTTTGATGGTAATTTGTCGGCAGGTACAAAGTGGGTCGACTTTTGGTTATTGGCTGGTTGTGATTTTATTCGCGGCAGTACTCGCAGCTATCATGTCAACAGCAGATTCGGCGCTCTTAACAATATCCTCGATATTTACTAAAGATCTTTATGCTCGTTTTATAAAACATCAATTACCAGAAGAAGAATTAACCAAAATCGGCAAGCTAATTAGTTGGATAGTAATCGGCGTGTTGGTTGGGTTAGCTATACTACTTCAAGAGAATACAACATTGGTGAAGTTGTTGGATCGGAAATTTGACATGCTGGTTCAGTTAGCACCTGCTTTTATGATTGGAATTAATTGGCGCGGTTTGCAAACGAAGCCTGTATTAGTTGGTCTATCAGTTGGACTGGTAGTTTCCATCGGTCTTGCCTTACTTGGTTATGGGAAGATCAGTGGTATTCACGCAGGGATTTTTGGTTTGGGCTTTAATTTATTGATCTCAGTTGGCGGGTCCGTCATCTCGAAATGATGAAAATCTGCCTTGATAAGGTAGGCTAGCCAACTAGTTTGTTAGTTATGTGAATTTTCGGTTATTGCCTAATCGATCACTTTGTGTTCTTTGTAATCTTGATGGCTGTGTGGAACCTCATAAATTTGATTGATAGAATTTATTGTCGAGAAAACTGGTTTTCGTTGACTGTACNTCATATAAGGGTTAGTGATTAAAACTAATTTGAATATCTATGCATCATAAACAGAGCTGTTTAATCTTGGCAGTTTTTCTTCTAGCAGCTGTCGTTACAGCGGAAATAGTACTTTCTCCGAAGGTTCCCTTTCAATCACTGTCGGAGACTTCCAACAATCGAAACCAAAAGGTTTGGATACATTTTACGGACAAAGGCTATTTAACAAAAGAGGAACTGGAAAGCGCAATAGATCTATACCAGGAAAGGATGTCAGCACGTGTCAAGTATCGTAGATTAATTCGTACTGGACGTCGTAAAGCTGACTTTACTGATCTTCCTGTTCATTCTATTTATATTGATCNTGTTCTTCAAATTGGAGGTCGTCTGAGGAGTCGGAGTCGTTGGTTAAATGCAATCGGATTAGAAGCCAGCTTACAGCAAATTATGCAAATAGAGAAACTTCCGTTTGTACGTTCAATCACACCAATTTTGACACATACGACGGAACTTCATGTAGAAGCAAGGTCACAAATTTTAGCTGCGCCATCTGCCAATCAATCCTACGGCGATAGTGACACACAAGTCACACAAGTTCAAGCTGACTTTCTACATCAAAAAGGATTTTTTGGTGCAGAAATTATTATTGGACTGTTAGACACGGGTTTCAACCTAAAACACACAGCAATAACGCATATCGATGTCATCGACCAATATGATTTTGTCAATGATGACAATGATACCTCAGATCAATTTAATCAAGATGATCTTAAACAAGATGAACATGGGTCAATTGTTCTAGGAATTCTAGCAGGTCTGGCTCCGGAAAAACTGATTGGATTAGCATATCAAGCAAGTTTCCTGTTAGCCAAAACTGAAAAGATTTCGGAGAATGGACAAGAATTTGAACGTGTTATCGAAGAAGATTGGTGTATTGAAGGAATCGAATGGCTTGAGGAAAAAGGGGTTGACTTAATAAACTGTTCGCTTGGTTACTCAGNTTGGTATAATTTTCGTGATCTAAATGGTCAGACTTCAAAACTGACAATTGCCGCGGACTTAGCTACAGAGAAGGGCATTTTAATGGTTGTTGCGGCGGGAAATCAGGGAACCATGCTTGGTGAGCGAATTACAGTTCCCGCTGATGGTTTTAAAGTGCTAGCTATTGGTGCAGTCAATCGAAATCAATCGGTTTCTTGGTTTAGTTCTAAAGGACCAACCTATGATGGACGTATCAAACCTGATTTTGTTGCACTAGGCAATCAGGTTACAAGCATTATTCCAGACACAAGGTCCGGTTTTTCAAGCGACAATCGAGGGACTTCACTTTCATGTGCAGTTGCGGCGGGAGCAATTTCTTTATTACTACAAGCGTTTCCAAAAGCAACAACGGACCAGATTACTAGTGTATTACGAGCTACCGCTAAAAATGCGAATAATCCGAACAATAGTTATGGTTATGGGTTGATTCAAGCTAGATCAGCGTTTGAAGTGCTACTTGATCAATTTGGACATACTGGAGATATGCTAGATCCAATTTCAATCCAACCTTCAATGAACCTTAAACCTGTTACATGGGGAAAACTAAAACCAAGTTTCGAATTACACCAAAACTTCCCGAATCCCTTCAATGCNGAAACATGGATACCTTTTCGGCTTGGAATTGGCGGCGAAATTNAATTGAGTATCTATAGTTCTAANGGNAGTCTAATTCAAACTATCAGTGTTGGTCGTCTTGAACCCGGNAACTATACTTCCCGACAACAGGCAATATACTGGAATGGCCGAAATTACTTGGGGGAAGATGTGGTAAGTGGAATATACTTTTGCGTGTTGCAGGTTTTAGGGGAATCTACTCAAACTAACCAGCTTACTNTATTAAAATAATCAGAAGATAAGATATACTTTNTACCTACCCCCATAAGTTCGGTATATCCTATCCTTTGATTATTTGTAGAACACTGTTTGGCGNTCTACTCNAAGCTTAATAGCATAATTGATGCCAAGTTGTTTTTTTTGTGTGTTGACAGTATAAATGGGCTTTTGGAACATGTTTNCTGTCTCAAAAATTATGTTTTTGTTCACTTTGTGTGTACACTATTTTATACACTTGTGNNTNTCNTCANTCTTTGTTATACTTAANNACAGAGGTGTATTGATATGGCTTTTGCAAAACCACTGTCATCAGGCAATCCTATTGGTGTTGGCATCAGGGAAAACATCCGAGGTCAGGGACAACAGGATCCAATCAATCGAGCTGCTCGACATCTTAAAGAACAAAAGAGTGAAATAGTACGACATAATCGNGTAGCACAAGTTAGAGTTCTNCCTAAAGNAAATGATACTATGANAAANCTTGAAACGAATGCTCGNGGCGAGCTGAGTGGTGGAATGNTGCTTGTTAATANATTAGCTTAAGATCTACAAGATTAGAAAAATTAAAGTGTAAGTAATGTTTACAGTGGAAGNTTATGGCAATAGAAGAACACGGTGAAATTGTGGAAGATAATGTGAGTGGGAATGAGGCAGAAGATTTAACTGAGGATATAGGAGAAGAGGTTACTACCGAAGATCTAGAAGCAGGGGGCGCAGGCGAATTTGAAATTCCAGAAGGGGATAATTTAAGTCTATACCTAGGTTTTAAAGCCTATCATGAAAACTCCGATTATCCAGAAGCAGTTAATAGCTTTCAAGCCGCAATTGAATATCAAAGTTCCCTGATCGTAGAGGAAGAAATCCCAGAAGATCCTGAGGAGATCAATGACGGTTACGACTTGAATACAGATATCATAGCAAAATCGGCGTATTGGATGGGGGAATCCTATGTTAAACTTGGACAAATCGATCAAGCTATTGAATCTTTCAGAAAGATAATTGAAGATTGTAGAATGCACTATCTTTCCACCGCAGCAGAACGTCGAATCGATCAATTGAAGTAACAAGCAAGAACCACGCGATCTGAATGCCAAGCAGATGTGTTGATCTGAGAAGTGATACAGTTACCCAGCCGACTTTGAAGATGCGTGAAGCCATGATGTATGCCGAAGTTGGTGATGATTGCGCTGGCGAGGATCCTACCGTAAACCGTTTGCAATCTCTTGCCGCTAGGAAGCTTGGAAAGCAAGCTGCTCTCTTTGTTCCGACTGGAACCATGGGTAACAATGTTGCTGTTCTTACGCACACCAATGCTGGGGACACAGTAATTCTTGATTCAGAAGCCCATATCTATTATTACGAATGTGGTGCTATTTCTGCTTTAGGTGGCGTTATGCCCATCATCATTGATAGTGATGATGGTTGTCCGGATCCAGATCAGGTTGAATTCTATCTTCAACGGGACCCAATTCGCTTTCCTAAAATAGGTCTCATCTGTTTAGAAAACACCCATAACCGGCGTGGAGGTCGGGCAGTTTCACTTGAACGAATGCGGATTATGCAGTCAGTTGCAGTTCGTTATGATGTGCCAGTTCATCTTGATGGTGCACGGATCTTCAATGCCGCACACGCGCTAGGTGTGCGAGTCAAGGATATTGCCGATTGCGCCGACTCAGTATCATTTTGTTTATCCAAAGGTTTGTCTGCACCAGTTGGGTCATTGTTAGTCGGTTCTAGTGATTTTATCGCAAATGCAATTCAGGTACGTCGAAGACTTGGCGGCGGGATGCGTCAATCCGGTGTTATTGCGGCTGCGGGGATTATCGCTTTAACAGAAATGGTCGATCGCCTTGTTGATGATCATGAAAACGCGCAATATCTAGTTAAAGAGCTCGCAGAAATCGACAATCTTGAACTCAACCAGACAGATTTTCACACAAATATGGTCGTGGTTAATGTCCAGAAGATTGGTATTACTGCCCCAGAATTTGTCAAAATTGCTAGCGAACATGGCATTCGAATCTCTTACTTCGACCAGGACCGCATCCGGCTTGTTACAAATTGTGATGTCAGTCGCGAAGACATCGAATATGCCGCAGACATTTTGGTCAAACTCATTCGATCAATCATAAACTAATAAAAAGCGAGAACTTCAGGATAAAATATGACAGACTTGGTAGAAATATTGGAACAGAAAGCGAATGATTTACGTATTCATTCGATTACATCAACGGCGGCAGCTGGTTCAGGACATCCGACAACGTGCATGTCATGCGCGGAGATCATTTCAACTCTCTTCTTCCATGCCATGCGCTATGATCCGAAAGATCCAAACAATCCGAATAATGATCGATTTATTTTGTCAAAGGGCCATGCAGCTCCAATTCTGTATGCTGCTTGGGCAGAATTAGGTATTGTTTCTAGAGAAGATCTGCTCGATTTGCGAAAAATTGACAGTGATCTTGAAGGTCATCCCACACCTCGACTTGACTGGATTGACGTTGCAACCGGCTCATTGGGGCAAGGATTATCGGTTGGTGTTGGTATGGCAATCAACTCAAAGTATCTCGACAAAACGGATTATCGTGTTTATGTATTATTGGGAGATGGGGAAACTGTAGAAGGTAGCGTTTGGGAGGCCGTTGCACTCGCCTCGCACTACCAACTCAACAACCTAATCGGCATTGTTGATGTTAATGGAATTGGTCAAAGTCAGCGCACCATGTATGAGTCCGATATTGATTCCTATTGTCGTCGGTTTGAGTCGTTTGGCTGGAGGGCAATTGGAGTTGATGGGCACAATGTTGAACAGATACTTTCAGCTATCGATCACGTTGAGGAAAACGCCGATAAACCAACCATGATTGTTGCTAAAACTGTTAAAGGTAAAGGAGTTTCTTTTCTCGAAGATGCAGATGGCTGGCATGGTAAAGCAATCACAGGACATCAGCTAGATCAAGCATTAGAAGAACTGGGCCAACTGAGTATGCAAAGCAGTGTTGAAATTGACATGCCTTCAATAGTCTCGCTCCCCACACCAGAAATTGGCGAGATAGTAGCCCCTGACTACCAAATTGGTGAAGAGGTCGCAACCAGAAGTGGTTATGGGACAGCGCTGGCTAAGCTTGGTGATGCGAATCCTCTTGTGGTTGCACTTGATGGCGACACCAAAAACTCAACTTACGCCCAAGAGTTAATGACGAATCATTCTGATCGTTACTTTGAGATGTTCATTGCAGAACAGAANCTAGTTGGTGCTGGAATTGGTTTATCAAAACGGGGTAAGGTACCATTTGTGTCGACTTTTTCTGCATTCTTTAGCCGGGCCTACGACCANATTCGAATGTCCGCAATTTCACAAGCAAACATTAAATATGTTGGTTCNCATTGTGGAATTTCAATTGGTGAAGACGGCCCCTCACAGATGGGCTTGGAAGATCTATCAATGTTCCGATCTGTCCCTAANGCTGTGGTACTCTATCCAAGTGATGCAGTGGCAGCGGAACGGCTAGTTGCCGAAGCAGCGGCGTACGAAGGAATTGTTTTTATTAGAACATCTCGTCCTAATACAAAGGTCATTTATGAAAATAGTGAGCAGTTCCCGATTGGAGGTAGTAAAGTTGTTCGTTCAAGCGGTGAGGATCAAGTTACCGTTGTTGCTGCTGGTGTCACGCTCCACCAAGCATTAAAAGCATATGATGAGCTGCAAACGGAAGGGATCTCGATACGTGTAATTGATCTTTATTCTGTCAAGCCTGTTGATGCTAAAACCTTAGTGGATGCCGCCCAAGAGACGAACGGAGTAATTATTACCGTAGAAGATCATTATCCAGAAGGAGGCATTGGTGAAGCAGTGTTAAGCGCGGTCGGCTCGAAAGGTATTAAGGTTCACAAATTGGCTGTCAATGGGATTCCACGTTCTGGTAAACAGGAAGAACTACTGGAAGTATACGGAATTAGTGCGAACCATATTGTTCAAACAGTCAAAGCTCTAACAATAACTTAATTGGTTCACCTCAAATAAACTAGTTAAGTTGTGTTAGCTCAATGCTTAGCGTTTGAATTCTGAGCTGGGGTGTCATCCATCTCGATTATTTTGAATTTCTGTGGTTGGTTTTGACCCATTTTTAGACGCACTGTGCTAAAGAGTCGAGCCATATGGTGTTCTGTTCGAGCCTCATGCTGGTGACATTCAATACTTGGAATCTTCGTTTTAATCAGACTTCGTATCTCCAGCTCTGCTCTCTTTAGGGATTTGCAAGAATTTTTCTAAATCGCGGAGTTGAAACAATTGCAAATCCGTTAGTGATGTATCTGGACATTCCTTTTTTTCCTGACCGACTAGCCAAGCAGAAAACATTCCGGCTCGCTTAGCCCCAACAATGTCATCAAGGAAAGTATCACCAACATATATCGCTTTTTCAGGAGATATCTCCAATTCGGATAGCGCGATCTGAAAGATCCTGGGATCGGGTTTGGAAATCCCGACTACTGTTGAATCGACGACAACATCAAGAAGTGGGCTCAAGCCATATTCATCGCACCAGCCCAGAGTGTTACCGAAATTATTGCTAATGACACCAAGCTGAAATTGGCTATCAAGCGTGGCTAACCATCCACGATTTTGTTCCAATGAAAAAGATGTATCGCGACAAAAAGATGAAACAAGCGGGTTGATAATTTCTTGTCTGAGTCCTAGATCTTTTACAATACCAGTCACGATTTCGTGAGCAGACGCTCGTAAACTCAAATGAACTGGTTTCTTGGATATAAACTTTTCGATCGAATTCCGATCTGCTTTCTCGAAGGTCTCCCAATCGATGTCAGGGAATTCACCTTTGATCAGTCGGAAGAATCGATCTCTCCAGTGTATGCCGTTAGCATCCAGCGTCCCACCAAAATCGAAGATTAAAGCTTGGATTTCCGTCAACGGCTTTTCCTCTGAAAATTCACAATAACTATTTGGCAACGATTAAAGTGCCGTTTTTGTAGCTCTCGCCAACCTGAACTTGGTAGATATAGATGCCGCTTTCGACAATTTCCCCATCTTCATTTTTGCCCTTCCACTTTAAATTTTTTTCGTTGTCTTGATCTGCATCTTCCGGCTGTATTCTTTTTATTAGCATCCCATTAATATCAAAAATCAGAACCATAAATTTCCCTTCAGCATCTTCGATTGTCCGAATGGGGAAAGTCACTTGATTAAATTTCTCGTTGTTTGAAAGAGGAGTGATTACTGCTGGGAACGGTTCCCCTAAAATTCGTAGGACTTGGGTGATAGGAGTCGAACGATTACCCACTTCATCAACCGCTTCCACAGCATAGACATATTTTCCCACCTTCAACTGTTGTTCCAGACTAAATATGTAGTCATCTTGTTTATCAGGTTCAGCTTCGATTACACCATTTGTTAATGGTTTAAGCTTGTCAGTTGATGTACCGAAAGAGATCTGATATTTCTCAACATCCGGTGTATTGCTAGATTGCCATATTATATTAACTATACCACCAAGATCCTGAATCTGCAGTGCCTTTGGGGGGGTCGGGTTAACAGTGTCTAAACCAACATTGACAATAACCACAGCAGCTGGTCTGGATCGAAGAAGAGATGTTTTATAAACTTCCATAGTGTAGCTATGCTTGCCAGGCAACACGTTAAGATCCACAAAACTTGCAATTTCCCTATTCTTTTGATCTGTAATTCGTTTCCCATCGCGGTAAATAAAATAGCCACTAACATCGCCATCTTGAGAGGGTTGCCAAGTGATCAGGACATCATTCTCGCCACTGGTGTCCACTTTGATCTTTAAGCCTTTTACAGGTGCTGGTGGGACATTCGGTATAATCTGCAGACTAAGCATATCGTTATTCGGTTCGCCATCAATATTGCCAGGCTTTATATATTCTCCGATAGGACGGCCTTTCAAATTTATGAGTCGGATTTTGAATTCTGCCCTGGGATTTGTTATAGATGGTGTCTTACTCTTGAAAACAATTTCGTAAAGTGAATTACTGAAATCACTTACTTCCTTAGTTAACATGATTTGAAGCAATCCTGTAGGGACTAGGACTTTATGAGCAATCGATTGACCATCTCGCGTGACCGACCTTACGTCATTAACCGAAACGGAAAAGCCCACAGGCAGCTTAGTTTCGATAGTCTTGATCTCTTCCCCTGGTTCAGCTAGTGATCGGTCTATACCGAGCGTGAGGATTAAGATGACGTTCGAACTAGCGGGTACACGTCCGCGGCTATCTCCATCTACATTAATTTCGCCAGAAGAGGTCACGGCTGCGGAGGCATCGCCATTCCAACCAATTATTATTAGTATTGCTATAAAACCAATAGTTAGCCCTTGTCGAATTTGCATTGTTTTTTATTTAAAACCTCAAAATATCAAATTAAGAGAATAAAGTTGAACTGCGTTATTTTTCATATCACCACTCAATACCTGAAATACGTAATCTAATCGCACCATAGAAAATTTTAAGCTTGTGCCTAGTGCCATTGTTGTTACGCTATTTACACCACTCTTTAGTGCATATCCAGCACGAAATGCAACTGATTCACTGGCCCAAATTTCAGCACCAACACGTAAGTGTGAATTACCATCACGAAAAGCNATTTCAACTTGTCCTTGTCCGGAAGCTAATAAANCTCGCAGAGATTCCTGTTGAATCAGGGTGTTAATTCCACCGAGTTTATACCCAACACCAATTCGCACGTTCCTAGGTACAATATCCTGTTGAGAATTAGAAATGGCGATATCCGCAGGAAGTAAGTTTTCAACTGATAATCCAACGCTTAGGCCTGTTATCAATTTGGCCATCACACCAATATCCATCGAAACAGCCGAAGCTGATTGTTTCTCCTGAAAATATGGGTTTTCCTGTATTGACTCATGTTCTTGGTCAAAGTTGGTAGTAAAAGATCGCAAATTGCTTCCAAGCGCAAATTTTTGAGACAAAGATTTACTATAAGATACAGTTATCAACTGTTCTTTATAAATTCCATTTTTTTCGCCTAGAATACCTATGCTTGTACCGATTGTACCTACCGATCCTGCTGGTACAATCGCACTAACCTGATTGTGGTTGACTAATCCTCTGAAACGCTGCATACGTGTTACACTGAATTGGGACTGTTCGATAAAACCAAGTCCAGCGGCATTATAACTTGCTGCGTTTCCATCATCAGCGAGAGCCACAAAAGCACCTCCAAATCCAAGAGGTCTTGCTCCNATACTGTAATCATTGAAGCCTGCTAAAGCTAATTGTGTAATACATGTTAACAGNAGGTAAACTTTCCATTTAATCATTGAGTTTCCCTTTTATGAGTCCAACTCTAACNAGGCGAGCCGCACGTTCAGCGGCAATAGTAATTAATTTAGACGCGTTTACTATCGCTACCTCTAGTGACATTGGTTCGTGAACAATGTCGACGACAGCATCAATACCTATGGTATACAGTTNGTCTATATCCTTTGCGACACTTCCAGCTATTGCAATCACAGGAATGTTTTGCTTTTGAGCANTTTTTGCTACACCCGCAGGNGTCTTTCCAAAGGAGGTTTGATAGTCAAGTCGACCTTCGCCAGTNATGACAAGGTCTGATCCTTGAATTCGATTAGCNAAGTCCATAGNTTCCAGTATAATATCAATGCCTGCCTGNAATTTTGCACCGGNAAAGGCGATTAGCCCTGCCCCGAGCCCTCCTGCGGCACCTGCACCAGGAATATCCTCTACGGATCGATCAAGATCTCTCTTGATAATACCTGCAAAATGCGCCAAATTTTGATCTAATACTTCGATCATATCCGACGTTGCTCCCTTTTGAGGCCCATATATATATGAAGCACCGTCCTTGCCAGTTAATACATTGGAAACATCACAAGCTACGACAATATTTACTTCTGAAAGGCGTGGATCTAATCCAGTAATATCAATTTTATCTATACCTGCTAATTTTCCACCACCAAATTCGATTTGATTGCCACTTGCATCCAAAAGTTTAGCTCCAAGGGCTTGAGCCATACCTGCTCCCCCATCATTTGTTGCACTTCCTCCAATACCAATAATCAGCTTATTGCAACCTTTATCCAAAGCGGCACGTATTAATTGTCCTGTACCGTAGGTAGTGGTCAGCATTGGATTTTGCTGATCTTGACTAATCAGGGTAAGCCCTGACGCTGAGGCCATTTCAATTACGGCAGTTTGGCAATCTCCCATCATGCCGAATTCGGAAGGAATCTGGTCTCCAAGTGGATTGAGAACAGAAACTTGATGCATTTTGCCGTTTGAGCCAGTCACCAAAGACGCAGCCGTCCCTTCTCCGCCATCTGCCATAGGAAACTTCTCCGTCACTGCGGAAGGGAACACAAGTAGAAAACCATCTTCTATAGCCTCAGCAACTTGTGGTGCGGTCAAACAGCCTTTAAATGAATCAGGAGCGATGACAATCTTCATAGCGAATAATCCTCGAATCATAACACGACAGGCTAAATCTTGTCAAGATTGCGAGTTTGGTAACGGCTTTTCAATCTGACAATATTTGCATTATAACTGGTTTGATTCAATCAATATTTGCTTGCTAAATGGGTTCAGACCTTATTAANTTTTGATCNGAGTATAGNCNTGGCTTGCTCACAGAAGCTACGAAGAGAGATCTACACTATAGCCAACGTCAGAAATATGGGANCCCAACTGTTGAGATTTTTGGNTGGGAGTGCTTAGTCTACCTAAATGCTAANCGATTGAGACACTAGGTTGGTATTTGGTTATTATCGTCGTTGAGATTATGTCATTTGAGTTAACAGGTGNGGTTTGTAATTCCAGAAGGCGCCTTATGCTATAGAGATCATAGCTGTATAGTTCATATCTTTATTATCGCTAACCTGTGTGCAGAACTGGCAGAAAAGTTTTAGATACTTTCTGNTGCCAGTTAGGAACTGCTAAGAATTCCATTCCTAGTAGAGGGATCGACTAGATGTAACATCAAGTAGGTTAAGTATCGTAAAGGTTGGATACAGGGGGATTGACGATGCATCTGGTCGCGGTAGCTAGAGGTTTATTAAAATCATTGGGCTAATTTTTTGCGTTGGTATCATACAGCCCTTTTCTGCTTCTTTAATCTCAGCTTCCAGTTTCGACTGTTGCGTGAGTANTGAGNGGTTTGACATCAGTCGATAGCTATTGTATTCTATTTATCNNTTGTTCTTAATTTGAATTTTTCCATGAATCAGAATATCTGAATTTAGTNTTAGNCGCNNNTNGTGTTTNNTTTTTGCCAATNCTATATTTAGTNAGCTAAAGCCAGACTGGNNAGCAGGCCAAACTAAATTAAAGCTGATCACTNTCCTANACACTAGAATCTATTTCCCATCGAATTNATCACCAANGGGATAAATGATATGTCATCTGAAGCTGAGTTGAGACTCAAAACNATCCCGAATCAAAAAAACAAAATTATACCGACTCAGGAGCAGTTNGATGAGATTTCACGGGATCTTNGTTTTTATCCAAGTCAATGTCAGAATCCGATTACNCTTNCACAACCTCAAGTGAAAGNCTTCAATGAACTTGGCTATATAAAAGGTATTCCAGTTTTTGATCGAGATGAGATTTTTGAATATAGAAGGCATTTTGATGTATTGCTGGAGGAAGTCATCGCTGTAGGGGGAGGTAGCTATTCGATCTTGTCTGCCCACTTAAAATATGGAAAGATCTATGATCTTCTTAAAAACCCCAGAATTGTATGTTATATTAGNGACCTAGTAGGTGAAGATATTATTGGNTGGGGNGCGCACTATTTCTGTAAGTTGCCCGGTGATAATAAAATAGTTGCTTGGCATCAAGATGCCAGTTATTGGCCACTGACACCATCCAAAACAGTGACAGTGTGGCTAGCCATAGACGATTCTGATATTGAAAATGGTTGTATGCGTTTTATGGCNGGCTCTCATCAGTTTGGGCACTTGATGTATAAAAAAAGNACTCCTTCCGAAAATAACATCTTAAACCAAACTGTTGANAATGCAGNACAATATGGTAATCCAGTTGATGTGGAACTTCAGGCTGGTAGCATCTCGATCCACTCAGATCTACTGTTACACAGTTCAAATACCAATAATTCCAATCGCAGGCGATGTGGTTTAACTTTGCGTTACTGCACTCCTGATGTTCGGGGTCATTTGCATTGGAATGAAGAAGGAGTTGTAGTTAGTGGTAAAGACAGATTAGGACATTGGGCAAATCCAGTTCGAACTCAAAATGACTGAATCGTACCCGCCGTTTGACTCTCAATTGGACGAGTTTCTATAGCCCCTCCGACAAACTATAGAGAAATGGTTACGGAATATGCATCTCGACTCGGACATCTTATCTGATTAGCATTTCCACAGATTCCTAAAGCGTTTGACTTTGATTTTCAGCTTGCGATATAATCAAACATATATCAGACATGTTGCTATCTACGCAGCGTACCGAAAGCTTTATGAGAAAAACTGCCCTTTACGAACAACATAAGCTGCTCAACGCGAACTTTGACCAGATGTACGACGGTTGGTTCTTAGTTTCCCACTATAATGATTCGGTACAGGAGCATCTTGCTGTTCGAAATGGTATTGGCATCATTGATGTTTCACATAGGGGGAGATTAAGATTAACGGGTACGGAGCGAGCAGAATATCTTCATCGCATTGTGTCAAATGAAGTGACTAAACTTCCACCTGGAGGTGGAAATTACGCGATGATTCTTACCAACCGGGGAAAAATAATCGCTGATATGAATGTAATCGTTGCTGAGGATTACATTGATCTTATCACCGATGCAATTGCCAAGGAAGACCTGCATCGAAATCTAGACAAATACCTNATTGCTGACGATGTCGAAATCAATGACATTACTGCAGAAACAGGGATTATTCTAGTTTCTGGTGTGAATTCAGGTTCCTTTATTGAAAGTCTTCTTGGAGTTGATGTTGATAATTTAGAAGAGTACCAAAGTGTAAATGGGAAAATCGTAGATCTATCAGTGAAGTGTGTGAGCAGTTTAGAAACTGGAGAAGTTGGGTTTCAACTGCATGTTAATTCAGCATCAGAGTTGTCGGATCTATGGCAGGTTTTGATCGCTGAAGGCAAAAGTTTTGGGGTTGTTCCGGTTGGCCTAAAGGCTTTAAATTCACTTCGGCTAGAAGCGGGAATTCCCTGGTTTGGGAATGAGCTTGATGATTCCATTATTCCGCTTGAAGCAGAACTGGAAAAAGCAGTTAATTTTGAAAAAGGTTGTTACATTGGTCAAGAAATTGTTGCTAGAATGAAATATCGTGGTCATCCAAACCGTCTGTTACGCGGGCTCGAAATTGATTCCGAGGATTTACCAAGTGAAAAAGCTGTAATTCGTAGTGGAGAGAAGCAGATTGGTTATGTAACCAGCGCGGTTAAATCTCCAACGTTAAACAAAACTATCGCCCTTGGTTATGTCCGAATGGCTTTTACGGAACATGGTAGCGAAGTGGAAATTGAAATCGAAAATGAATGGGTGAATGCAATAGTTTCATCGTTACCTTTTATGGAAAAAGCATGATCTCATTTACGCAATATTTATTTANAATCTTTAATGTTTTTAGGAGTAGGTGCCAAGATGGATGCTAAATTGAAAAAGATACTGGTCACACCACTAAAATTTGACAAAGAAGGTGAGGTNCAAAAGGAAGAGTTCTCCACGATCACACTAGAAGTTCCTCTGGATAGTCGTTCGCAAAGAGAAGAGATGCTTAAGTTATTCGAACTCCTGACAGCGGAATGGGTTAAACTTGAAATTACCGATGGAAAAGTAAAACCNCTTTTTGATGAATCACAACCTAGNGCATTAGTATAGTGAAAAATTANCTGTTTGCTCCTGGACCAACGCCAATTCCTACTGAAACCTTACTCGCAATGGCNTTGCCTATTGATTATCATCGAGCTAGTGAATCTGTGGAATTGCTTGGCAATGTAGCGGNGAAGTTGAAATATGTTTTCCAAACTAAAAACGACGTAATGATACTTACCTCGTCCGGTACAGGTGCTATGGAGGCAACTATCACTAATCTTCTGTCGTCGAACGATCGAGTAACTGTTATTCGCAGTGGGAAATTCGGTGAACGCTGGGGGGAGATTTGTGCTGCATATGGAATTCGATTTGATCCTATAAACATTGAATGGGGAAGGTCGGTTGACCCCCAACAGGTTGAAGATCAACTCAATCGATATCCAGAGACCAAGGCTGTGTTGGCTACACTGTGTGAAACGTCGACCGGAGCCTTACATGATATTAAAACGTTGGGCGAAATTCTTCAGAACCGTGATACGCTCTTGGTGGTTGATGCAGTTAGTGCATTATGTGCTGACGACCTACAAATGGACAATTGGGGTGTTGATGCTGTGNTCTCATGTTCACATAAAGGGTTGATGNCACCACCTGGAATTGGCCTAGTATCATTAAGTGGCCAAGCATGGAAATCAACTGAGAGTTCTGATTTGCCGAAATTCTATTTCGATCTGCGTCAAGCCCAAGATGCTGGAAACAGAGGATCAACACCATATACTCCAGCCATTACGTTTATCAAAGCCTTGGATCGAGCACTGGATCATATTCATCAGGAGAAGATCCAGAATGTGCTGAAGCGTCATGCTNACTTGGCACATGCAACCAGGGGTGCGGTAAAGGCCATGGGCTTGAAACTTTTCGCTCAAGAACCAGCTAATACCTTGACTTCAATTTGCCTGCCTAATGGGGTTGATGGTCAGGTGCTATTGGAAATGATGCGCAACCGATACGGGGTAACATATGCTGGGGGACAAGCAAAGTTAAAGGGTAAAATCATTCGTATTGCTCATCTTGGTTGGGTATGCGAACATGATATGATTGTCGCTATTTCCACCTTGGAACGAGGCCTTGCTGAAGTTGGATATAGTCTTACACTTGGATCTGGATTAGCTGCTGCGCAGGAGGCGTTTAGGGATAGCCAATCGTGAATACAGAAAGCGTCAATATACCCAGTGAANGTGTNGACCAATTCAAAAATTATCTTGATACCCAAGGGTTAAGGTTAACTCAGGAAAGATTCGCTATCTTGAGCCAAGTGTTTAAGACGGATACCCATTTTCGTCCAGATGACTTGTTGGTTTGGATGCGACAGGCAGNTTATAAAACGTCCAAAGCGACCATCTATCGCACTTTGCCACTTTTGATTAGAAGTGGAATTTTAACCGAAGTCATTGATGCAGATAACCAAATTCAGTATGAGTACATCGGCAACATCAAAGAACATGCACACCTGATTTGCGTTCAATGTGGAAAAATCACTGAGAGTAGAGTCCCAGAAATAATTAAACTAAAAAANGAGCTCTGCAGGAAATTCAATTTTAATCCCGTAAAATTCAGAAACGAAATCATTGGTGTTTGTTCCGAATGTAGAGAATAATGCTGTTTTGGGGGACCTNAAAAATTCTTGCCTCAANTTAGTCGATGTAGCCAAGATTCCTCAATCGGTTCTCGAGAATTTCCGCCTCTTCGTTACTAGTTTCTTGATGCTGAAGATGTTGATAACGAGAGTTGATTAGTAATTCATCGTACTTTAATTTAAAGGTAGCTGGATCTTCGCAGGGAAGNTCTGTTCCGCTCGCTACGTCGCGTACTATATAATCACCATCTTGTTCGTTTTCTCGATAGAATATTTTGCCATTGGTCATTGTCCATAACCGGCGACCTTTGGGATCCATCGGGATTTCCTGATCATCAATTTTGAGTCGAGAAGTTACTCTGTTATGGGCGGTTTCCAGATTGGATGGTTTGAGAAACCCAACACCGTACAAACTGTCTAATTCTGTCAATACCCACCTGTCCTGAAATTCTCTTGGATCTCCTAATAAATCACGCCCATACCCGTTATAGTTGATGTTGAGTTCTGCCAGATTAAGAATTGTTGGAAACAGATCTATCATTGAAACCGGAGCATCTTCAGGAAAAACGAGTTGACCGATTTTCGGGATATTAACTAGAAGAGGTACTCGAATCACGTTCTGATGTAGGTTATCTCCATGTGCCATAACTTCATCACAGAATCCCTCACCATGATCACCGAAAATGAAAATCGCCCATTCGTCAAGAGGAAGCGATTTCAGTATTTCTACCAACATGAATTCTAGTACATGGGTTGCCGCGGCATAATAAAATTGTAGTGCTTCCTCCGTTTTTCCTTGGTGTACCAGTTGCTGTAGATTTGGTGAGGACCGAACTCCGCCCATACCATAACCGCCATGGGTATACCAGAGGTGTAAGAAACAGAACTGTGGTGATTCTTCAGGTGATTTTAGTGCTTCCAGGAAATTTTCAAGAGATCCCAAATGCTGTTGTTTCGCATTTGGGTCGAGAAGGGTTATATAAGACTCGAAATCCAGAAAGCGAAATACATCTGGTCGCTGAGATCTAGCCAACGTACGGTAACCTGCTTGATCAAAGATCTGGAAGAGGTTTTGGATTTGATCAAACATCTTTAAGTAGGTTTGTCCGTAAAGACCATGTTCAAACGGATAAAGTCCCGTAAAGAGTGATGTGTGGGAAGGACGTGTAGCAGGTGCTGTGACAAAAAAACGGTCAGCAAAAGAGAAATCCTGTGTAACCAAGTCGAATTTGGGTGTGCGTAATGTTGGGTTGGTGCGACTAAGAGCATCATATCGCCAACAATCAATTGAAATTAGCAGAAACTTTTCGACACGGTTGTCCATGCGAATTCTCCTGAGATTCTTATGTTTAATCTATTAAACGTGCATTATACTGGCGCAAAGTATGATGATAACCACTGAACGCTTGCGGATCAAAAGGTGCAGGAGTATATATATATATAGCATCACTATAAGGATCATACAGAATTACTTCTTCACGTGCATCTCCGCATACGTTAGCTGGAAAGCAATGATACCAACCCATTTTACCGCCAGTAGCGGGCGGTAAATCGGGAAAGATTACAGTCTTCTTTCCATGACTATCATAAAGTGCTGCTGGACTGTAAATTAGCTCTATTTGATGATCTCCGTTCCAACGGATGATTTCTAGCCCGGTATTGTTTGGAGATTCGTCAACTTGAAAACGTGCTCTAATCCTACCTGTATTGTCAACAACCATCAGATTAGGAGTGTGACCATCATAACGAATAACCATGTCCAGACCAGTTGGGTTGGGGAAGATATTGCCACATCGGACTTCTTGTCCGTGTGGGACTACTTCTAAGCCAAGTTCGAGCAATGAAAATCCGCTAGCATCAAGAACTTGACCTCCCGCGGAGAGAATTGCTTCTTTCCCATTATCCGGATTACCATCCCAATCTTCAACGAGAACGGCATCCATGTTGTCACCGAGATATCTTTCCCAGATGACTGTTCCATCATGGTCTAATCCAAAGTGTCCACCATTGACTTCATCTCTGCCATCTCCATCAAGATCTCCAACTGCCGGTATGTAAGCAGAATGCTTAGGATATTGGTACCATTTATTTTTATATTGCCATAAAATTTCGAGTTGATGGTTGAAAGCAATAATATCATTACCAAGTTTTACAACAAAATCTTGAGGGTATTGATTGCCAGAGAAATTCGCAATCATCAATCGGTGGTGTGCGTAGTTGGATATATGCAAATCACCATTGACATAGGCACTGCAACCTGTCAACTGATCCGGATTTGCTTTGCGCTTAACTTGCCCAGTCTTCCCATCCAAAATAAGGAGATCCATGTCTTCCATAGACCATTTACTGGTAGCTTTACCCTTTTGCAAATCTTGGTTGACATAAAGACAAATTACTTCAGTTTGACCATCTTGATCAATGTCGTATAAAGCTACAGGACCCGGGCGATCAGGGGAGAGTGTCTGATGGAGGCTATCTTCGTCAGTATCTGGAACAGTTAGGTCTTTATCACCTATTGACCATATCGGATCTCCACCCATAGTGAAGGCTCCGATAAAAGACGGTTTCATGCCACCCAGTGATTTATAGACTAGAAAATCGACCTCACCATTTCCTGTTAAATCTCCAATGCGTATATCACCCCCCCACCTTCGTCCTGATGAATCTACAGACAAAAAATCATTTGGGATACCTACCTTGCTATAGAGTATAGCTGAAGCAGTTTTGACGGATGAGTTTTTTAGTGTTCGCATAGCCAAGTTTCGATTATTATATGCCCACTTTTGATGAGTGATACAAGAGTAGGAAACATTCATTGTATGATGTCAGTATTATATCAAATAATATAGTTTTACCCAACTATTTGGANGTACAAGTCTCGTTGATGATGTACATACTGTTGGTAGAACTACATAGATGAACAGTTTACAATCACTTCTTTGCCCAATTATCATTAGGAGAATACAAAAAAATATAATTAAATTGTCATACTAATGGCAATGTAATATCTAATCATTTAATTCTATTTATGAACCACGAGTTACCAGTAAGTATGTGAATTTTCGTTTCTAAACCTTCTCGATTATGTTACTGAATCAATCATAGNCAAACAAAACCTTTCATTGTTCACTTTACAAAACGAACATTTTTTGATATACTGGCTTGGTTACTTTAGTTCGTAGCATAATGATTCCATTTACGCTTTAAAGTTTGTGCATTTGAATGGTTGTAAACGAGCGTGTGAATCTAGTTTATGGAGAGTGTGAAATTCGGTCAATTAGGCACTTTTAGAACAGTACTTCTTAAGATAAACCTCAAAACTCAGGATGTGTTTGCTGAAATAGCTGAAAAGTGTCTAGCGGTATTTTAGNGNATTNCACATCTGACACAGATGTGAAAAGNTNACAACATATAACAGCGTCGTATCCTAATGAATCAAAGGAGAATTTGCCCCTATGAATGATCAGGAAACTGCTAATGCCCCCAGAACGGGCTTNGCTCTCCTCATGCATCGAGCTTTCGCTGATCCACAACAAAAACTCTATATGCATATTAGCAATTTCGTGGCNGTCATCATCTTTATTTCAATCGGGATGATTGTTTACGAGACAGTGTTAGAAAGCAATGTTATTACAGCAAAGAATGAAACAGAAANCCGCATAACAGATATTCGTGAAAATATGCGTGAAATCATGGATGACATTCGTGGTCAANAAAGCGATGGAAGATACGAAAAGGTCTTTAAGTCTGTACTTACAGATGCTGAGAAAAGCAGTGATGCTGAAGATGAAAAGTATAAAAATTTCAGAAAATTCTATGCCTATTGGTCTCAACCAACTCTGGAACAAACTCTAGCCAATGAAAAAATTAGCGCTAAATCACGCGTAGTTGATTTGATTAAACGAGTTGAGGAGAGTGAAGATGATCGTTTCCTAAGAAAGGTTAGATATGTGTCAAGCGATGGCCTGTTTGCCGATCTTTATGACGAAGGTGACAGTGCCCTTTCTGAATTNAGGAAATTTTCTATCTACTTCACTGAATTAGCTCAGAATGATACAGCAACCCCCCAACACGAAGAATATATAACTGAGTTTTCCGANGCTGAGAGCGCTTTTGATAGTATTCAGAAACGACTTGAGCATATAACGTTCTTTCGGGAAACCAGTCAGCGTTTTGACCGTTTTGAGCTGGAATACAAGATTTTGGAGTATACGGAAATATTCACACTGATCATATTTCTGATTGAGTATTTTGGAAATATTTACGTAACTAGACCCATTCGTAAATATGTGCTGGGTGGATGGGGACTTGTTGACTTTTTCGCCATTGCACCTTCGTTGATCAAGTTCATAAATATTTCCGGGTTAAAGATCGTACGGGTAATGCGAATTCTTCGGTTCCTAAGATTGATGCGACTTCTCAAACTAGCCAAGGTTGTAGCCGACAGCGCAAGCGTGGATGACGATCAAGCTAAGAGTACCCTAAAGATGGATCTTCAGATCTATTTCATTACTATGTTTTCTATTTTGACAATGGCTAGCACATTAATGTTCTATGCAGAATCCAAAGCACAGCCTGAAGACTTTCGTCATATTCCGGATGCCATGTGGTGGGGAATTGTGACTATGACAACCGTTGGTTACGGTGATGTGTCGCCAATTACACCGGCAGGTAAAATGATTGCTGCGGCCACAGGACTGTGTGGTCTGGCATTGTTTGGTTTGTTGATGAACATTGTTGGAAACGCAATGATGGAAGGATTGTTTGGTGGCGGTGACGATGAAGAATCTGGGATTACCACAGTTCTTACGCAGAGTAGTGCACCTGAACGGATCGAAAAATTAGCTGACCTGAAAGAACGCGGCCTCATTTCCGAAGAGGAATTCCAAGAAAAGCGGCAGAAACTATTGGATCAGGTTTAACAGAAATATCTGGGCAGATTATCAGGTTACTAACTCCCAATTTTTAAACAACGAGTGTGACATTGTAAGTTCAATTGCTTGGTAATGTCAAAATATTAGTTCAGTGATTCAGCCTTATGCAGAGCTTCTGCCTCGTACAGACTTTTCGTTGCGCCTCCATTCTGAGGGTCAAACTCGACCGCCTTCTTAAACTCAGCTATGGCTAACTCGTATCTTTCTAACTCAAAGTAAGTTAACCCTAGGTTGTACAGTGCTCTTGAATCTTCTGGATAGAATTTCAGTACTTTCTGAAACTCAGATATAGCTGACTCATATTCACCTTGCTCAAAGTAGAATCTTCCAAGGCCAGATTTCTCTCCTGGAAAGGCAGTATCATCGTCCCAAAATGCGTCTGTCAAATTCGGGTCACTCAAACTGGATCTTCTTAAGTCTGCGCCACTCAAGTTAGTTCCACTCAAGTTGGATTCTCTCAAGTCCGCGACTCTCAAATTAGCACCTCTTAAGTCCACATCACTCAAATTAGCACCTCTTAAGTCCACATCACTCAAGTTTGCATTACGCAGGTTGGCTCCACTCAAGTCAGATCCCCTTAAATCCATCCCCTTCAAGGAAGTACCGCTTAAATCGACCCCTTTCAAATTGGATTCGGGGCCGATTCTAATCATGTTCAAATCATCAGGACTAAAATCTGCAGGGAACGTAGTCCCATCAGTATACAAAGCCCGATTCAAGTTGATGTAACTCAGGTTGGCATTATCTAAACTGGCTTCTCTCAAGTCGGCATTACTCAAATCGACCCCTCCTAAATCAGCAAAACTCAGATTAGCTCCTTGCAGGTTAGCTAACCTCAGGTTGACTCTGCCCAAGTTGGTTTTCCCCAAATCCACATCTTTCAAGTTAGATTCACTCAAATTAGCTTCCCGAAGATCAACGTCATGCAAGTTAGCACCTCTCAAGTCTGTACCACTCAAGTCGGCCCCCTTTAGAACCTGATTACTCAAGTTAGCACCTCTCAANTCAGCACCACCCAAGTCGGCACCACTCAAGTCAGCACCTCTTAGGTCTGTATTCCTCAAATTGGTATTATTTAAATGAGTCTCTCTCAGGTCTGCATGGCTCAAATCAGCGTTACTAAAGTCAGCGCCGCTTAAATTTTGGCCCTTCAGCACCGCTTTGCTCAACAGGGCATTACAAAAGTTAGCACTACTTAAGTTTACATCGCTCAAGTCGGCGCCACGCAAGTCTACATTATCCAACCTGGATCTAATCAACTTAGCTTCGCCGAAATTGGCGTCATTCAACTTGGCATTACTCAGGTCGGATAAACTCAAATTGGCTCCTCTCAAGTTGGCACCTCTCAGGTCTGCCCCCCTCAAATCGGTTCCTCTCAAGTCTGCTTCTTTAATGTCTGCCCCTCTCAAGTCCACGTCCCGCAAAACAGATCTGATCAAGTTGGATCTTCTACCAGCTTCAGTCAAATCTACTGCCATTAAGCTAGTTCCCTCCAAGTCAGCATGACTTAAGTCTGCCCCTCTCAAGTCAGCAAAACTCAGGTCAGCGGCTCTTAAGTCAGCACCGTGCAATTCAGCTCCCATCAACTCGGCACCCGCCAGATCAGCAAAACTCAGGTCGACCCCAGGTTCAATCCTACACTCATATCCATTATTCTTATCGACAGCTCTCATCATGTCTCCTTACAAGTTTTAGAGGTTGCTCTAATACTGGTTAGATAGCCTCTGGAGAATTCTATCATAAATTTTATCATATTGGCTATTGTTAGATCTGCTGTGACACCACTTTCGTCAACGCGACTTCTAAGTGCTAGATAATTACCCATTGTATGGGCGTCACTCCTACTTTTAATAAATAAATGCCCAGTTAAAATGTTGAGAAAATCCAACTTGGAAAATAAGGGGAATTGGCGAAAAAACTTAAGGTAAAAGTGATGATCTAATCACCGTTTATTGGCGCGAAGCCAGATATTGCAGTAACTCTGATTTTCCAATTGGCTGATCCAAGTGCATGAGATAAACTTGAAAAGAGTCGTTCCTATCAGAAACAAAAGCAATTTTAGACCCATCAGGCGAAAATGCAGGTTGGATCGACGCTCCAATACCATTGGTGATTTGATGATCATTTGTTCCATCAACATTCATCGAATATATTTCGATATCGCCATACCGAGCGGAAACAAAAACAATTTGTTTGCCATCCGGTGAGACGATAGGGCTGTAACAATCATANGGATTCGCATTTAAATGGGTTTCATTGGTACCGTTTATGTCGGTGGTGTAGATCTGATGTGGCTGTTCTTGGCGTGAGGAGCTAAAAACAATCTTTTTCTGATCGGGGTAAAACGCAGGACTTCCGTCATCAGTTGCGTTTTTAGTAATTTGTCTCGCTGATACAGCCTCCGGATTGATGTTGTCAAGATTCACATTGGTAAGATCAATCTCGTATAACTCAAGATTATCTCCACTTTTAATTTCATAAAGAATCCGCTTCCGATCAGGTGAAATACTAGGTGCACGCACACCATGTCCAATTGGTAAAAGCTCCTGAATTTTCTTGCTGAAGATATGCGAAATACTCAGACCCGCATAAATTCGAGATGAGCCGCTGCCTTGCAAAGTAATTGTAATCTGACGAGAGGTTTTGGGNTCTCTAATGTATAGGATATACTTGTTGTCGTACAGAAANACAGGAGCNAGCTCGTTGAAATCAGTCGTAAAAGTTACACGTTGCCGNATCCTGCCATCTAGATCCATAATATAAACTTCACTNCTATCAGTCCTGTAGGAGGAAAANGNAATCTGCTTACCATCGGGCGAAAAATTTGGGGAGTAATTGTCTGAATCTCCCTCGGTTAGTTTTGTGACTTGGTATCGATCTGTAATCAAGCCCGCGACTTGACTAATGATGTCATGATCTGAAGTCGACTGTAACGTTGATCGAAGTTGGCTGAATGCTTTTTTTCGATCGCTATTTTTGAGATAGAGTTTGGCTAACTTAATTCGCAGAACAGCTTGGTCTTTCGGCTGCGCAGGAAGAATAACAATCGCTTCCAGAAGCTGATTAACTGATTGGTTGTATTGCCCTAACTGGTCATAGATCTCACTAAGTAGCACTCGGGCTTTCACATTTTCAGGTTTGGCTTGGACAATTTTTTCTAACAGGGGAGCAGCATCCTGTAACTGACCTGCATTGATTAATTCCTGAGGGGATTGTAACGGATCACATCCGGATGTGACAAAGAGACACAATGTAAGGGTGGAAAATAACAATCGTTTCATGAATTACCAGATGATGTCTTCCGCATTAAAGACAGGTCCTTCAGAACAGACTCGCTGAAACTCAAAACCCGCATTTGGTGAACGTACTTTACAGACACAGCCTAAACAGACACCCAAGGCACACCCCATCTCATTTTCCATTGCAACCTGACAAGGTATTTCATAATCAACTACAATTTTCGTCACCGCTTGAAGCAT
>NZUQ01000034.1 GCA_002697225.1 Candidatus Poribacteria bacterium
AAATCTACTACCTGAAACCAAAAGGATTGATCTGTTTCCCAGGGACACTTCGCTTGTTAAAATTGCACGCAACATTGTTTCGCACTCAAAGAACGTCGTCGATATTGTGTTTCTAATCGATGGCAGCCGGAGTATGCGGAACGATATCGAATCGGTGAAGAGTCATCTCCATAGTATGACGGATGTTCTTAAACTAGAAAACATGGATTTTACAATTGGTGTGGTTATCTTCCGTCATCATCGTGGATATGGTCTATTAGGTTGGGATTTCGAGGTGACTAAACAAACAAAAGCGATAGGCCGGATAACAAAGGTTCTTGAAAAAGTCAAGTGTATAGGTGGTGAGAAAGCAATAGACTCAATATACCGAGCAACAGAGGAAGTAAAATTCAGGGAGGGGGCGGAGAGACGTTTCATCTTAGTTACTGATGAGTATTTAGCTGGGAATTATAAACCGGGAAGGTTATTAGAAAGGCTTAAGTCAAAAAAAATTAGCCTCAGCATCATCGGTAGAAAGGAACAGACACAAAAAAAACTAGCGCACCAAACTTCCGGTATCTGGTTGTCAATTGATAGCCTGAAATTTTAGGATGGTTAAACTAACTTGAACCTTTTTAAAGATTAAGTGAGAAATTCTAAACATCTCCCCTTACGAATTTTACGTCAGGACCACGTGGTTCAACTTTGATTAACGGATCCTCAATCTGAGCTTCCACAGATACAACCGACTGTACCTCCGCATTCTCCATTCGTGGAGCGAGCTTTCCTTTCTTAAACACAAAATTCAGAAATTCTTCCGCTGGAATATCCTTACCGGTGACGTCGCACGAAATTGTCTCNCCAGCTATCACTTTNTCTAATAATTCTTTTGCTTTCAATTTTTATCTTCCAGAAAATAGCGTTCGTTTTGTTTAGTAATCTGGTATTCCTCGTACGCTTGCTGAGCTGTATTCGTTTTAGAAACCTCCGCAACAGGACAATCCCACCATGATTCGTAGCCTGGGACTCGCGGCTCAAAATCAACATCAATTTTAATAACNGTTGTCTGGTCAGCCGATTTTGCTTTGTCAAGTGCAACTCTTAGGTCTACAATTGANTCAACTTCGATAACGTAAGCGCCCANACTGGCAGCATTGGCAGCTAAATNAACNGGTAATCTCTCTCCATCAATTTGACCAGTTTCATCTTTCCGAAAAAGAAAGCGTGTACCATANCCCTGAGCTCCCGTTGCNTTGGAAAGGCCATTAATTGATGCATGNCCATCATTNTTAACCAAAATTATGATCAATTTATAGCCTTCTTGAATAGAAGTCACAATTTCCTGGGCCATCATCAAATACGACCCGTCGCCAACCAAAACAAACACTTCACGACTGGGATCTGCCATTTTAACACCTAATCCACCCGCAATTTCGTACCCCATGCAGGAATAACCATATTCTAGATGGAACCCTTTTGCGTTACGTGTTCGCCAGAGTTTATGGAGATCNCCAGGCATGCTNCCCGCCGCACAGACTATAANATCCTGTGGTNCAGAAAAAGTATTAATGGCACCGATTACCTCGCCTTGGCTTGGCATNGGTTGATTATTATACTGATGGATTCTATCAACTTCTAACTCCCAGCCTTGCCGATGTCGAATTATTTCTTGTGCGTAGGTTTGGTTCACAGAGTAATCCTGTAGGGCTTCCGCTAGTTCTTCTATAGTGACNTTGGCATCCGCGACAATGGGTAACGCTGCATGTTTAGCGGCATCAAACTCCGCCACATTGATGTTTACAAACCTTACTTCTGGGTTTTGGAAGGCGGTTTTTGATGCGGTAGTAAAGTCGCTTAAGCGGGATCCTATAACAATAACAAGATCCGCTTCTCGGGCAACTATATTAGCACCCGGAGTACCTGTTACTCCGATTGCTCCCAAGCACTGTGGGTGGTCATAAGCAAGAGAACCTTTTCCAGCAAAGGTCTCAACAACTGGAATTCCCGTTTGTTTTGCAAAACTCGCTAGTTGTTCCGTTGCTTCAGCATAGATAATGCCACCGCCAGCGATAATCAACGGCTTTTTGCTGGAACGGATTGAAACTACTGCCCGGTGGAGCAAATCCCGGTCTGCTAAAGGACGCGCGATTCTGTAGATTCGCTTCTCAAAAAATTCGATAGGATAATCAAACGCTTCTGCTTGCACATCCTGTGGAATAGCCAGAGTTACCGCTCCTGTTTCCGATTGTGAAGTTAATACACGCATGGCTTCTGGTAAGGCTGTAATAATTTGTTCCGGCCTGTTAATTCGATCCCAATATTTTGAGATTGGTCTAAAGCAGTCATTGACAGAAACATCCTGAGATCCAGGCGATTCAAGTTGCTGTAAAACTGGCGCAACAAGTCTTGTCGAAAAAATATCTCCGGGTAACAATAGAACAGGAATTCTGTTAATTGTTGCCCCTGCTGCTGCTGTCACCATATTAGTAGCGCCGGGACCAATTGAAGTTGTACACGCTAATGTTCGAAGACGATTATTCATTTTAGCAAAAGCAGCTGCTGTATGGACCATTGCCTGTTCATTTCGAGTTTGGAAAAACTGAAATGAATCAGAGTATTGGTGTAAAGCCTGTCCAATTCCAGCAACGTTTCCATGACCAAAAATACCAAACATTCCAGCAAAAAATTGGTGTTCTATTCCATCACGCTCAACGTATTGTTTTTTTAGGAATTCGATAGTTGCCTGTCCCATCGTCAACTTGCAAGTTTTCATCAAGATATCTCCTACAATGCATGTTTGAATTTTTGGTTTATTTCTGCAAACTTGCAAGTAACTAAAAAAGCGTCATTTCCACAAGCGAACATTTGAACACCATCATCAAGCCAATGTCCTCCCGTTTCAAAATCGTTTACATAACTACCCATCGCAGTTCCATTCTTTTTTGCTTTGTTAATTACTGTTTTGCTTGCGTCGAGTACCAATTGATCATTAAGCTCGCCCGAAACACCAAGTGATGTTGAAAGATCATAAAGACCAAGAAATATAACATCAAGACCACTGATACTCAGAATTTTATCGATATTCTCGACCCCTTTTTTGGTTTCGATTTGACCGATGATGACCAAATCTTCATTGGCTTTTGCTAAATATTTCATCTCATCGAGTTGTCGGAAGTCACCATAATCGGTATGGCCNATACCAAAAGCAACTCCNCGNTCGCCCTCAGGACTATACTTGGAAAAACGGACGATTTGTTCCACATCATCTGAGGATTCGACTCTGGGAATCATTAGGCCAGAAGCCCCTGCATCAAGAACGCGAGAAATGAAATGTCGTTCAATAGATGGCACTCGTACGATGGAAGGCAAGTTCGAACCACGAGCAGCCCGAATAATTTGGCCAACCGTTTGCATGGTAAATGTTGTGTGTTCCATGTCAATAATGATGAAGTCTGCTCCNGCNCTNGCCAAAATCGTTGCAATTTGAGGNACCGCAAACTCCATTACAAATGTGCCAACAACAACGTCACCATGAGAAAGTGAAGACTTAAGATTATTGTTACTGGATTTGGAATTTGGATTCAACTGGTTAACCTCACGTAAGTCTATTATGAAACCTCCCTTTCGAGTTTTTCTTCGCCAAACTCTTTAGTGATTTCTTCCATCAAATGCTTGGCTGCTGTGACAGCATTCGATGGCCGGTTTAGNTTACTCGAAATCTTAACTACTTTCTCACAATGAGCATAAGCTCTTTTAAAATGCTTTACGGAAAATTCATCTTCCGCTGCATTGAAATAACAAGTTGCGGCACCTTCCCAACTTTCTTGAGATGACCGTAACATTTCGGCAAATCCATAGTTTTCCGCTGAGTATTGAAAAAGTCTGGCCGCATCACTCCAAATTTGTTTCTTCCTACAATCAGTAGCAGCTTGAGCATAATGCCATCCAGCGTCCTCAGCGTTTCTTCGGGCCTCTTTATCTCTATTTGCTGCTTGATAAGCGAGCCATGATCTTTTATAAAAGTCAGCGGCAATTTGAGGTTTTGCATTTTTTGATAACTCTTGAGCTTGTCCTCGGTAGAAATGGCCTAATTCTCGATATTCCTTCCGGGCTTTCCATTCTTTCCCATTTTTAGAGTAGCGGAGTGCATTCTGCAACATTTCAAATGCATTAACCTCATGCATACTTTCAAGTCTTTGATGTAAGTTATAAAGAACTATTTCGGGTCTGTCTAGAGCTTCAATTTGACCAATTGGCACCGGATGTCCGTTTTCTTCTGTTTCCCCACTTGGCTTAGGGATATCTATAGGTTCCGAACGACTCACTTGGCCATCCCTTGGTGTACCTTGATTTGGGTATCTGGCATTTAGCCACTGCCTTAGTTTGTGGATATCCTCCAGGGGGAATTCAGCAATTTTTTCAGTTAATTTATCAAATTGTGATGAAATATAACTTGATGAAAAAGCATCCAATAGATCGCTGAAAATTCGGTCTGAAACTCTTACTTCATCAGCATTGGAAAGATAAAGGCGGTGAATTTGCTGGATTTCCCTAATTGCCTCCTTTGGTTGCGATAATTCAATACTCTCGATGGCAAGTTGATGATGAGATTCCACGCTCGATTTCAATTCCTGCTGCTCTTTTTCTCTTTCCTGCCGACGTTTCTCATTGATTATCTGCAATTCGATTTGTTCCGCGACTTCGGGTAACATCCTGAGATTATCACGATGCTGATTCAGTGTTTTATGTTCACCCAATTCGTGTGCTACAGTTACCATCTTGGATGCTAGATCTTCGTACATTGATTCTCGAATTGAATCTAGATCTCGATATATTTCTTCGGCTGTCTGGTAACGATTATCTGGATGGGGTTGTAGAGCTTTATGCAAAAACTGACAGAAATCCTGCCTAAGTCCCTGAGGGAAATCGAATTTCCCCTCTTCTTTTTTTACTTTGACTTTATCTATGTCAGTAGCTAAGAAGGGATATTTACCAGTAAGCATTTCATAAATAATCACACCAGTTGAANAAAGGTCTACCCGTGTATCATAATTACCTTCATATTGTTCAGGTGCCATATATTTTCGAGTACCAGTGACGGTACCTGCGTANTGGCTTGCCTCCTCTAAAATGCGAGCCACTCCGAAATCAGTGATTTTGGCTGTTTGATCGCTAGTAATCATGATGTTCTGAGGTTTGATATCTCGATGAATAATGCTATGCTTGTGTGCAAACATTAAACCGCGGCAAATATCTAGAGCAACTGTTACTGCTCTAAATTGGGGNAGTGGATCATTACTTAGAATATGACTTAAGTTATCTCCATCAACATACTCCATCACAATGTAGGCGAAACATTCATCATCTCCGGGTTCAACTGTATGAATAGCAACGATATTGGGATGCCCCCAAGTCATGCCCATCGTCTGCATTTCGGTNAGGAGATAACGNTGACGATTTTGGGGATATGAGGCCTTTGGAATCATCTTAATGGCNACACTTCGACCAACAAATTCTTCCGTCGCTTGAAAAACAGGAGCAAACCCACCTTTATTAATGAGCCGCTCAAGTTTGTATTTTCCCTGAAGTTTTTCGTTAAAATCCATGCTTTTTTAGGGTTTTGCAATTATCATTCTAACACGGGAACCCCCGTCAACTCTGAAATCCTAGCACAAAACAACAAATTGTGTCAACTTCTGAGCCCCTTTTTTTTTGTTACACTTGGGATAACACTTTAGAATTCGAACTGTGCTGAGCGAACCGAAAAGTTATTCTAGCAATAATCCAAGTTACGACCCGTCTATAATAGTTAAAAACATAATCAATGATTAAAGAGCAATTTGAGTCCAAAACCTCATGCNGTGGCGACATAATGTGTTATCCTAACTTACTTTACTTTTGGACACCAAATAAACATAGAAACGTTTCCTTGNGCTTGTAATGCAGCCCTCCACAAACTTTGTATTTATAGATCTGAATGTTGNGNCAATCGAGAANAGGNAAATTGTCAATANNNTGTTCACACGCNGAATTGTCTTTTTTGAAGATTTCGCCTATATGATTAAAGAATGCTAACATCGGATATAAGTCAGATTTATGTTTTTTTACCATGGATTAATCTATACTAGCTCACAGAGCTCACTAAAAAAAATACAAGTAATTACTTATAATACAGGTCTCGCTCAATTTCCAATCCTTCCAATAACGATAGTACCTTACAATAAATTCAGATTGGTTGAACAATTGAATGAAATAGAAAAAACATTGGCCAAACATTTTATTTTGATTCTTCAGGAGGTATTTAGAAGTTCATACTTTGTATATAAATCGTGGGCTATAAAACGCGAATATAGTTTTACCAAAACAAAGGTGAACAAAAATGGATTAATGATTATTACTAGCGAGGATATTGAACAAGAATTTTTTATTCCATTTAATAGAGATACATACATGCTTAAAAGAGGAATTCTTGGCATTAAGATTTCATTTGATGGAAATGAACTGCTAGCACTTAATACACATACCAGTTACAGCAACTCAAAAAAAGTTAACTCTGTTCACGTCTCCCAATTGAAGGAAACAGAGATGATTCTAGATAAATTTAAAAATAAAACTGTTGTTTTAGGATGTGATCTCAACATAGGTAATGATTTGCGCTATATAGATCAAACTTATGATCCAATTGTCACACTATGGCATCCTTTTATTTCTTCTTTACATTCAAACTTTAGCGAAATCGATTATGAAAACCAAAGCGTCAGTTGGGATAGATCAAATAATCCCCTTATTCATAAAGCAAATTTTCAACTATTTGATAATTTTGATTTACCTCTTCTTCATCAGTTTGATAAGAATGAAGAAGAGGATAGCCAATTAGATCATATATTCATCTCATCTGATATTGAAGTAGTCTATGGTGCAAAGGTGCTATTGAATAAACCCATTAACATTTCAAAGTGTAAAAACTATAAGAATGAAAATGATGAAACTTATCTTAGCGACCATTATGCACTAGAAGCGATGATTAGTTTGCAATAACGCAGATAAATTCAGTTTGGTTAATTTATAGAGATTATATTTAGGTCCACTTGCGCTATTTGGCATTTTTATCAATGCTAGTTTTATCATTTGTGCCATCCTTTCAGCTTGACCAATCCACCAGTTTCGTATAACATCAGAAATGTGTTAAATACTAAGTCTTCTATGCTTGTTGAAATTAAGGCTGTTAAGAGCTAAGATGACATGTGGACTAATTTGACTCGCAGTTTTTAGGATCTTGGGATATTCGGCAATTCCGCTTTAGAAGGATGAGAAGAAGTCCTAAAAGATAATGTTGAATGAAAAATAAGCTTACTCAACAACAAATTGACTTCTTTGAACTAAATGGGTATTTGACCCTCGAAGCGGTGACAACGTCAGAGGAACTAGAATGGCTTCGCCGCATTTATGATCGTCTGTTGAAGACAAAGGTTGGTTGGAAACAAGGTGACCAGTTCGATCTAGCTGGGACAGATGATGAAGACCAACCAAAACTACCTCAAATTCTCGGTCCGAGTCGATACGTTCCAGAACTTAAAAACACTCTCTACCGAGCGAACGCCAAAATCATTGCTCATCAACTGCTTGGTCCTAATGTCCAAGATCAAATTGGCGAGCATATGATTTATAAACCGCCCCGGATTGGCGTCAGTACGCCTTGGCATCAGGACCAAGCTTATCATAATCCAACGCAATTTTTTCGAAACGTCAATTTTTGGTTATCATTGGACAACGCCATTGTAGACTCCGGTTGTCTACAGTTTGTTCCAGGTAGCCATAAACTAGATGTCCTTCCACATCACAGCATTAATCATAATCCTCTTATTCACGGTTTGGAAGTGGATGAGCCAGAGCATTGGGCAGATCAGGCAGTTGCCTGTCCAATTCCGGCTGGAGGCGCTACACTTCATGCCTCTTATATGCTCCACTATGCGGGACCAAATGTGACTGCTCAGCCTCGTCGTGCATATACCCTTGTATTTCGGTTGCCGCCAACACCAAGGGATATCCCGGTAGATAACTATTGGGAGCGTCAAAAACAGACGGCCCGCGCTGAGCGTAGCAGGCTCAAATAGGAGCTTTATCCAATGCTAAATGACTTACAGATAAAGGCCTTAGAGCGAGAGGGATATGTGATCATTGAAGACTTATTTACTTCAGAGGACTTGCTGCCAGTAANAGACGAGTTCAATANCCTCATAGAGCTTCAGGCTCAGAAACTGTGTCAGGCAGAGGCGCTCAGCGATTTGNACCAAGACGAACCCTTTGAGCGTCGCCTAGCAAAAATTGCGGAAGAAGNCCCAGAAGTCATTTCTTCTCTGTTTTCAGACGGTCGGTTTCATAAGGGAGAAGCGTTGTTCCAGTTCATGAAACATTCTAAAATCTTAGATCGAGTGGAATGCTTAGTAGGAGCCGAGGTTCTCTGCCACCCATCATACAATATCCACCCTCGTTTACCTGGTGGATACACCAGTCCTCATCAGGATGCGGGATATTATCTGCCAGATGGGGACGAGACTTTGATTATAGCCTGTCTTGTACCATTGGTCGATACGACAGTTGAAAACGGATGTTTGTGGGTTGCNCCCCGTCGGCATCACGAGGGTGTTTTTCGTCACGTTTGGGGCGAAGGAGGTCTGAATCTTTTACTGGAANATATTCCGCAATCTGAACGACTGCCATTGCCAACTCAAGCTGGTAGTATGGTAATATTTGGCAGTATGTTGCCACACGGTTCACTTGTCAATCAAACGGATACTGTTCGTTGGAGCATGGATCTTCGTTACCAGGAAATTGGTCGTGCTACGGGCCGTTGGTATGTCCCTGGATTTGTAGCACGAAGTCCTTCGAATCCGACATCCGAGACNCTAGACAGNCAAGCGTGGGCAGATGAAGTGTCACGCGTCAAACAGCATGCAGACAGGTTTCCTGAGTGGCCACGAAATCGCTGGCCTCGTACATAACATAGACGGACTTCAACTCTGATTCGAGTTGCTTCTCCCAACATGCTGGTGGATGCTGAAGCAGACAAAGTTTGTATAGAACGGTTTAAAGGGTTAGCACAGTACCCACATAAATCACCACGCTCGGTGAAAAAAAAGCAATTATGAGAGTTGAGGTCGATTGAAAGGAAGAACCATAGAATGGGCTTAACTTTAGCNGAAGTAGAACAATTTAAGGAACAAGGTTATTTAGTCAAGGAAGGCATTTATAGTAATATTGATTTGCAACTGCTTTGTCAAGGGTTAACCAAAGCGATTCAAGATAAGTGTGATCAACTGATCGCTGAGAAACAACTGGATCGAGACTTCGCAGAAGCTTCCTTTGAAACACGCCTAGCCAAACTCTATCGACATAACCCAGATGCTGGGCACCAGGTGTTAATGTCGATTTGGTCAGGCCGTTTTCACGGCGTTGGCATGTTAGAGACCTTGCGTCACCCACCGCTTGTCGATTGTGTGGCAGATTTGATAGGTCCTGACATTGTTGCTACTTCGATTTANCGNGTACGACCTAAAGTCCCAGGCTATCTAGGAGGAGAAGTTCCATGGCACCAAGACGCAGGTTATTCGATGTCGCATTGTTACGACTATGTAATGATTACTTGCTGGATTCCTTTAGTGGATGCAACCTTAGAAAATGGATGNTTGTGGNTAATCCCCAAGTCACACCAGTCGGGAATNATTCGGCACTATACAGGGGGNCATGCGGGTTTTCTGGAAGTTGCACCAGAGGATTTGCCAACTGGAGCAATTCCTGTAGAAATGCCGGCGGGTTCTGTGCTACTGATGACAAGCATGACGCCACACGCTTCCTTTGAGAATACGACTNATATTGTCCGATGGAGCATTGATTTACGNTACCAAGATTTTGAAGTGCCAAGCAACATNGACGAAATACCTCAAGATTACACATCCGATCGAGATCCAGTGACAATGGCTTGCTATCCGGGTGAAGCCTATTTCGTAATTCGGGACACACAANATCCAGNACGAGAAACAACAGANCCAGCTGATTTTGCGGCTTTGCGCCAACGGTGGGANCGAGCTCAAGTTAGCGGTGGTGGACGAAGATGGACTCCATTATCAGAACGAAAAATTAAATCCAGCTAAAATGTGTTCAACTTGCCTAGACTCCAATTTCATTAACCATTTCTTAANATTCGAGAGGCCTCTCTCATTTTGACCTTGAACTCAACGAGACACGAATTCTAAACCCAGAAGCTTTTGAAAAAGTGGCAGGTAAAATCAGGTAAGGGCGAGAAGTACACCAACTAAATGAATAACTAATGAAAGTTAACTAAGAACAATTATGCTAGAAAACTNTCTTTGTCTTCCTCTTTTCCTATNNTTCTCTGTTGTTGAACANAACACGTGCNNGAAACTGCAAATTCCCCACATCTTTGGTGACCATATGGTTATTCAGCGAGATAAGCCAATTCGCATGTGGGGATTGGCGGAGCCTGAAGCCACCGTTCAAGTCTGTTTATCAGACTTGAACGGCAGTACCAAGGCCGACCAACACGGCACATGGTCGCTCGAACTCGAGGCACTGTCTGCCAACGCCGAAGGTACGACCTTGTCGGTTACTTCCAATTCAGAAACTATCGAATATCAGGACGTGATTATTGGCGATGTCTGGATACTTGGTGGACAGAGCAATATGGAGGACGAACTCGAAAATGTTTACCATGGTGACATGGAGGTCGCTTCGGCCAATCATCCAAATATTCGATTGATGACCATTCCCCAGGAGGCTTCTCCTCAACCGCTCTCGAACTTTGCACGAATCAACGAATACAATTCCTGGACAGGCCGATACGAACAGAAAGGAGGATGGTTCCGTTGCACGCCAGAAACTGTTCATCGGTTTTCGGCAATCGGTTATATCTTCGGTCGCCGCCTCCACCTTGTTTCAGGTATTCCCATTGGTTTGATCGATACAGCTTGGGGTGGAACCACAGTGGAAGCTTGGACTTCACGTGACATGCTGAAAACCGTAGACGGAGCCCGTCCCTTGCTTGCCGAATGGGATGCTAAGATTGAAGACTACGACGCAGAAGCTAGTCTTCAGGAACGCATCGATCACTGGAAGGAAGATACTGAACGCCGTAAAAAGGAGGGAAAATCGCCGAATCCAAAGCCGACTGAGCCAGGCCAAGACCCTGCAAGCGACAGAAATAATCCCGGAGCTTCTTTTAACGGTATGATTGTTCCTTATGCCGACTTCAATCTGAGGGGAGCTATTTTCAATCAAGGCTACAATAACGCACTCGGAGATGCTCGCCCCAAGCTATACGCTCGAGTTTTTAAGGCCATGATTCAGGATTGGCGACGTGCCTTTCAAAATGAGGCTATGCCATTCGGAATTATCTCGCTCACGGCTGGTGGAAACCCACAAATATATCAAAATTTTGAGATTAGCATGATTGACGCCGGCCCCTTCATTCGTGAAGGGCAGTACAAAGCTTGGCAGGAACTGGAAAATGTAGGTTTCGCACCAGCCTACGACCAACAGGTGCCTTGGTACCATCCACATAAGAAGGTCGAATTGGGAGAGCGAATAGCTCGTTGGGCTTTGCACACCCAATACGGCCAAACTCAGTTGGGTTGGCAACCTGCNATCTGTACNGAATTAGAGAATAGAGGCAATCATTTAATANTAACTTTCGATCGAGCGGTTCGAGTTCATGACGGACGGCCTTTTGAAGGTTTTGCCATTGCTGGTGAGGATCAGCANTTCTATCCAGCCAAGGCGGAATTTGTTGTTGTTGGNNAAGACGAGCACGGTCGCGATCGTNNTGACNAACAGAAGCTGAAGATTTGGAGTCCGATGGTTCTTNAACCNGAGGCTGTTCGCTATGCTTGGGCNCGTAACCCAATCGGCAACGCAGTCAACNGCCAACATCATGAGCGNATTATCCCTATTCCNTCTTTTCGAACAGATGANTGGGACTGGCCCGAAGCCCCTTTTGATGCAGCAGGTCTGGATGCCAAGAATGCACACAACCATCAGCTTCATCAAATGCGTCAGCAGGCCGAAGTCTGGATCAAGAAACGGATTATTGAGGAAGCGAAGGAAATCCTGAAAGCCANCGAGGGAAGNTCTAAATAAGCTGAAGCAATTCTGNGGGAATGTATTATGGAACTCCTNAATCAACCCATGTTTAAACATGCTATCCTNGTGANAACGGGAATNTGCTCTGGTTTTATCAGCTCAATGGCTGCAGGNGGATCTCTGTTAACACTTCCTGTTCTTATCTTTCTTGGTCTGGACGGTCCAACAGTTGCTAATGGAACAAATCGTGTGGCACTTGCCATTCAGAGTGCTTTTGGCATTGCGAGTTTTCGGAGGAAAGGTATTTCCGATTTCAGATACGGTATTTTAATTTCTGTTCCCACTGTGTGCGGGGTTATTATCGGAACACTATTGGTTATTCAACTCGGAACGGTAGACAAAAGCAGTATCATTTTCAATCGTATCTTAGCAGGTATCATGATTATTGTTTTAGCTATTACCATTTTTAATCCGCTTAAAAAGTTGCAAAGTTCTAAAGAAAATCTCAGTTCATCCAGAAAAGTCCTTGCTGCTTTAATTTTCTTTTTTCTAGGCATTTACATAGGTTTTATTCAAGCAGGTGTAGGGTTTATGATCATTATGACAATAACAACTGTGAACGGGTTTAGTCTAGTGAGAACAAACGCGCTTAAGATGTTTGTAGTGTTTTTTGGTACTCTGATAGCCCTGTTGATTTTCGTCATAAAAGGGCATGTCGATTGGGGGCTTGGCTTAGCGTTGGCTGGAGGTAATTCAATAGGCGTATCAATTGGTAGTCACTGGGCAGTGGCTAAGGGAGACAAAACCATTAGGATTATCCTCGTTTGTTCCATTTTAGTTTTTTCAGCAAGATTAATCTGGAAAAGTTTCGTTTAATAACGAATTGTGGCTGTGGTTGGGATAGTATAATCGAAGAAACCACGTAACAAATTTGTGTTATGATATCAGTATGAAATCAAGAAGGAGATGATTATGGCATTTAAGTTTGCTTTTCTCGGTTGTTGGCATAGTCACACAGGTATGCATGTGCGTGAATCAACCGCTAATCCCAGTGAGTTTGAACTGCTTGGGATTTATGATAACGATCCGGCTGTTGTGGCCGAAAGAGCAAAACGTTGGAACGCTCATATTTTCCCTTCGGTCGAAGCTGTATTGAGCAGTGATATCGATGCCGTGGTAGTCGAAGGCCGTATATTTGAAAACCTCGACTATGCCGAACAAGCCTTAGAGGCAGGAAAACATGTTTTGT
>NZUQ01000035.1 GCA_002697225.1 Candidatus Poribacteria bacterium
TTGCCGTCAAATACGACCAACAATATAAGTTGGCCCAAGAACTTGGTGCGGATCACATCGTAGATATCAGTAAAGTCGATTTAAAAGAGTACGTGATGGATCTAACAGACGGTTGCAGGATGGATGTTGCTATCGAAACCGTTGGAGGAGGACAAAATTTTAACGAGGCCTTAGCAATTGTTCGCCCCCGAGGATCAGTGGTCCTTGTCGCGGGGTACTATAAACCGCTGGAAGTTGAACTCAGTCGAATTGTTTGGTCTGAGGTTATGGTTACTGGATCTAACTGCTACGGTTACAGTGGTATGGAAACAGATTTCCAAGCCAGTATAGACTTAGTCGAATCTGGTAAGGTTGACGCCACAAAACTAGTAACACANCGGTTACCACTAACTGAAATTTCTGAAGCTTTCCGGATTTCCGCNGATAAAAAATCTGGAGNAATCAAAGTACATGTATGTCAATAGATTTATATAAGGAACCGTCTTATGATTCGCGTTGGAGTTATTGGAGTTGGAGGAATGGGGGGAGCACATTGCAATACCCTCCCTAAAGTTAAGAATTGTGAGTTTGTTGGGGTAGCAGACCTGCGGCTTGAAGCAGCAGAAAAANTTGCGTCACAACACCAAATCCAAGCTTTTCAAGACTACCACCNACTCCTTGAAATAGTTGATGGTGTGATAGTGGCAACACCTCCATTTGCACATCGAGAGGTTGTGGTCAACGCTGCTAAGATGAATGTCCACACCTTTTGTGAAAAGCCGCTTTCAGTCGATTTGGCTGATTCTGAAGCTATGATCCAAGCCTCANATGAAGCAAACACTCTTTTAATGGTTGGTCAGGTTCTACGTTTTTATCCAGTACATACACTAGGAAAANACTTGATTAATCAAGGGCAAATTGGGGATGTCGTTTACATTGAAACCGATTATACCGGACCATATAGTTGCCCNCGNANNCGNCCATCAAGTTGGTACGGATCAATCGGCGGTCTCTTGGAAAATGGAATACATAAATCGGATCTCATCAATTGGTTTGGAGGGACAGCGATTACNGTTTCGGCAGAAGTTGGCAGTTATTCTGGACACGATGACTGGGAAGATTATGCCATTACCTTGATTCGATACGATTCTGAAGCAGTCGGTATTCTTAGNTGGGGGAGTTTTATGGGCGNCAGAGGCACTAACGACACCATTATCGACGGAACAANAGGATCTCTCAAATTAAATATGCAAACAGACACAGCCTATCTCAAGAAAATTGNCCAGTCAGAGTGGCAGGAAATNNTACCCGACCGNAGCGTACCTCATGGNGTNGANGGAGAACTAACNCACTTTGTCNACTGTATCCGCGAAGGNAAAACACCTATAGTTGATGGCAGAGCAGGAAAACATGCCGTTGAAGTTGTACTAGCAAGTTACCATTCAGCAAAAGAAAAGGTCAAGGTTAACTTGCCCATGAAAGATTCCTAGATATATGTTGAGGTAGAATCATAATTTCAGGATTAGTCCTGTCGCAGAGAAACGGCAGGATCAACTGCGATGGCAATCATGGTAGGAATAAAACTAGAAAAAGCAGCAAAAACCGGCGCAATCAATATTGACCATGCAAGCAAACTAAATATCGGGTGAATCTGGTTAGCAGTTAGTTTAAAGATCTCAGGNCCGATTCGCAAGGCTAAGCCTGTACCTAACAAAAAGCCAAATAGTGCGCCAATCAGACCAATGACAACTGATTTCCCCAGAAAAAGTGACGAAATCTTTCCTGAACCATAACCAAGCGCGCGCATCACACCAATTTCTGTGCGCCGATCCCGTACNTTTATGATCATCATCATCCCCAACCATACAACACAACCNATAACTACTACAGGTATGATAAAAACAAAATATTTGTTGGCCATTTTTCGCTGATCGTTGCGTGCTTTGGCAACAGCTTTTACTTGGGTGACTTTGGCCGCGGGTAGTATGCGTTCCAATTCCNAACGAAGCATTCCAATAGCATCTCCACTCTGTTCTAGACAGAAACAATCAATAGCACGGATCTCATTAATTCTTCCTTGTAAACCGAGAACTTTNTGAGCATCATTTAATAGCATCTGCACTCGGATATCATCGGCACTNCCACTTTCAGGCAAACATCTCTCAATCAAAAATTGATAGCCTGAAATCCCGATTTCCTGCCCACGTTTGAGGTTTAATTTTTTGGCAATTTCGTAACCGATATGGACGTTCCCTGACTCAATTTCATATACCATCGGTTTTTTTTTCCCAGTGATCGATGAGGAAAAACCAGTCAGAATGAGATCGATCCCTTTCCANCGAATCCGTTGCTGTAATGTAGCTGTTAAATGTTCGTACGAAATACCGGGGTAATCGCTCATTCGGTCAATGTACTCATGGGGCATAGTTGTCTCAGAAAAACCCACACTCCAAAAAGTTGTCATATCTGTATCTTTTGGTATGATNCGTAGGTTGAACCCCATTTCACGCATGAGACGACTCGTTTCACGCTTAGACGCNGCNCCCATAGTAAAACAAGATACAANCAAAGCAACAGCAACTATTATGGAGANCAAGCTCAGNAGAAAATTAGTCTTACGGTGTACAATCTCTTTTAGGACTAAAATCAGCATCAGGAATTNTTCCGNTTTCGCAGAAANACTAAGATTCCNGAATTNAATATGGCAAGTCCTAACAAGATGACTATAATCAACGACAACCAAATTGGNGGAACANNTGAGTCAAACGACTCTGGAATATCAGNGTCAACAAGAGAATCAGCCNCCTCCTTGANCAACTCAATGGCCGACTCCGACTCAAATGTTACTGTAAATTCAGTATACCCTAACAGTGGATCCTCAGATATNCTTTGTCCTGGGGAANCNGGTGTTNTAGACAAAATCTGACTAATTTCGTTCTTAATCATGGGGCTTTCCGGATCAAACCCAAGTTGTTTGACTAAATCAGCTTGCATTGATTGATCCCATTTGAGAGGTATCATTGTNCCCAACATGGTAGATCTGTCAAGCCCGCACTCACAATCAGCCCCAATCAGCGATAGCGTATTCACNAAATTTGCTGTTGTAATCTGATTACCTTCCATAAGCGGACCAATCTGTCTCCCTCGNCCATACAACACAATAGCAAAAGGCCCTCCTACCAATTCGATTTCTCCTGTCAAACTCCATAGTAGAATTTTTTCTTGATCTCTCTTTTGATACGAAAGTGTAATTATCCTTGGTAATTCACTAACAGGTTTAGGCATNTCAGGNATTTTNTCTTTGATTTGTTCAATAGCNANGCGAATCGCAGAATGAGCTTGCCGATTTTCNGCCGAATTTTTTCCTTCAACNAGCAAAACCACNCCATAGGTTTGGATGGNAGCCTTAATNATTTGATCCCGCATNTTAGATCGAATTATCCGTTCAACTAGACTCCNGATTCCANTTTTGTNTGACGGTAACAGAAAAGGAATTGGAGTNTCATTTGGTGACACNAAGACAACGGTTGGCAACTTTTCAGNNTCCCATTCCTTAAAATATTTAGAAGGATGTGGATTACNGAATTGGTCGATGTTAATCACTTTNCTCTTCACATTAGTGTCAATAAAATACGTAAAGGTACTTTGGTTAAAAGCAGAAATAATCCCAGCTTCAGTTTGGTTATNAACATAACAATATAAATGATAGAATTGCGGTACAACATCAGCAAAACCGACTTCACGAACAGTGAAACGGCAAGNAAAAGCCGATAAGCAAGAAAAAAGCAATAGTCCACTGATCACAGAACAAATTCGCTTCATCAAATAGGATCCTTAAATACCTAATAGACCTAGGTCAATCAGCATCATTATGTATGAATTGTTGAAAAAATGGTTGACTCCATGCTCGTTTGACACCGCTTAACGCTTCAATCCGAAAGTAAGTCAAATTAGATTCGACACGCCATTCCAAGTTTGTACCTTCAACTTGGAAGACAATTTGACCTCCATCCGCAATAATCTGGATCTCTCGNGATTGTTTCGTAGTAACCTTCAAAATACCATCTTCCAAGATAATCTCTTCAAANGAAGAATAAGTGCTGGCAAAAAACGCGCCTTTTTTGAGTTGCTGGACAATNGTTTTCCAAGGTACNTTCTCTGGAACATCCTCCGGCATCTGGACACANACCCAACCATGTCCAGGTGTGATGTGAGCACAGTGAAAATCATCCGTGGCAACCCCCCAGANCTTATGNCCTTGAGTCAAAATCTNATCCCACAAATCGACGTTAGCCATCTCATCGAAACCACGTCCCTCCCGAAGACCATTGAAAAGTTCAAAACCNTGAAGAATTTCGGCGGCATCACTTACGTTCTTTTCTCCTCGATCTGGATACTCTTGCGGATGACAACCAATGATGAAACCACCTGCATCCCGTAAAGTTTTAGCACGAGCGACATAACTTTCACTTGATGTAGGTGTAACCGCTGACACTCCAATTTCGAGAATATGATCAGTACTTCCGTTTTCTTCACCTGGAATAATGACCAAGCCAACCTGCTCCTGCCATGATCTCCATTGATTTGAGTCGTGGACGAGATTATGATCGGTGATCGCCATGAAATCATAGCCTAAATTAGCATAGATCTGTCCGCTCACAGCGGCGTCCATAAATTTCCCACAACAGGTATGTCCATGCAAATTCCCTCTTAACCAACGACGTGAATTTGAATAGGGATTAATGTAATCTGACAAAGTAATGAACTCTCTTTCTAAATTATAAATGTCCACAGATATGACAATCCGAGGCTGGAGAAATATCTATGATCTGGAATTTCATCGATCGCAAATCTATGTTCAGCATTTTACTTTTCAGTGTGTGCCCAAAACCTGCAATGATTTTTATGGCTTCCATAACAGCAATGCAGCCGATCATCCCAGATACAGCACCGAAAACAGGAAATTCACGTGTCCAAATTGGTGGTTGGTCTGGATACAAGCAAGCCAAACAAGGTGTTTCTTTAGGAATAATAGTCGTCACCTGAGCTTCTAAATCATACATTGCACATTCAACTAAAGGTATACCCTGAACAACCGCTTGTTGATTCATGGCAAAACGTTCCTCGAAAAGCGGAGCACAGTCAATAATAAGATCCACTTTAGAAACTAGCTCTCTCGCGTTTAATTCGCTGACGTTTTCACCATAAGCCTCAATTTCCATGTGTGGATTCAAATCTCGAAGTCTCCTTTGCACTGACTCAATGCGCGGTTTTCCGAGGTGATCATAAGTCATTAATAACTGGCGGTTGAGATCACTATGTTTAAGGTTACCAGCATGAGCTAAAACCAACTTTCCAACGCCAGCCGCAGCCAATTCATAGGCAACGACACTGCCCAAACCACCACATCGCGAAACCAGTATCGAAGTGTTTTTCAGTTTTTCTTGACCGACTTCCCCAAACTCCGGCACCCACATTTGCCACTCGTAAATCTGTCGATCTAGCTCAGTTAACACTTTCTTTTGGTTAGTCATTGATCAATAACCACTGATAATACTTAAGGCATTGCTGCCAGTGCTGCCAATAAAGCTCTAATATAACCAATTGAATAGGCCAAACCACTGCCACCTCCCTCTATATTCGGAATATGGTCTGGATTCAAGCATCCATCAAAACCAATTTTTTGCAATTCAAGCAGAACTTTGAACATATTCATATCACCATCATCCAACAGCACTTCTTCAAAAGCTTCAGCTGTTGCCAAACTAGCACGGACATTACGCAAATGGATCATAAAAATCCTTCCTTTACGGCCGTAATTATGAATTTCGTCCATGACGATTGACGATCCGCCTGACTCGGCCCTTGTGCCAACACAGTACAAATACCCAACACTTCGACTCGGAAAGGCATCAATGACACGATGAAATCCCAACCCCCCCAAAGGGGTATCAGGATTAGGGACATCAGAGGGATGAATCGCTAGCTTGATACCACACTCTTCAGCAATCGGTACAAGAGTGGAGTAAATATCGCAAAAACGGTTCCACCACTCTTGTAACTCATCATAATTGGGTGTTTCAAGTTCACCTCTAGTCAAAGCCCTACTTTCACCACGGGAAACGTAACCACCACGGTGTACAGACTGATAACGTGTCATAAGTTGAGGGAAAGTATCTCCCGCCAATCTTTGGCGGGCAATTGGCACACCTGCTTCCGCAAAGATCCTTAAAGCTGTCGCGGTATTTTCTAGTTCGTCCTCGGCACCAGGCAAATTGTTCATAAATTTCTCGGTGATATTTGGCAAGGTCACACGATTAATTTCCAACCCCCAAGTATGGATCTTTTTTTTAATCTTCAGCAATTGATCCATATCTGGATAGCCTTGTTCAGCAACACCAGGAAAACTCTTGTCATTCCCAAAATCGATGCAGTTNGCTCCCAACTGCGTTACCATCCGCAGGTAGCTATCNGAAAGNCCNCCATCCCAAACTGATATTCTGATCATTATCCTANTTTTANCCTCCCNAAATTTTCTATTTCTTTTTNCNNAGNAATAANATTACCCNCCAGAAATAGGAGACATTAANTTAACANGATCTCCATCTTTCAAATNAGCTGAAGTTCTTCCNNGAANCTGTNCNCCNTTGACACTAGCTAGAATCATCCGNCTNAAATTCCCTTCCATATCNANAATAAGATCTTTGAATAANTGACCATGTTTCTCNGCTAGATNCAAAATCAGATCGTGTANATNCTGAGAATNNTCCAAATCAATNGTCTCTTCTGANACNCCAANGNNANGTCTAATCTGTGCCGAATATTCAATGGTTATCTTCAANTANCNCNCTCCAATATCTTTCCGTTTTCNANCCGNAATATTTTGTCNGCTAANCGTCGNGCTTCATGATAACTGTGTGTAATATGAAANANGNTAATGCCCNTTTGATCAANGATTANCTTTAGNAANTNATACATATCCTCACGAGTTTCATCATCTAAAGCACTAAATGGTTCATCTAAACATAAAACATTAGGATAATACGATAAAGCACGACCAAGCGAAACACGTTGCCGCTCTCCACCTGATAAACCATAGGGAACTCGGTCTAACAAATGGAGGATTCTCAGCGTTTCTGCAAGTTCGACAACCCTCTTTTCGATACGTTTTCGATCCCACTTGCGAATTGATAANCCAAAACCAAGATGATTTCGGACCGTCATGGTAGAAAAAAGTGCTCCGTCTTGCGGNACGAAACCAATNCCCCGAGAAGAAGGTTTCAGGTGNGTCACATCACGCCCCATGATCTTAATCGTACCACTTGTGGGTTTGAGCAACCCACAAATCGATTCTATGATTGAGGTTTTACCACTTCCTGTCTTACCCATTAAGATACCATAATTGCCACTTGGAACATGGAAATTGATACCATCAAGGGCAAAATCCCCTACACGAATAGAAAGGTTTATTACATCAATCATCGGTGGAACTTGATTGCTCCTTTTAAACCGTATATCCGTACTATAATCAAAACAATGACAGCAGCAAACACCATCAAAAGCGAAACAGCAACCGCGGATTCAATGTTACCGATACTCAATTCCAGAAAAACAGTTGTCGGCAGTACCTCCGTCCGCATGCGCGTAGCCCCTGCAAAAATCAGAATCGGCCCGAACTCCCCCAGAGACCTAGACCAAGCAAGCGTAGCTGCGGTTAGAATCCCATGCCTAACTTCAGGTAAAACAACAAGCCAAAAAGCTTGATTGCGATTGCATCCCAAAGTCAGAGCAACTTGTTCCTGTCGAGGGTCAAGTTGATCAAAGGAAACACGCATGGCTCGAACAGCAAATGCACAAGCGACCATGAATTGTGCCAAAATCACTGCCGGGATTCCATAAGTAATTGTAACTTTACTTTCTATAGCTCGTCCAATAGGGGTTTGAAACAAAATAAGAAGACTCAAACCGATAACCAAGGGAGGTAAAACAATGGGTATATCCAAGATAGCATCAAAAAAGATTTTGCCACGAAAATTATAACGAGACATCAAGTAACCAATCGGGATAGCGACCCACAACGACAGGATAGCAGCCATGGTACAGGAAATTAAGCTCAATTTTATAGCGTAACGAATTTCTTTAGACTGTAAAGCTTTCAAAAAATGGCTGGGTGTTGAATATGAGGCATCAGCGATAAGAAGAGATAAAATTAATATAATGTACACCCCTCCGATAATCCATAATGATGCGAGAAATGGAACATCAGATGATATACGAGATGACGTTTCTCTCTCAATTTCCAAACTCAAATTTCCTAGCCTCTATTTCGGATCCACCGAAAACCGATCGATTCAAATGTGGTTTGAGATTGTGGTGACTGGATAGCTTTGAGCAAACGACTAGCCAAATGTTTGTGATCCGATCTTCTGCCAACAGCAATTGGCTGGATAGCTTTAGCAGATGATAAATTAAGGCGAATTAACTCAAGTTCATCCAAAACATTAGCACAATTTGCTTCGTAGACAATGACCGCATCTAGCGGTCCAACCAAAAGTTGATTGACCAAGAGATCTGCAGTAGGCGTCTCTACTCGCACGTTCTTCATTATATCGTCATACACGCCTTCAGATTGCAGCATTCTACGAGTTAAATCCCCAAGTGCACTTTGGTCAGCATTTGCCACACCAAGTCTTAGTCCTGATTGTGCTAAATCTCTTAGGTTCAGGATTTGCTTCGGATTGTTTTTTTTCGTGAGGATAACAATATCAGTTGCAGAAATATCGGTCGAGTTATCAAACTGGCTTTTTACTTGAGTCATGAAACTGACATCACAGGCAAAGTAAGCATCAGGCTTTTCCCCTGCCCTAATTTGGGAAACAAGAATTCCACAGCCATTATAAACTCTGGTTACTTTAACCCCTTCACGCGCCTCAAATTTCTGAATTGTCTGTTCGACTGCCGGACGATTAACCCCTCCGCTAAAAAATAGAATCTCCGGTTTCTCCATCCACAAGTCTCCACTAACTGGCATATATCCATAGTTATCAAATTGGATTAAACCACGATCGCGTGCAGCTAAATACCTAGCAAACCGGAGGGCAGTTGCAGGATCTTTCGCTGTCTTTAAAACACCGATTGTCGCTTTCTGAGACCCCAATTCCAACTCCGGCACTCGGACAAGATCCAGTTCGGGATATTGATTTACCGTTGCATCCCAAACAATACCTGCATCTACAGCACCTAGTTTGATACTATTGGCAATTTCAGGGACAGTCGGATAAAAAACTATCGCATGTTCTTTAATCGCTGGCCAATCCCCCGAATTAGTGAGCAGTTTTTTTGATATTTTTCCGATTGATGCCGCATCTGGATTCCCAAGAGCTATTTTGTGATTGTTGTCTATTAAACTCTGAATCGAATGGATTCCCTTAGGGTTCCCTTTCGGTACCGCAATCACCGGCATCATCACAGCCAACGGGATTGCTTCTTCTACTAGATTTTGCTGGCGGGCAATCTCAATATAGCTCTCATCCGCTGCAATATAAAGATCTCCTGTCCTAGCAACCTTCAAATTGCTCAACAAAGTTCCCGATCCTCCATACTGAATGTCTACCCTGTAATTGTATTCTGATTCATAGTTTCTTGCAGCCATTTCTACCGGGGGTTTGATTCCAGCAGCACAATAAAGCAGTATTGGGGAAACCAAAGAAGGGCTACTATTGTCACGGGAATTCAGGATTAAAAACAGAACAAGTGCAATAAATACAATAATCGAGGCGAGTGGAAAAAATTGAGGTCTATTCAAGCCAATACCATATGAAGAAATTAAAACCAAAACCGTTATTAAGTTTAACAAGAATTGATCTCGATGTCAAAAACGGTACCATCCTCATCTCCCCCTTTACATTAGCAAACCTTCACTTAGAACAATTAGAGAATTCACAAGATTTGTGATAAATTTAAGTTCATTCTACGGATTGTAAGAAAATCAGATCAACCCACTCAATTTGCTTCACTCAGACTATTAGAAGATTGAATACAACAATAACCATAAAGATGCTAACTGATGGGATCAGATTTTTGGAACTAGAGTAAGGGCATAGATAGTTGCTTCATCCAGATGCAATCGTAATGAGTAAGCTCCTCCGTCGAGATCGGTTAGTTTACAATCACGCCACCTGACCTTATGCTTCAACGAATCTCCTTGAATCGGGATAGCTTCATTTTTTGAAAATCCCTTTACACGCCTACCACGTTGATCAAGTAATTCAGCCAAAACAGTTCCATGGGAGGCATCAGCATTAAGGAAAATTTGATTCCAGTTGACAAGAATAATCGGTTTCAGAGTGATCTGTCCAATATTCTGCAATGGTTTTCTCAAAGTNGATTGATCACTNAANGANACCGGTGTCAAACCTGCAAACCGATCTCNCTGNAGCACTGCCANCCCTACACCACTAACATGATTNTAATCGTCTGCNCCCGTCGCNCCTTGCGAATAACCNCCATAATAAAAACGGATCTCATNATCCAGAATAACAGGAGTAGAATTGGTAAAGATCGATCCGCTGTCAAATTGGTTATGACCAGATCGACTAAGAAAAAAATGCGATTTAAATGGACGGTGCCAATTAATTCCATCGCGACTAATCCCTAGCTCAATGTCAATTACACCTCCCTGAACACTTCTGTTAAGAATCTGGTTCAAACAAAAATATACATCTTGATAAAAAAATACCGGAGAAGTATGAAACTCAACGTGTGAAGGGTCAGATTCATCAGGAACACAGAGGAGTTCCGGCGTTGTCCAGTCAACGAAGTTCTCACTTTCTGTCCGTCCCATACCATGTTTCCAATACATCCCTCCATCTGGCCCATCAATCCACATCTTTCCATATAAAGCATAAACCTTTCGCCTTGGATCATAAATCACGTCAACGGCGTCGGACATCGAAAGAGGAACATCCCAAGGTTGATCTAGATCGCTGTCAAATGGAACTGCCTGACCATAACTACCATAAGACGACTTCAATAACGGAGCTCGAGAATATTTTTCCCAACGAATACCATCAGCAGAAAAAGCAACACACAACCCAGGATATTCATTTTTCTTGTCCTGAGCAAAATCAAAATAGGCCATTTTATAACGCCGATTTGGATCTTTTTCCTTTGAATCAATAATAACTGAGTTAGCATAGCGAAGTGAGTGGCCACCATTCCCAACCAAAACGATATTCGTATCCTTAATTTTGTTAAAATTAAACAGATTCAGATTAGGTTTAATAAAATGAATACCGTCATCCGATTCTGCATAACAGACAACACATCGATGCGTTGAGTTGTCTGCTCGGTCACCCGCAAATGACTGGTACCATAACTGATACTTACCTGTAAGATAATTCCGGCATACACTAGTCCAAGCAATAGCTGTTTCCCATGGTCGATCTGGCGTAATCAACGGGTTAGCATCATGGCGTATGGGAGAGTTTAGTACACGTCGTGTCCCTGAGCGATAAAGTATGTTATGATCATCTACGAAAAGTATGGTTGAAGACATTTCTTGAATTTCCGTTGATCCTCAAGGATATGGTAACAGTCGGATTGCACTAATTCTGCCAATCCCCAGCCGACCTATTAATGCCAAACAATATATGTTGGCATCTCTAGAGCTAACCCGAGTAAACTCCATAGACAACCAAGAGTATAATCCCCCAAAATCAACCCCATAAAAAAGGGAACAGCTTTCCTGTATAACCGTACCCCTCCGATCTTCAAAACTGTAGCTTTGACCATCCAACTTAGCAAAGCAGTAAACCACAAGCCAGAGAATCCTGTGCCCGTAACCAGTACGTAACCTCCAGGATGAAGCGGCCACCACAAAAAGCAATTTTTCATGATTAACAACACGATAGTAAACAAAAAACTACTGGTTATTACTCCGACCTCAGCAACATTGGAATTACGTGGATGAACGATCCATGTCTGCAAACGATTAAATGATTCCCATCCCATGTAAACCAACCAGCCACGCGCTTTACTTGCAGCTCCCATCTGGTACATAACGTGAAGATAAATCCAAAAAGTGAATAAAACACCAAATATAATAGCTATAATCATACCTATTTGTAGTTGACGGTAACCAATCTGGGTCCTCTCAGCAATACGGAAGGCTTCTAATTCGCTTGGCATCGGATGCGCACGAAAACAACGAACAAACGGGTACAGAAAAGTTAATCCGATCAGGTTATTGGTTCCGAGGCGGCGTGTTCCCAAAGCCGCCACCATTGTTCTACCAGGATCAACAAAAATCATTTGGTGTACGGGTGGCCCAACTTCAGCACGTATACGTGTCACGCCAATAACCATTGGGAAATATATTATCAAAAACAATAAGATTGCCCAAAGTGACATACCTATTTGATGACAAACAAAAATCAGGAACACCAATCCAATCGTCATTATAGTCATTGCCGTTCTGTAGGTCATGGGTTCACTTTGACCTGCTAATTTGTCGTTTTCTGGTGAATCACGTTTACNAAAATTTTGAAANAGCAGTCGTAAATAATACCGACGCCCTGTCCATAATGGAATAAATCCGAATGCAATCCATGCTCCTGCTTGTTGTTCAAGATGATAGATGTTTTGCCCTCCAATTGCATCACTTATAATCAATTGAACACGCCCCAAAAGGTAAAACACCCAACAAGAAAAAGAGAGATCCAAAGGAGTAAAGAACATTAAGCCGATAGCGAATGGATAAAAAGAAACATGAATAGATCCCATCGCACTCCACGGTCTTGAGCTGAATCGACCAAGTGACAAACCTTTAATTGGTAAGGAGGGAATGGTGGGAAAGAGGTAGTTTAGTCCGTTCAAAAGTTCAGCAGATCCAGCCATGCCAAATCCGATCCACATCCAGTGATTAGTAAAAAATTTCTTGGAGTTGCTTGTCATTGCAATTGGAAGTTGAACAATTGGATAGCTNAGTTTTTCATTCTCAGTCCACTGNTTCCGAAGNAGCACAGTTAGGGCCAGTAAAACTAACCACAACGCAATNATGAATGCCGACCATGTGACNATGATAGGCAACCATGCATGTAATCGNTCATAAGTGTANAGCGTTGACTCTCCTTGATANTAACCATGCAGAATCTCTGGATTTTTAACAGCAATCCAATCCCAAACGTGGTGACCAAATAATTGTCTCCACTCATTTTCTGGTGAAGCGAACCAAAACGCGTGGGTAATAACGGGTAACAAATAACCCATCATCGTGTGCCCGCTGATAGTAGTCAACATAACAACCATAACATACATGGTTTGTAGATCTGCCTGCGACATAACCAAACGAGGCATAATTTGCTTCAAAATCAGATTGATTAAAACCAAAACCAGCAAACTAAAAACCGCATTAAAAAACAAAGAGGCAATCGTCATTTGTGTCGAATGCCAAACCTCAGTCCCCATTAATACCCATAAACTGTTGAATCCTACTAGGACTAAACCAATTAGTAGTATATGGATTTTAACGCGTTTTTGTTTGATATGATTGCCNACAGATAGATCGGANGGCATAATCGATTGAATCCAAACCTCTGAATTGTCTCAATGGACAATATTTATTTTGGTTAATCAGGAAACCACTAAGTCGGACTATGTCTTACTTTTGGATTGCATATTGAATTTGACAATTCTCAATCATTACGGTAGCTGATGTACCATCAGTTCGAATACCATACCAGTCCGCTTTTCGAGGCTTTCGTGGCCTGATGGACAATCGTCGATTCTCAGCATCAGAGGTCAGAAGAACCTGACGGCTAGGCGTTCCTTCCACAAGCAGTTTCCCACGAACAATAAGCTCGCAAAGGTTGCTATCCGCACCACTTTGAAAATGATCCCATGTAGCGAATTTCACAGTTGTCCCCGCTTCCAATATTAGCGTCGCGTTTCGACTAACAATTACATCACCGATGATATGGATGATTCCCTGCCAGCGTTCAGTCCCACGAATCTGAACAGGTTGTTGCNGCTTCGAAAGTTCAGTTTGGATGGCTTCTGCCCACTCCCCTTCAGTTCCTTTGTCCCAACGATTGATTTCAATTATATCACCTTGAGGNGTCCNTTTTTTTGATTTACAATCGTGCCACCACCAGAACCATATTCCATCGGGTGGAGGTTCCCATCGGGGTCTTATAGCATAAACACCTCGGTCTACCCATCCCGGCTGTAAAGTATAATTAACCTGTTGATGCATATTAATGTGACTAGGTTGAAGTGGGCCTTTAGAGTTCCAGTCATATGCCTGAAGAACCACCTCGATTCTCGAATCCGGATTGTTGGAGGCCTTGGCATGGCTACGCATGGATCTAATCGCATGATGGATAGATTCGTATTGTGCTTCTTCAACGTACGTCGGTGGCANTCGCGCCCAAATATAGGCATCTGGGCTAATCATGATGACATCAGCACTTTTCAGGAATGGGATTACCTGACTCCGTTTTCGATAGGGAGAAATATCAATATAAATTGGACGTGGCGATATTTCCATGTCTGCCTCAGAGGCTTGAATTAACGCTACAATTGATTCATATCGAGCTGGATGATAACGCTTGGCCGAACTATTGGGTTCTTCAACGACATACCAACCTCCTATTGAGTCTGGACAATTGGCAGCCTCAAACTCTAAGATAGTAGTAACAAAGGATCTTAAATCAACGTCATCCTGATCCNATGGAAACATCCCATAAATTTCTCCGACTAATACTTTTAAACCNCCTTGAGTTTTTTGATATGCTTCTAGCAAATAAGTGCTGTAAAAAAAGAGTTTCCAACCCAATGATTCTCCATAATTGTTTTTCCAAGTTTGCAAACGTTCAGCCGCCTCGGGATTTGCTTCCAGCCAATCTTCCAGACCAAACCAGAATGGTTTATCTTCATCACTAAGACTGTGTTCTTGCCGAAAATAATGCGTGACTAAACGGCAACCAGCCAAATGAGCCTCTGACAAATCATCTCTAACATCTTGATAACCCAAAGCCTCATCAATGGAAAAGTAGACGTTGAACATACCAAATCCATTGATTTCAGCTAAAANCGNAGTGAAATTCAGAGGAAAAAAACAGATTGAGATTAGAGGAAACCAAATCNTCACTTTGGCATCTATTTCGATTTCATCCAAGTTACAGGTAGTTAAATATCAAAAGAATCGCATTCTAACGATATTCCGTAAGTTCCAATAATACACCATCAGGATCAAGGAAATAGCAAAGAATTTTATGGCCCTCATGGTGTGTGATNACGTCGGTGGGTACAACAACAGGTTCACTGATAAGTTCAGCTTTCGCATCCTTCAANCGCCTNACCGCTGTATCAATGTCATCCACCTGCAAAGCAAGATGCCGAAGACCAAGCGTGTTCGGCCGAGAATTTTCCGGCAATTTATCACCAGTAGGTGATTCATAACAGAGTAACTCCAATCGAGGAGCTCCAGCAGGAGCAATNACATATGCAACGTTAGCCCGAACACCTTTAAGCCCCACNATTGATTCAACCCATCCCCCTTCCAGATAAGCTCTATGTGTCTCTTTAAATCCCAGTACTTTGGTATAGAAACCGAGGGATCTTTCCAAATCAAAAACGACAATGTTTATATGATCGACAGCACAAATCATCAATTACTTTCCTATTCAATTACTGAATACATCGACTGGCCTGCNAGACAACACAAGTTTTAGATATCGACANTTCTAATGAATTTCTGGCATATGAAAACCAATAATTCAATCAATCTCGGTACTGACCACTGATAACATTGACTGCGACATGGTCCGGATGCAGATTCCAATTGTGCCATTTACTATTAACCGTCTTATAACAGTCAAAAATAAGAACATGATCGTTTTCTATATTGATAAGGGGTTGAACAGCAAGGCTCGTCCAAATCACACTCATCGGGTGATCATTGATTTCCCATTTTTTCAAANACAAANGGAGAAACGTATATCTGTTTCGCTCNCGAATCCCTGTTAGATANCAGGCAAGTTTTCATCANAAAAACAGNTTNCTATTTCTTTGAGAACGAGCCTCCAACAGGATGCACAAATCCTATCCCACCACCTTTACCACTACTGCCAGAAAATATACCAATCCATAGATTCTGGNTGTTCTCAGCTTTCACTGCAACAAATTAAACAAATTGTTCAGCAGGAACTTCAAAAGTATAGGCAGCAGATTGGCCTGAGTTCATCTATCCGCTTTGAAGCTCCTGTCCCCTTAATTAAGCTGTCTGACTTATTGAATGAGTTTTGGTCTTTTAAACAAAAAAACGGAGCGAGCGNGGATAGTCTATATCGCATCAAGTTTATAGGCAAATATTTAATTGAGGCTTGCTCTGATGTCGAAGTCGGTACGATTAATCATGGTACAGCCAGAAAATCCTTTAACCGACTTGATAGTCTAAACCTCAAGTTTACGAGCAAGCAAACCTATGCCAGTGTTGCCATTGCAGCCTTTAATTGGGCTATTAAGCAAGNGTTTGTTAAAACAAATTACTTTAGCGGGCANGATTGCATTAGCTAGCAAAGATGAAGTTGTATTAGCTAAAGAACCTTTCTCCGTAGAAGAAATGAAGCTGGTTCTGGGACCTAAACTACTTGGCTGGTCTTTCATGGAACACAACACTGTTAAAGGTCGATTTGGCAACAGGAGAAAACCTACGCCAGACTATTACTGGGTTACAAACATTGCAGCCTATACCGGTGCCAGATTAGGGGAAGTGGCTCAACTCACNACAAATGNTATAGAGTTGAGAGATAACATCTGGTGTTTTTCCTTTAATAACCAGAATGGGAAGAAGATAAAGACACAATCTTCTATCCGTAGGGTACCAATTCACCCTTAACTGATAGAGTTGGGCATATTAGACTATGCAGATTCTGGTCAGAAGAATCTGTTTCAGAAAGANAAAATGTCTATTGGTGACTGGTTCAGCCGTAAGTTTTTGGCCGAGTTANGTTTNGCCAATGCCAACTGGAGCTTTCACACTTTAAGGCATACAGTCATAACTCAACTGACGGACAAACAAGTATTCCCTTATTTTGTGAAAGAACTGGTGGGGCATAAACATAATANCATCACCTATGATATTTATGCAGGCAAACCACCGATGAAAGTNCTATTAGAAGAGTGTGTGTCAAAAATCAATTATTGTGATTGACGATGATGAAGAANGATAGCAGACCAAACGCCACTCACACGGCGGTGTAGCGATAGATGTGTCTGGGGGCAGGAAACCACTGGAAGTGTTGCTGAATGAGTGTGTGTTGAAGATATAGTAAATTTAACGCTCACCTGTGAAATCTGGCATTTAACAGGCGAGCGTTGATTGCTTTACTTCCATGGTTTGAGAGACTAATATC
>NZUQ01000036.1 GCA_002697225.1 Candidatus Poribacteria bacterium
ATGAAAAAGAGGTCTCAGATTCTGATTCTCCCTGATGGTCTCCCTTGGTTTTTGACGGNTTTGACAAGCTCACCCGGACAAGAAAGCCNTCCTTAATTCTAAATTACCCTTAATTTAAAACATGAACATCACACCTAAATCCAACAATTACATTTCCAGACATAAAACCAATCACGGTCTTCCGATTTATGTTATAATTACTAGGGTTTTTGACATAATTTAAGTATCATTGATGAGGTGAATTTGATGCAGACAGTAGATTTAGGAAAAAGNGGTNTCCAAACATCACGATTAGCCATCGGAACNGGTTCCAATGGTTGGAACTATAAATCTGATCAGACAGCACTGGGNCTAAAAGGGNTAGCAGACCTGTTCATTTATGCGCATGATTGNGGNATCAGGTTCTGGGATTCTGCCGATCAATACGGCAGCCATCCTCACATGAAAGAAGCCTTAAAAAGCCTTGACCGNCAGTCCNTAACCATCACATCTAAAACAACATCNCGTACCGCNNAAACCGTTGTAGACGACGTTAAACGTTTTTTAAAGGAAATCGGTACAGACTACGTCGACATAGTACTTCTGCATTGTCTTACAAACCGGGATTGGGTAGATCGTTACCCCGAGGCGATGGAAGCACTCACACGCTGCAAAGAAAAAGGACTCATTCGCGCCCACGGNGTATCATGCCATGANTTTGGAGCCTTNCAAACNGCGTCATTTTGCGAATGGGTAGANATCGTGTTAGCCCGAATCAATTACGCNGGGGTTTCNATGGATGCCTCACCACCCGATGTNATTANGGTAATGGAACACATGGCNCATACCGGTAAAGGGATCTACGGNATGAAAGTGTTGGGTATGGGAAAACTGACACGAGAAGAGGACGGAACTCGTCAAGCAATTGAATTTGTGATGGGACTTGATTGTGTTCATGCCATGACGATTGGTATGACAAGCCGCCAACAAGTTGACGAAAACCTGACAATTATGAATGAGTACCTTACAACTTGAGTTCCAAAGTATGCTNAGGCTTAAAAGAGCAATCACTGNTGTCTTAATAACNACAGCCCTGACATTCCCTGNAAGGGGGCAACTNTACCCATCGACGAGCANTGATTTATCCGATCAAATTGATCTACAAGCCTCAGAAGAGGAAGTACTCGAAATTGAACGAAACGCGGAACTAGAGCGAAAACGCCACCAGAAACGAGAAGCGCANCAAGAACGTAATCAACTTATCAAAAAGGAGAACAGCCTACTCAAACAGCTTCAACAAATCGATATTAAGCTATCTATCTCCCGAAAAGAAATAACAGAATACAAACAGAAAATTCAAGATTACACTCTCAANGCAGAGAAACTCCAACTAGACCTGCAAGCGTTAAAAACACAATACCAACAATATAAAAAACGTTTGGCCAAAAGGATCAGAGCCATCTATAAGATGGGGTATGGGCGACAGACAAATCAGATGTTAAAGCTATTAATTAGCTCAGAGAACTTTGGAGATTTATTGAAACGATACAAATATGCTAGTGCAACTGCTGCGACTGACCAGCAACTGTTACAAACACTCGAGAACCAGCAGACGAAGATTATCGAGACCCATATAACATGGAAATCACAGATTAGACAAATTGAAACCGTTTCAAAAGCAGCAGAGAACAAACAACTAAACATCATTAACCAAAAAAAGGAACGAGAAGAGCTNCTCAAAACATATCAGAGTCAACGTGTNGTGTACGATCAAACGCTAANAGAGTTGAAAGCNGCAGTCAGTGGACTCGAGGAACTTCTGGGCGTTGTTTCGACTGAAACAATCACTGAAAAAGCTGAAGAACTAACTGGTGTTAAAAAAGATCTATTAGGCAATATACGNTGGCCGGTTATTGGTAAAATTGTCAGGAACCAAAACCCACATGANCNTGGTATCACCATTCAAGCAAAATCGGGCACCGAGGTTCATTGTATTGCTGACGGCATAGTCGCCCGTACAATCCCCTCGGTTGTTGGATATGGAAACACCGTACTCATTGCTCATGGTAACAACTATGCTACGGTATATACGCATTTGTCTGAAACTTTGGTGACCGCCGGTAATTCAATTAAAANTGGTCAAATTATCGGCAAGGTAGGGGAAACAGGATCGCTGATTGGTGCAAGCCTCTATTTTGAACTATGGCACAACTATGAAAGACTGAATACAAAGGAATGGTTGACCAAAACACCTTGATCTACTATGATCCCTAATATAACAATCAGGTCGAAACCACATACATATTTCATTCTTTCGACTATCAACAAATCAAAAATTATCGGCAAAATAANCTAGGNGTTGAACATCCAACCAAATCAACTAAAGATTAATTTTTAGAGTGTCATAAATATGGGAAACAGATACGAAACAGTAATTGGTTTAGAAGTTCACGCAGAATTATCAACTGCCAGCAAGCTTTTCTGTAACTCTGACGCTAGTTTNGGGGGAGATCCCAACACCAAAACTGGCGTCATATCTACAGGTATGCCAGGGGTATTGCCCGTACTAAACAGGCGNGCACTGGAATTTTCGGTTCGTGCGGGTTTAGCAACNAATTGTCAGATTTCNAACTATAGCAAATTNGATCGGAAGAATTATTTTTATCCNGACCTNCCCAAAGGCTATCAAATCACACAATATGACCTGCCAATCTGTTATGACGGCCACGTAGATTTTGAANTTGANGGAGAAACCAAACGAGTGAGGATNAACCGTATACATTTGGAAGAGGATGCAGGTAAACTCGTNCATGGTGATGTAACAGGAAATCCAAATCGAAGTTATGTTGATTTTAACCGCGCGGGTGTCCCTTTGCTAGAGATTGTAACCGAGCCAGATCTTCGTTCTCCTGAAGAAGCTATTGCTTTCTGGCGAGCCGTCAAGGAAATTCTGGAGTACATTGAGATAAGTGATTGCAATATGGAGGAAGGNAGTTTNCGCTGTGATGCNAATATTTCGATTAGNCCNACNGGCAGCAAAGAATTCGGAATCCGCACCGAANTGAAGAACAAAAACTCGTTTCAACATGTTCTGGCTGCACTCAAATACGAGCAAAAACGGCAAGCGCAGATATTGGATGAAGGTGGAAAAATCCAGCAGGTAACTTTAAAATTTGATACNGAATCAGGAAAAACATCCCCTATGCGAAGCAAAGAGGAAGCACANGACTACAGATACTTCCCAGAACCTGATCTTGTTCCGTTTGAAGTTAATGCAGAAGAAATCGAGCAAATNCGGGAAGAAATACCGGAACTACCAGCAGAATTNCGTAAAAGATTCACTGAAGAATATGCAATNCCCACTTATGATGCTAGTGTCTTAACCAGCACAAGACAGATGGCNGAATATTTCGATCAGGCAGTAAAATTATGTGGTGATGCCAAAGCCTGCAGTAATTGGATAATGGGTGATTTATCAGCNTTACTTAACGATTCAAACACCAACATTGCTGATTGTCAGTTTTCGATACAACATTTAAGCGAATTAATCCAACTCATTGAAAATGGAACAATTAGCGGAAAGATTGCTAAATCCGTAATCGCCAGCAGTTTTGAAAATGGAAAGATACCAAGCCAAATTGTGGACGAAGAAGGACTTTCTCAGATTTCAGACTCGTCGGAAATTGAAGAAATTGTTGATGAAGTGATTTCAGCCAACCAAGAATCCGCTCAGGACTACATTAACGGAAAAAAGAAAGCCTTAGGTTTTCTGGTTGGTCAAGTGATGAAAGCCACCAAAGGCAAAGCAAATCCCAAACTGGTAAATCAAATTCTGACTCAGAAACTTACAGAGCAATAGAGAAACAAGCTTCTTGCATCGAAAATGCTGGTACCTTTGGCCACAGATGCGTGTTACTAAACAGTCGCCTAGAAATGAGCTGCTATTCAATTGAATACCAACCGTATCAATCTAAAGGGGCTTAATCGGATCGAATTGGAATCGTGGGTTCGATTCTGGGGAGAACCAAAGTACCGCGCTAAACAGCTAATGTCATGGATCTATCAGAAAGGGATATCTGATTTTGAATCCATGACAAACCTACCGAAATCGTTTCGTCAGACGCTATCATCCCAAGCCTCAATCAGCCAAACTGAAATTGTCACTAATTCCGTTTCAGCCGATGACAAGTCCATTAAATTCCTATTCAGGCTATCGGATGGCAAACAAGTCGAAAGTGTACTGATGTTTGATCAGCAACGAGTGACGGCCTGTCTTTCATCTCAGTTTGGCTGTGCCATGGGATGTCAGTTTTGTGCCACCGGAAAGATGGGATTCTTCAGAAACTTAACAACTGCTGAGATTCTGGATCAATTTATGGGTATTCAAAAGGAACTGGGCAGGGAAAAACCTATAACAAACGTTGTCTTCATGGGTATGGGAGAACCATTTGCCAACTATAAGCCAACTATGAAAGCAATTCGTTTGCTGTGTAGCCAAGAAACAATAGGAATGGCTGAACGAAGAATTACCGTTTCCACAGTCGGACTAGCACCACAAATCCGCAGATTTGCCGATGAGGGCTTGAAATGCAAGCTGGCACTTTCACTGAATGCAACAACCAACGCAGATAGAAGCCAGTTGATGCCAATTAACTTCCGATTTCCAATCGATGAGATCCTGTCTGCCACTAAGCATTGGGCACAAAAAACAGGCGAATTGGTAACTTTAGAATATGTATTGATTCGAGGAATTAATGATCGAATTAAAGATGCCGAACGGTTGTGTCAATTGATGGCTAATTTGCCCTGCAAATTAAACATAATTCCATTCAATGAAATAGCGGATTCAAATTTCCAAAGGCCTGAGGCAAATGCAATTGAAAATTTTCAACAGATCATAACGCAGAATCATTACGTGGCACCAATTCGATTCAGCAAAGGCAGCGATATTACTGCCGCCTGCGGGCAACTCAGAACCATTTACCACCAAGCGGGAAAAACAATGACAGGCACAACCTAGACAAAAGCCTGCATCTTCAACAATCCAACAAAGCAATCAAGAGCAATATTTAACTGTCAAGTGATTCAATCCGTGAAGCCCGCAACACAGTTTCTTGGACAGTGAACTCATGTTCAAGTGAACGGTCAGGTTCCTTCTCCCCACGAATATCAGCCACAAACGCACCCAAACTATCGACATACCGTGGGCGGGGTTCTATATGTACAGGCTGCCATCCCTTCTTGTAACCGTCTCGATCAGTATCCAAGCAAAGCCTTAACTGGGGTGGTTCAAGAGGTTCCATAATAATGCTTCCCTGAGTACCGTAAACTTCTATACGTCTTGACGTCCCTGAAGCAACTTCTAAAGCTGTTGACTCAAGAACAGCCATGGCATTTGGATACTCAAAGACAACAACATTATTATCTGGAAACCACGGGAAGTGATCTCCATCATGACGGAGGTGTGAAGTTACGGTATCAGGCCGTCCCAGCAAAGCGACAATGATATCAATTAAATGACAAGCCAAGATAAAAAGAATACCTCCATCACGTTCACCATGAGAATTCCAGCGATCCCAATGTGATTCGTTCACCACACCGGATGAAATACGAGCACGCACAGAAAATATATGACCGAGCCTGCCAGACTTAACCCAGTCCAAAATAAATTGGAATCCCGCATTGTATCGAAACATATAACCAAGTTGTACAAGTAAACCTTTTTCATTTGCCACGGCAAGAACTTGACGGAACGCTTGCAAATTGTCTCCAGCAGGTTTATCCAGCCAAACGTGCTTGTCGCAGCTCAAAACCTCATCAGCAAACGCAAGATTATCCGCTACTCGCCCTTGGATAGCAATACCATCGATAGTTTCGTCACCCAACATATCTTCCTTGCGTGAAAACCAGTTAACGTCCCGATACGGATCGCTTTTACCCAATGCTTCCCTCGCTTCTGGATCCGGCTCAAACACACCGCAAAAATCCACCTCATCACTTTCCTTCATAACCCGAGCCTTGCCAGACGCATGATCATGTAGGACACCATACTGTGCCAATTTCACCTTCATATTAGCCCCCAAATTCAATTAATATAATTTATGAACCCTACGGTATAATTCCCCTAAATCAAGATCGATCTCTATCATTTCCAGTCCACACTCTCCCAAACGAAGAGGTGTAGACTCATCATTCAAGTTCTTGATCAAATTTTCAACAGTAGGCTTGTTGAAAACTTGTTGGTCTCTTTTAGTCTCTTTAAGATTAGGAAATTGTGCTACCNATTCTTCCACATCCAATAACCGCACCTCGGCAAGATCCCACCACAGGTTCTACCTTATTCGTTTCCCCAAGGAAATGATTCAATACATAGCAATCTATTATCCACCGGCAAATCAACCCTAGCCCCCAACCTTTTTGACGATTCATGAATAGCAAACCCAATCTCGGTTGCACGACGAGCTTGATCGCTATCACATTTAGTTCGACTACCTGTCTGAATAGCCTGAACCAAATCTCTAACCATAGCTGGTCCTGCAGGCCATGCAGTGGTATCTTGAGGTAATTCAACCAGTTGAACCTGATCTGAACTATCTGATTTCCAAACAAAACTTTGATGCGCATCATTCAAAACAAACAAACGTCCGGTATCACCAACCACTTCAAAACTGATTGGTAACCCATCCCCCGAATGGGCACCATCTGGTGTAATGTAGAGAACCGTTCCGTTTGACAGACCAATTTGGGCACGACCGGAAGGATCCATACGTCGACGGGATCCTTCCGGTTCAGCCGAAAAATCATCAACAAATCCACTCACCCATGCTGGCTCAATATCGCCGGCTAGAGCAAGCAACGTATCGTACCAATGGCAACCATGATTTATCAAGTTTGGCAAACCATAGGCTATGACGCTTTTAACCTCACCAATAATTCCAGCTGATATCTGATTACTCAATGCAATGTATCGCTCAAACCATCGTCGATCAAGAGCCAAAAGAAGGGGGATGTTCTGACAAGACGAAATGAGGTCATCCATTTCCGTTAAGCTGGTAACTAGTGGCTTATCACACATAATGCCCCGCACTCCCAACCCCACTGCTAAGACAGATTGTTCGGCATGCATCGTCTGTCGAGTTGCAATACAAATGATATCGGGTTTGATCTCTTCCAACATCTTTGGGTAATCACCATAAGTTGGAATGTCACCCCACACATCATACCAACACGAAACAAATTCTGCCCGTGTATCTGCACCTAAATCAAAAACGGCCACCACTTCCGTTTCTTCTACTTGACAAAAAGCAGTTGCAAAATTGTGACTGCCGGGTTTTCGGTTTAACATACGATGACAACCAGCGATTGCAACCGTCAGTTTTTCACCTTTTATACCCATTAATTTTCTCCTTACACAATCCAATTATTCAGGAACAGCACTGCTGATAAAATCTTCATTTCGAACCAAAACGCGGATGTCACGGTTCGACATAGGAAAATCCACTCGACCATTCCCCAGTCGCTCTGATTCATGAAAAGAAAGAACCATCTCCAATGCTGCCCGACCATCATGTCCAGTTGAAATAGAATCCTGATTCAAATCCAAACCGTTGACGATTTCCTCAACTGATAGCGGAATAACACATCGTCCCGAACCAAAAGTATTAATTTCCCAACCCTCTGGCACGTTAGGAAACAATTCCTCTTTGTTACCAACATAAACCTTGAACTGAGGAGGTCGTGTGTTAGTAACCGCGATCCGTCCTTTAGACCCTATCAATTCAAACAGATTCTGCGCTCCTCCTCCATAGGCTCCATTAACAATGCATTGCACATCATTTTGGAAGTGAAAATAACCACTCCCTTGAGGATCAAGGGAACCTTTGCCAACTAAGCAGCCAACCGCCCACTGGACATCTCCCGCAAAAAAACGGAGCATATCAAAATAATGGGTCCCATTATTAGCTAGGCCAGCGCTGAAATGAAGTGTCATTGACTGTAATACACCAATATATTCCTGATCTATAAGTTCTTTGGCTTTTCGATATTGCCAATCCCATCTGCGTCCATGGTTGATGCTAAGTTTGACATTGTTCTTTTGACAGATGTCAATCATTTCATCGGCCTGACTTAAATTTACTGCCATAGCNTTTTCACAAAATATGGCTTTGACACCTGANTGAGCGGCAGCAACAACCATATCCCGATGGGGAATTGGATAGGTACAAACACTAACAATATCTAGATCCTCAACATCTAACATCTCCTGCCAATCTTTGTAAAGACCAGAAACACCCCATCTTACCCCAAAAGCCTGACGGCGCTGATCAGACATATCAGCTGCCGCCACGATACGGGTTCGATGATAATAGTCATAACATCCTCCATGTGTGTTTGGATTGCCACGATGCGTTTCCTGCTCCAATAAACTTGCAATTCGACCACAACCAATCACTCCAACAGTATAAACTTTCATCAAAGCCCCCCTTTGACCTCAAAACTTTGGATCTCATCGTATCAAAAGCAAACTTGGGTTTCAAGACAAAACAGATAATAGTTANCCCAAGTTACCACTGATAACCGAGACTTAAGAGGGAAAAGATCTTTAGGCACAACTGTATCCTTTTAGTGAGAGGATTACTAATCATAGAAGAATTCAATTTAGCATAACCCAGCTATATCATATATCTTTAAGGTGTCAACCCTATTGCTGAGATAACAAAATGTATGCATAAATGTAATTGGATAACACAGATAAGGATATTTTCTCTCAGGAGTTACCACTTAACTTTGCAATCCAAGTCGAGAAACTCCACACAAAGTTGCGAACAGTACCAAGCTTCTATTAAACAATATCAACCTCAACCAATTCTAAGTGTTTTTATGTAAACAAAACTCGATCGTATTAGAGGTTTTTGAATCAACAATCATGTCGGGAGGCACACGAGATTGACCTTAACTCTCCCACCTGCTGCCAAGAGGGTCCATTGGGTTTCGGTCACAGGCCCACATGGCTTTTTGACGTTCAACTAACTCTTCAAAACTCTTCCATAATTCGTCTAATTAACATGAAGAACCATATTTCTTGATCAGAATAAACTCACCATCTATTGCAATCATCATGTCCAAGGAAATTAAAAAATAATTAGGACATTCCATTCAAAGAGACACAACAAAAAAAGAAAGTGATATTAAACCACCTTCTGGAAGGAGAAACAAACGAGGGAGGGGTCATAAAGTAGGCAANATACGGAATACTCTAAATCGATTNAAAAAACACTTAAANAATNCTTACNTGCANTNAATTTTGATTTTGNGTTTNANCTTAAACACAGCATTGACGGACCAACNNNANNTAGGTGTTCNAAACCTTACAAACGCNCTATCCAATCNATCAAGAAATNCCATTCGAATTTAGNCAAAGTATACAACAACCTCTTAGCCAAACCNACTCACGTATTTCAAATTCAGGAGAGAAGAGAGAAAAANNCCTTATTGACCAAGTCCCCGCAGATGCTTATTTGCATCTGCCTTCCATTCGGCAGGAGGGTTTAGCTTCAAAAACCGCTTCCATCGATCAATAGCCAAATCCTTTTTATCACTATATTCATACATTAAAGCCAGATTNTAGTTTGCAGTCAAATCGCCAGGATCAATTTGCAATGCCATTTCAAACTGTTCTGCNGCACGGCCCAGCTGATCCATATTGAATAACGTATTACCATAATTTAGTAAGGAAGGCACATGGTTGGAATCCAATTCTAAGGCTTTTTTGAGCATTTCTACAGCCTTTTCAAAATCCATTTCGTAACTGCGATAAAGATCTCCCAAACGCTGATAGGCNCGAATGCATTTGGCATCAATTGCAATCTCTTTTTCATAGTATTTGACGGCTTTACGAAAGTCCTGCTCCCATTCGATAATAGCGCCTAGTTCAACGTTCACCCCATTGTACTCTGGCTGAATACTTANAGTTTTCTCAAAAANCTCTTTGGCTTTGTAACGATTNTCCAAGTCAAGTTCAGTCATAGCAAGATAGTAATGTGCATCTGCATTCTTGGGCTGGAGAGTAATCACCTGTTTAAAATCTTCCGCGATCTTGCTAGATCTATGAAGTATTTTGCCAATCTGACGATATCGACGTGTGATTAATCCTCGAAAAAAAAACGATGGCGCGTAAGTCGGTTCTAAGCCGATGGTCTTACCNTATTCCTCTACCGCCATTCCNGCATATACATGGTANTCTTCAACAGTCAATGCATGTCGATCGAGCAAACGCGCNTAACGAAAATGCCAATCATANTGGCTTGGGTCGTACTCATTGGCCAAACCAAAGTGCTTAATGGCTTTCTCNCNTTGATCTCGTTCTTCAAAGATACTAGCTAGATGGTACTGTTTCTGNGGGTGATTCGGTTCCAATTCCAAACCCGGTTCCCAAACACGAATGACGTTGGTTTCATCTCCACGATCAAAGTAAATCTGACCGAGACGCAAGAACGGTTCAGGTTTGGATTGATCCAGCTCTATCGTCCGCTCATATCGACTTACTGCATTATCAAAATCCCCNTTCTNCTCGTAGAGAAGACCTGCCTGAAAATGACCATCAATATGATTNGGATCNAGCCGCGTNGTCTCTATAAACGAAACTAAGGCAGCATCATTGTCTTCTANGTCTANGTGACATAATCCAGACAGATAATGAGCTTCCACATTCTCCGGATCAATTGCGATTAACCTAATCAACATAACNAGAGCATTTTCCGGATCGTTTTTCAGCTTGTAAATCCGAGCCGATCGGATCAAGGCATCTTTATGNTTCGGGTCNAGCTCTATCGTCCGCGCATAGAAGCGGAGGGCACTATCAAAATCTTCCGTTTCCTGATAACACTGACCAAGCAGAAAAGTTGCCTCCACATTTTCTGAGTCAATCATCAAATANTTATCAAANGGCTCAATTGCTGCTTCAAATTTATTAGCTTCAAAATGAGCNTTCCCCAAATCCAAGAAATGAGGTTTCAAATTTGGATCCAANTNGATTCCTTTTTGATAAACACGNGCAGCATTTTCCCGATCTCCTTGGTCATAGTAGAGATCACCCAATGGAAAGTATACATCAGCATAATTAGGATCTAGCGAAACTGTCTTTTCATAGTGNTGAATCGCCTGAATTGGATTCCCTTCATTAGCNTCGATTTGTGCGTAATAAAAATAGGCAAGNGGATCATCAGGTTTAACAACTAATGACCGATCGAGCAAAGACCGTGCTTCGTCTGCGCTAATCTGCGCCGAGTAATATTGTGGCACCTGATCCAAGAAATAATTTTCCAGCGATGAATCAGCCGCCACNGCAGCCTTGTAATGTTCCATGGCCAAATCCTGCTCACCATTTTCATAATAAAGGCCNCCAAGTTGAAAGTGCGATNACGAGTGTTGTGGATCAAGCGCGATTGCGCGTTTATATAAATCAATCGCACNATCGATTTTCTGTCGATCCTCAAAAATCACAGCCAGTTCATACCAAAGNACNGCTGTATAAGGTTGATANTNGGATGCNTTCTCATATTCCAACAACGCATCGTCATAAAGTCGATCTATTGCCAGCACTTGCCCCAATTTATAACGTGCNGGTGCAAAATCTTTTTTCTGATCAAGAACTGACTCAAAAGATTCACGTGCTAGATCGTTTTCCCCACGCAGAAAACGGATNACTCCAATTCCATATTCAGCACGATGATGCCANTCCGTTTTCGCCTTAATNCCAAGNGCCGCACGAATCCCAGNAGGTTTGATTTCCAAAACNGTCTGGAACGCTTGAAGTGCTTGATTGAGCTGTNTTTTCTCNAAAAAAATCTGGCCCCGCTTAAAGTNTGCGCCATGATACTTGGAATTAATNCGAATACATTCATTCATTTCCTGCAAAGCCAAATCAAATTTNTTCTGTTTCTGATATAGTCTACCAAGANCAAAGTGTACCGGNAGCAAATCNTGATCAACAACAATCGCCCGCTGAAACTGTTCAATCGCNAAATCTAAATCTGTGTTCTGCAGCGCATACGCATAGCCAAGACCATAGTGTATGTTTNCATCAGGTCCCNGNAGCATTATATTNGCTTGATAGATGNCGATCAAATCTGCAAGATGTCCNTGACTGTGCCATTTTAGTACCAAACNACGNTGGTTTTTCGCTTTTTTGGATTCCAATACTTTTTTATAGTCTTTTTCTAAATCCTCTTTCCAATCAGTATCCGCACACAACAGAAAAGAACTCACACATANCATCGANATAANAATAAAAGAAATAATNATACGTCTAGATTTCATCCCAGTNGTTTCCTCTCANTGNCTAGTCAAAGGGTAATGATAGCTAATTGAAGATAATAGTGTAAAGGAGATTTTCGACCANAAAAAATAATTCAGGCTTACGCACAGTAAGCAATTTCTGATAGAATATTATCGGCAATGCAAAACTTGAGACCGTATTATGTCATCTTCAAACATACACTGCAACGGATGCTGGCAAGTCGCAAATCAATTTTCATCCTTGTGATGAGTCTTTCACCGATTTTAATTGCAGTAGTATTCCGATTAACAAAACACAATACTCGTCAGGTTATAAAGTTCATTCCGAACATGACAATCACATTTTTTCTGATGGTAATTACGGTGTTAGTGTCACTCTTTTACGCTTCCGCCACTATTGCCGACGAGATTGAGGATCAAACTCTATCTTTTCTCCTCATGCGACCGATTCAAAAATTAAAGTTGCTGCTGAGCAAATTTCTAGCATACCTAGTTGGATCAGTCCTGTTTATCGCTCCCTCACACCTCATCTTTACGCTGATTATTGCCACACACCCCAAAATGCCAGAGAATGTCATTTTCCATCTCAGCATGAGTGTGAAGTATCTAGCTGTTATCATCCTTGGACTACTAGCTTATGGCAGCATTTTTTTCGTTCTTAGTGTCAGTTCTAAACACCCCGTACTATGGGGATTACTCATTGCCTTTGGCTGGGAGAAAATTACCATCGCCATACCAGGAAACATTAAAAAAATCTCAGTCATTCATTATCTACTATCAATTTCACCCAAACGAAACCTCTCGAATAGAGCTCAAATGCTACTGGAAAAGGCGGAACTAACCACTGGCTGGATTGCAATTTCAATACTTTTAATAATTACATTCGCTGCCCTTTGTTTGAGTGCGCAGCTTTTTCAAAGAAAAGAGTACCACTAAATCGAAGCAGGAAGCATAACACTAAACTGAATATAACTGCTATTTTGAAAACCAATAAAGACAAATAATCAAGATAATAGTCTATTGCAGAAATCCAGCAACACGACATATAAATCCAAATGAAAACTACGTCAACATTTGAGGAAGAAATACCATGATGGTCTTACTCACCTATTTGACATTAATTGTTACACCCCAAAGACCAGAAATCAAACAGCCGCAAACATGGCAAGTCGCTGCACATCAGGAAACCGGTGGAAGACTATTGCTTGTAAAAGACCCTATACTACTTCAAGTTGCGAAGAACTCCAATTTCACACCCAAATGGAAAGAAACAGCGACTGTCAATGAAGATGGTTACGTCAAACACAATTTTTTTCGTGACGGATGGGCATATTGCGAATATGAATCAGAACAATCCCAAACAGTGTTTCTTCAGGGACAGGGCTTCCACTCGATTTTTGTCAACGGAGATCGATTTTTCGGCGACTTCTATTCAGCGGGTCTTCTCCATCTGGCAATCCCTCTTAAAAAGGGGAAAAATAGGTTTCTTGTGCGAGTAGTACGTGGCGCGTTTAAGCTAAAACTCATCCGCACTGAAGAAACCTGTTCAATTAGCCCGCGCGACATGCTTTTCCCAGATTTACGTCAGGATACGCTAATCGATAGTTACGGTGCGGTGGTGGTTTTGAACCATACTGATCGAGTTCTTAAAAATGTCAAACTTGAATTCGGTGGCAACGGGGTGTTTAAAAAAACCGAAATTGAACTTAATCCTTTGTTACCTTACGCTCTAGCAAAACCGGCTTTCCAAATGAAACAACTACGCCAACCAAAAGAAAATGAACTCAACAATGCCGGACAATACAGCCTAGTAATTACCTTACTTCATCAAGACAGATCGGATAACAATTCTGTTACGGCAGTCAGTCCCGCTTTACCTATACGAAAAAAAGGTCAGCAATATCGCGCCACTAAAAAGTCGGGAATCGACGGTTCTACTCAATACTTTGCTGTTGTACCTCCTAGAAATTTCGATCCGAAAAAATCATACGCCCTTTACCTTTCCCTTCATGGTGCAGCCGTTGAAGCTACCGGTCAAGCAGCGTGTTATCAAGCCAAACCCGATGCGTTCTGCATAGCACCAACCAACCGCCGACCTTATGGTTTTGACTGGCAAGAATGGGGGAGGGCAGATGCCCTTGAGACACTTGATCTAGCCACTAGCCAACATCAGATTGATCCAAGACGTATTTATTTGACAGGACACTCGATGGGAGGGCACGGAACTTGGTATATCGGTGCTCTATACCCGTCAAAATTCGCTGCCCTTGGACCGGCAGCAGGTTGGATCACCTTCGCTTCTTACCGAGATATTATCTATGGAGAAATCGATCTAAGCAATACACCGTTTGCTTCATCTGACTTGGAAAACGATGTCTTCGGAATGATTGAAAACTATACTCACTTACCCATCTACATCTTGCATGGAGAGAAGGACAACAATGTTCCAGCAACAGAATCACACAAAATTGTGGCAAAACTTGAAAAATTCCATCAAAACTTTATTTATCATGAGCAACCAAACGCAGGTCACTGGTTTGGAAACGAATCAGTTGATTGGCAACCGATGATAGAATTCTTCCGCCGTCATACAAATCCTATATCCCCACTTTCAATTCGATTCAAAACACCAAATCCATCAATATCGTCAACTTATGCCTGGGCTACTATCCATTCGCAAATCACCCCTGAAGAACTTAGCAACATACAGGCAGATGCCTATCCACGACGCGGACAAATCACAATCAAAACCGAAAACATTGCGCGGCTGCAATTGAATCTGAAAGATATTATGCCGCAAAAAGCAGTAACACTGGCCATTGACAAGACAGAAATCACCATTCAGAAAGATCTGCAAACCAACCTCGTTCGTACCACAGAAGGGCAGTGGATTCTAACCGGGAATCCAGATTGGTCACTAAAAGGTGCTCATCGGAACGGTCCCTTTAAACAAGCATTCAACAAAAATATGGTCTGGGTCTATGGAACCAATGGTTCTGACAAAGAAAACCATGCTTTAATAGCCAAAGTACGTTACGATCAACAGGTATGGTGGTACCGTGGAAACGGCAACGTGCAAATCGTTTCAGACAAAGATTTTAACCTCGAGCGATTCCCTAATCAGAACATAATATTGTACGGCCACGCTGATATCAATTCCGCATTTGATCAACTTCTGACAACATCACCAATCCAAGTTAAACATAACATCATCAAGTTTGGCCAACTTCAATATGAAGGGGATTACGGCGTGTTTTTCACCTACCCACGATTCGATACGGATGAAAACTTAGTCGGTGTAATCGGAATGACAACTGAGAATATGATTCGAGCGAGCCAACAGGCCCGATACTTCATTTCCGGTGTTTCGTGTCCTGATTATGCTATATTTGGAATTGATGTTTTAACCGAAGGATTTTCTAGCGTGGTCGAAGCCGGCTACTTCAACAGTAATTGGGAATTACCATACTAAACCACACTAAATAAAACTCATTCAGTTTCTGTTTCCTCAAGTTTTAAAAATCACACCTCAAGTTTCTGACATACGAAATCAATTTCCCAAAAGGTTTAAAATTGACAGGCATTAGCGAAAATTGTAAAATTAAGCCATAGTGATGCACATTTTATGTTAGGATGATTGTGACTGGAATTGCCTTATGTCAAACGAACAAAAAAAAGAGTCCCCAACAGATACAGTAAGCTATTTTTTTAATGTGGCAGCTGAACAACTTGGTTTATCTGAAGAAATCTGCCAGACGCTGATCAAACCGTATCGTGAGATTACCGTTGAAGTTCCGCTACGCCGAAATAATGGACACCTCGATTTGTACACTGGTTACCGTGTTCAGCACAATGGATCTCGCGGTCCATACAAAGGAGGCATTCGATTCCATCCCACTGCCGATATAGAGGACGTTCGAGCCCTTGCAGCCTTGATGACCTGGAAAACGGCACTAGCCGATATACCATTTGGTGGAGCTAAAGGTGGTGTTACGTGTAACGCCTTGGAACTTGAGAAAGATGAACTAGAAAGACTAACCAGGATTTTCACTAGCAAAATCTCACTGATTCTGGGGGCACAACGAGACATCCCCGCACCAGACATGGGAACTGACGCTCAAGTAATGGCCTGGATGATGGATGAATATGGCAAACGACACGGCCATACCCCGGAAATCGTCACCGGCAAACCCATTGAATTAGGTGGTTCCATAGGCCGCAACGAAGCTACAGGACATGGGACATCAGTAATAATTGCCGAAGCCATAGCCGATTTTAATTTATCCTTCGATAAAGTTGTAATTCAGGGTTTTGGAAACGTTGGTTCCCACACAGCATTGTACCTTGAACAGATGGGAGCCAAAATTATTGCTATTAGTGATTATTATGGTGCGATACATAATCCAAATGGGCTACCAATACAACAGTTATTTCAATATGCTGCTGAACGCCGACCGTTGACAGATTACAGTGATGCAGATCAGATATCTAACCAAGAGATACTTGAACTCGAATGTGATCTTCTGATACCAGCCGCCATTGGTGGAGTAATTACTGGGGAGAATGCTAATAGAATTCAGGCATCAGCAATATTTGAGGCGGCTAATTCTCCCACAACTATATCAGGAGAACAGGTTCTAGCGGACAGAGGCATTCCAGTCTTTCCGGACATTTTAGTTAACGCTGGCGGTGTCATCGTTTCATACTTTGAATGGGTACAAAACATTCAACAATTCAGATGGGATATTAACCGAGTTGACAAAGAAATGAAAGAAATGTTGATTAAAGCCTATAAAAACGTCTCTGAAATTCATAAAAGTAAAGGTGTCTCACTGCGTACAGCCGCATTTATAGTTGGTGTTGAGCGTGTTGCAAAATCGACTGAATTACGTGGATATCTAACTTAAAGAATATCAAAAATCATGCGATGNNTTTCTTTCGCAANTTATACGTTATCATACCTAAAAGATGAAAAACTTAGAAGTGAAAGCAAAATGTATATCGCTGGAGCTCACAATCCAAAATTTAGTTAAACTTGGNGCAAAACACGAGAANAAAATGTATCAAATTGACACCTATTTTAATGTACCTGAAGGCAGACTAAAACTTCGTGAAGAAGGGTTGGATTTTGCCAGCCTAATCTATTANCATCGTTGTGACACGGCTGAATCTTGTTACAGCGACTACCATATCTGCCAAATTCACGACTTAGATTCGTTTAAACTGATTCTATCAAACGCCCTGGGTAAAAAGGTCACTGTTGAAAAAACCCGTGACCTGTGGTGGTTTGGAAATACGCGAGTCCACCTAGATCACGTTTCCGGATTAGGCGATTTCATTGAATTGGAAACAGTCCTTCGAAACCAAACAAAGACATCAGCTTGGTTAGAGCATAATCATGTCAAAGATACTCTTAAGATTGTTGAAGAAACTCTGGTACCTGTCTCATATAGTGATCTTTTGGTTTGACATATGATTGAATTCTCACTAAGATACAATTAACAAACAANATTCTATTTAAAACNANTAAGGAAANGAACTTTGCAAGCCTTTGAATATGTTGCAGCAAAAAGTATCAGTGAAGCAATNGATCTGCTTTCAGAGAAAGGAGATCAAGCTCGGGTATTAAGCGGTGGCACAGACCTTATCGTTCAAGTCCGCGAAAAACGTCGGAGTTTAGAACTGATGATTGATGTCAAGCAAATCCCCGAAGTCAACGAAATTTCATACAATGCAACTGATGGGTTGGTGCTTGGCGCATCCACACCTTGTTATAAAATCTATAACAATACTGATATCAAATCTGCATACCCCGGTTTAATCGATGCTGTCTCGATCATCGGTGGAATCCAAGTTCAAGGCCGAGCAAGCGTTGGTGGAAATTTATGTAATGCTTCACCAGCCGCCGATTCAACACCCGCACTGATTGTACTGAATGCGACCTGTGTAATTGCAGGACCAAGCGGAACCCGAGAGATTACAGCTAAGGATTTCTGTACTGCTCCCGGTCAAACTGCAATGGGAAAAGGTGAATTATTAACCTCAATTAGAATCCCTATACCTGAGAAAAACTCCAGCAGCTTTTATTTACGGTTTATCCCACGAAATGAGATGGACATCGCTGTTGTCGGTGTTGGTGCCTCGGTGGTTTTAGATGAAAATCACAAATCATTTGTATCTGCTCACATCGCACTTGGTGCGGTCGCCCCTACACCTCTTTATGCGGAAGAATCAAGTAATTTGCTTGCCGGTCAAGGAATCTCCGACGAAATTATCAATCAAGCAGCAGAAGCCGCTCAAGCAATCGCTCGCCCCATCAGTGATATGCGAGGAACAGCAAACCAAAGGAAACATCTTGTGGGCGTACTTACACGTCGAGCACTAAATGGCGCTGTCAATAGAGTGAAGGAGACTGAATAATGCCAAAAAAAACACATGTACAAACAGAAATTAATGGTGAAGGCGTTGAATTCCTGTGTGAACCACGCCAAAGTCTACTCGAGGTCCTCAGAGACGAGCTCCATTTAACTGGATCTAAAGAAGGTTGCAACAACGGCAATTGCGGTGCCTGCACGGTTCGTCTGGGTGACCGGATTGTGAATTCATGTATAGTACTTGGTGTTGAAGCGGAAGGTCAGAAAATCGAAACAATTGAAGGAATCGCAACTTCTGAAGGCCTGCATCCAATCCAACAGAAATTCTTAGAACACGCTGCACTTCAATGCGGAATTTGTACCCCCGGATTTATTGTGTCTTCCAAAGCACTCCTTGAGCAAAACCCAACACCAAACGAGGAAGACATCCGGTTTTGGCTAGCAGGTAACTTGTGTCGATGCACTGGATACCATAAAATCGTTGAAGCTGTAATGGACGCAGCAAAATCCATGAATTCGGAGGTTGCTGATAATGGCTGAGGATAAAGAATTCAAAGTAATCGGCACACGACCAATTCGGCATGATGGTATTGATAAGGTAACTGGCCGTGCAGCCTATGGTGCTGATATCCATTTCCCTGATATGTTACACGGCAAGGTCTTGCGGAGCCCCCACGCACACGCACGAATTAAATCAATTGACATCAGTAAAGCATCATCACATCCAGCCGTAAAATGTATCATCACCTCAGACGACTTACCGCTAGTCGAAGATACTATCACAGAACTGGGTGAAACAGTTATAAACCTCAAATATTTGAGCGATAATATTCTTGCCAGCGACAAAGCTTTATATAAAGGACACCCAGTGGCCGCTGTTGCGGCAACTGATCCTTATGTGGCCGAAGAAGCACTCAACATGATTGAGGTAGACTACGAAATTCTAGANCCNGTTCTTGATGTGCGTCAGGCAATGGAGCCAGATGCCCCTGTACTGCATGAATCCCTAAAAACAGAATCAATAGGAAAAAANGGAGACCGATCACAGAACGTTGCCAGTCATTCACAAAGGAAAAATGGTGATTTAGAAGCAGGTTTTGCTGCTGCAGATGTAATCGTTGAACGAGATTTTTCTACAGCTACAATACACCAGGGATATATTGAAACCCATAATGCTACCGCTCAATACAACGAAGATGGAGAACTGACGGTATGGTGCAGTACACAAGGAGCATTCGGGGTTCGCGACCAACTTTCCAAAATCCTCAAAATGCCAGTTTCTAAAATCAAAGTTGTACCAATGGAAATTGGTGGTGGCTTTGGGGGAAAAGTTCAAGTGTATATTAAACCCATTGCCGCGCTTTTAGCTATGAGAACCAGAAAACCGGTCAAGATGACAATGACACGGACGGAAGTCTTTGAGGGAACCGGCCCAGCACCAGGCTCATATATTCGTGTAAAATTAGGTGCTGACAAAACAGGAAAAATTACGGCCGCTGAAGCACATCTAGTCTTTGAAGCTGGTGCTTATCCAGGATCCGCTGTTGGTGCCGGCTCACTCTGCATTTTCGCCCCTTACAAAATTGAAAACCTACAAATTGATGGATATGACGTCGTATTAAATAAGCCAAAATCTTCAGCCTACAGGGCACCAGGCGCACCGAATGCCTGCTTTGCATCAGAATGTGTGATAGACGAAATCTGCCAAAAATTGAACATGGACCCAATTGAATTTCGACTGATCAATGGTGCCAAAGAAGGAGACCGTCGTTGTGATGGACCGATTTACCCAAAGATTGGTTACCTCGAGACTGTTGAAGCAGCTCAACAACACCACCACTATGCAGAATCAATTGACCAAACATCCAATGGTAAACTAAGAGGAAGAGGCGTTGCCTCAGGCTTTTGGATGAATGGTGGTGGCAGGTCCAGTGTAACTATCAATGTCAATTCTGACGGTAGAATTAACTTGATCGAGGGATCCACTGATATTGGAGGAACACGAGCATCAATTGCTATGCAAGCAGCCGAAGTACTCGGTTTGCCAGCAGAAGATATTATGCCAGCTGTAGGTGATACTGATTCGGTTGGTTATACAGGTGTCACTGGCGGAAGCCGTACAACTTTCGCAACCGGTATCGCCGCTATCAATGCAGCTGAGGATATCAGAGCCCAAATGATCGGAGTTGCTGCCAATCACTGGGAAATTAGACCTTCCGATGTAAAGTTTAAAGATGGCACGTTTCTGGCACAGAAAAATGGTGAAGCTCTACAAATGACCTTCAAAGAAGTAGCAGCGGCTGCCGGAGGCCCATTAGTAGGAGCAGTAACTGCAAGCCCAGGTGGCGCTGGTAACGGTTTCGCGACCCACATCGTCGACCTTGAAGTTGATTCAGAAACAGGTAAAGTCGATATTCTGCGCTACACTGCCATTCAAGATGTCGGACGGGCAATCCACCCAAGTTATGCTGAAGGCCAAGTTGAAGGCGGAGTAGCACAAGGAGTTGGTTGGGCTCTTAGTGAAGGATACTTATATAACGATGAAGGTCACATGACAAACGCGAGTTTTCTAGATTATCGAATGCCGACTAGTTATGATCTGCCAAGTATTGAAACTGTACTGGTGGAAGTGCCGAATCCGGGCCACCCATATGGTGTAAGAGGAGCAGGTGAAGTTCCTCTTGTTCCACCACTCGCAGCTATCGCCAATGCGGTCTCAAGAGCCATAGGTATTCGAATGACAGAATTACCAATGTCTCCTGACCGAGTACTCGAAGCCATGGGAAGTATCTAGAAAATGGCACTCGTATCTGTTCCTTCCCTTATGCAAGATCTAACNGCAGGCCAAGGCCAAATAGATATTGAAGGCGAAACAATCCGNGAAATTATCCTCAATTTTGANAAAGCTTTTCCTGGTNTTAAAGANNGGCTTTGTGATGGGGATCGAATNAAACCATTTATCGCTGTTTANGTCGGNAGTGAGCTTTCACAAGCAGGTATGCGNGAGNCNGTAAGTCCNGATTCAGAAATNCATTTTGTTCCNGCNATTAGCGGCGGATAGTGGATGATCATCTATTATCCACTGCTAANGGTTAAAANNAANAGCTAAACGNATATCNANCANCANAAAATACCAACTTGCATNAGGAAATAAATGGCNTACNCTGGACTTGCNGATTTTGTTGANACANTGGATCAAGCAGGTGAACTTCTTCGTATTAAANTAGAAGTCTCNCCAGAACTNGAAGTCGCCGAGATAACTGATCGTGTTAGNAAAAGTAAGGGTGGNGGCNCAGCNCTATTATTTGAAAACGTTGCTGGCAGNGAAATGCCACTTNTGATCAATGCCTTNGGTTCTTACCAACGAATGTCACTGGCACTTGGAGTTAAAGATATACANGAANTTGCCGAAGAAATTGGNNATTTAATCAAAATNAAGCCTCCCCAAACAATATTCGAAAAAGTTNAAATCCTCAGNACCCTNTCCAAACTCACTAAATTCCCTCCCAAACANNTACGAAACGGCANNTGCCANGAAATTGTNTTAACNGANGAGAAAATTGATCTAGATAAGATTCCNATCATTAAATGNTGGCCGGNNGANGGAGGTAAGTATGTTACATTACCACAAGTAATCACCAAAGGTCTTGAGCATGGTGACCGAAACGTCGGTATGTACCGTATGCAAAAAATTGATAGGCGAACTTTCGCTATGCATTGGCAGATTCACCACGATGGAGCTAAACATTGCCGTGAGTATTTTCAGGCAGGAAAGCAGATGCCCGTTGCGGTAGCGGTTGGCGGAGACCCCGTGATGAGCTATGCAGCGACTGCTCCGCTTCCAACTGGGATTGAGGAATTCCTATTCGCTGGTTTCTTACGTAAATCTAACGTAACATTAGTTAAATGTAAAACTGTAGACCTTTCTGTTCCCGCTGACGCTGATATTATTTTTGAGGGCTACATTCAACCAAATGAAACATGCCTCGAAGGACCATTTGGAGATCACACAGGGTACTATTCCTTAGCCGATCAATATCCCATCTTTCACTTAACGGCAATTACACACCGTCAGAAACCGATTTACCAAACAATTATTGTGGGAAAACCGCCAATGGAAGATTACTATATGGGCAAAGCGACTGAACGTATTTTTCTGCCACTGCTTAAGACCCAATTTCCAGAATTAGTCGATATGAACCTTCCCATTTTTGGCATTTTTCACAATTTCGCTTTTATTTCAATCGACAAACGTTACCCATTTCAAGCGAAAAAAATGATGCACAGTTTCTGGGGATTTGGGCAATTGATGTTCAGTAAAATCATTGTGGTCGTCGATAAAGATGTTAACGTTCAAGATACAGACGAAGTGTGGTTTCGTGTGGGTAGTAGCGTCGATCCCAAACGGGATATTACCTTTGTAGACGGTCCCGTTGATGTTCTTGATCACGCTGCTCCACTCCTTGGTGCTGGGTCGAAAATGGGGATTGACGCCACCAAGAAATGGTCGGAAGAGGGATTCCAACGTGAGTGGCCGGAAGAAATACAGATGTCAGAGGAAATGACAGAATTCGTCGATAAACGGTGGGAAAGTTACGGATTTCCCAGTGAGCTCTGAATGTCACCGCCTTAGAATCGGCATAAATTCGAATTAGCAGATTAAGTATTCGGCTCCCCCAAGCATTCCCTACCTACAACTGCTCTTCACCGAAAATTCAAATTAGATCTCTCAATAAAAACCGTGAAAAAGACTATTTAAAACTGAGTCTAGAAAATGAGTATCGCAAACACAAATATACAACCTTTAGTTCATCCAGACAAATTTGTGAATTTGGAAAAGGTGACACATCTTTGCACCGGGGGAGAAGCTCCATGGTTAAAAACCCAAGAAAAGGTCTTCGCTAAGTTCGGACAGTTGAAAGGCGCTGGGTACGATGGCCGATCAAAAATTTATGCTATAGGTGAACGGTGCCGACAGAGGATGGGAGAACTATGGGAAGCACCCGCGCACCGAATAGCATTCATGCCATCGGCGGCTGAAGGCATGAACTGGCTAGCAAGAGGTTTAGACTGGCAAGAAGGAGACAATGTGGTAACAACCAATCTGGAATTCCCATCTGTAGCCTATGCATGGAAACATCTCAGGTCCCAAGGTGTTGATATACGATTGGTTCCTCACTCCAACTGGATAGTGAACGAAACGGATCTATTGAATGCCATCGACGAAAGAACCAGGGTTCTTGCCGTAAGTCACGTTAGCTTTTATACTGGGCAATGTTTGAATTTGGAACAATTATCGGCAGGTATTCGAGATTATCAGACCCTCTTCGCCGTCGATGCCACGCACTCTTCCGGAGTCGTAGAAGTTACCGCAGAATTAACAGATTTAACAGTCAGTAGTAGCTACAAATGGATGCTTGGCACACACGGGGTAGCACCATGTTACTTTAGTGAACGGGCAGAAACCAAAACGAAAGTTACTTGTTTCGGTTGGCATAACCTCTCAGTATGGCCAGAACAAGGAGCGGAACGCCTAGCAAACGCGCCAGAAAAGTCAATGCCAGAAAAATTGGAGCCAGGAAACCCTGCTATGCTGGTTGTTATGCATTTAGACCAAGCTCTTGAAATCCTGCTTTCTGTCGGAATAACAAAAATTTCTGATCACGCACGTTCTTTATCAAAACAAGTCAGTGATGGACTAAAGGAGATAGGATTCACAGTAATCAGCCCACAAAATTATAATTCCCGTTCAGGCAATACCTGCTTTCAATTCTCGAATGCCATGAAAATGCAAAACCAACTAGCAGAGCGAGGAATACTATGCTGGGGAGAATACGGTCGCGTGCGAATTTCTACACACCTTTATAATGGAAGCAATGACGTGAGACGATTTCTTGGAGTCTTGTCAGAATTACAATTGTAAAACACTTATTCCAAATTGACACCAATAGAAAGCGGAAAAAAACAAGCTAGAAAGGAGTACTTGTGGGCGCGTCGGAACTCTCCGGTGCCGTATCCAAGTCGGGATCTGGCGTCTCCGGAATTTCGCTAGCAGCAGCAGCAGCTTCCAATTTTACAGTAGATTCGGCAAATTTAACTTTATCAACTACAACATCAGGCTCCATCCTCCTAACCTCAGCAAATAATTTAGAATTACAAGCTGCAAACAATCAAGAATTAATAATCAATAATGCGGCAAATACTAGTAGCTTAAGAGTAAAAACCGATAATTCAACAAATACATTATTCGTCAAAGGTTCAACAGACAATATTGGAATTGGTACAGAA
>NZUQ01000037.1 GCA_002697225.1 Candidatus Poribacteria bacterium
AACTAAACAACGCCCGTTTCTGGGTCCCTTATCCTTAATACGTTCCCAACCGTAAGATTTTCCCCGAAATCCTGTGTTAATCATCATTTTTCTTATAATTAAGAGTGGTTCTTGTTGGTATTGGCAATCTTATTTTATTGTAATTGATGGAAGTATATCTTTAGCTATTCGTTTGTTGTGGGGGCAACGCGAGACTAACAGAGAAAGTCTAACTTGTCAATGGATCGTATGTTTGATGATATACATTTTTTCGTTGACTTGATAGATACGATTATGCAAGCTTCGGATACAACTGAAGGGGGGTTATAATGTCTGTGGAATCTTCGCTTTCACAGCGAGGCCGATTTAATTATCGTGCCTGTTTTTTTAATTTTTTCGGTTTTCTGGTTGGTTATAGTTTTTTCTCACCGTTGACCGTCATTCCGCTTTTTGTAAAGCATTTATCAGAAAATACTTTCTGGGTAGGCTTGGTTTCAGCTATTAGTAGCATTGGATTCTTTTTGCCTCAACTGATTGCGGCTAGTTGGATTCAAGGTATGCCTTTCAAACGCCAATACTTCTGTTTCGTCGGCATCATTGAGCGGATTCCTATCTTGCTGATGGCACTGTCGGTTTTTATTTTCGGGCAGAGTAACCCTCTGATTTTGCTAGTTGCCACGGTTGTCATTTTTGGTGTCCACACTTTGGCAATGGGATGTAACAGCCCAGCCTATTTTGATATCGTTTCCAAAATTGTTCCGACGATGGTGCGTGGCAGAATGTATGGATTGGCAGGTGCACTTGGTGGGTTGTTCAGTATTCTGGGCGCTGAACTCGCTCGGTTATATATTAAAAGCTTTGTTTTTCCTTTCAATTTTTCTCTTTGTTTTGCTACTGGTTTCAGTGTCCTGTTACTGACACTAATTCCCATGTTTTTTATCTATGAACCTCCTTCTCCTTCAAATCAAACAACAGGCTTAAGCCAATATTTTAAGGAGACGTGGGTCGTCTTTCGCACAGATCACAATTTTCGGACTTTCATCTGCAGCCAAGCCTGTATTTCGGCATTTGCTGTGGTTGTTAGCTTTTTTACTGCTTATGGTCGAGATAAGATTGGTGGTTCTACATCGAAGTTAGCTCGATTAAACACTGTCTTTGCTGCTGGATCAACTGTAGGTAATTTGTTTTGGGGGTACGTTGCAGATAAACGCGGAATTCGTTATATGTTGCTAATTTGTGTGGGACTCACTATCATCGCAACTTTGCTGATAATGCAGATTACTTCGGTTAATTTTCTTTATATCCTTTGTATGCTAATTAGTTTTGCTACTTGTTGTTTTGATATCCAAAGTTTCAATTTTACTTTAGAGTTCGCCAATACCGATAAGATGCCAACTTATACAGCATTAAGAGCCTCTGTCATTGCCCCCTTTCGTTCTATGCTGTTGCTGATATCCGGGTTATTTATCGATTGGATTGGGTATCGAATTGTTTTTACCTTTTGTATTATATTATTATTCATTGCAGGATTATTGCTATGGCAGGTTAAAGACCCACGCCATACAATTTAATTTTGTGCTTGGGTGCTCTACGTAAATCAAACGTTGATTTATGATGAATCAACTGTCTATGAAGAGAAATCGGGTGAGGATTTCGCATTTAGTAAGCGTGTTTTAGATCGTTTGAAAATCCAGGCTAAATTGTCCTGAAGGCATGATTTTGGAATGCAAAAAATAGTGTTGAGGGAATCCTATTTGGAATAGGATGGGAGAACTTTTTTTGCTGAAGTTGAATATCCTCGTGTGATATAATACCAAGGACGTGTAATTAATCCAAAGGATGGATCTCTTTATGGCAGTACAGAGTACGATTTCGGTAGGTGCTGGTGAGCATGACAGGGAAGGTTGCCCTGTTTCAGTCGACCTAGACGAGGATTTGGGATTTGAATCGGTAAAGTTAATAGATGCCGAAAATGGTGATATTGTTCCCGCCCAACTTGACGGTAAAACACTCAGTTGGATTTTAAATGATCTTAAAGCCCATAATCGACGCGATTATGTTCTGTCAGAAGGGAGTACTGCAAGCTCAACGCATGTCAGTTTCGACGAGCGAGAGAATGCGATTGATATCCGGATTGGTCATCGTGAATTTACAACTTTTTGTTATGGGGTGGATCAATATCGTCCTTATTTCTTTCCGGTATTTGGTCCTGAAGGTTGCCAGGTTACACGAGGAGAGACAAGTGAAGAGTCAGCCGATCACATTCACCATCGATCACTCTATGTTGCTTATGGAGAAGTAAATCATGTTGATGTTTGGGGAGAAGGCAGCAATTCAGGACGAATAGTACACCAGACCTTCACTAAAAAGTCAGATGGTCCTATTGTTGGGCGAATACACACGAATAATACGTGGGTTAATGCTGGTGGAGACACGTTAATGTCTGATATTCAGAATTTCCGTGTTTATGGATTACCTGAAACAGGACAGATCATAGATTTGGATCTGACACTCATCGCTGATTCTGGTGATGTGTTTTTTGGCGATACCAAGGAGGGCGGTATAATTACTGTTCGTGTTAATCCGCAGATGAATGCTTCTGCAAGCGGTACAATTGAAAATTCGTTTGGTGGAATTAACGAAGGCGAAACTTGGGGTAAGCGTGCGGCTTGGTGTGATTATTCTGGTTTTGTCGATGGGACGCATGTAGGTGTTGCCGTATTGGATCATATTAATAATCCTCGTTATCCAACCTACTGGCATGTTCGGAACTATGGTTTGATGGGAACCAACATATTTGGTTCAGGGACTTTTGAAAGTGATAAAAGCAAGGATGGGTCCTACACTCTTACACAGGGTGAGCAGATGGACTTCCGTTTCCGTGTTTATATCCACTCAGGGAANGCGATGGATNCCAATGTAAAAAGCAAATATCACGATTTTATTAACCCTCCTTCTGTAACCGTTTCCTGANACACAGAAAATTGTTGTAGTTTAGGCTCTGAATTATNGTGTTTTTCATATCTTCTTTTNTATCATCTTNTTGTTAGCGCAGATAGTTCTCCTAATGTCGGTAAGTAAAAAGTCGCTAGTGGTAAGTCGTATCTTNCGGGTNATACTGCTCATTTTGGTTNTTGCTCTTGTTGCTCTTGTTGCAATGTTATTCCTGCNGAAAAAGAATCCTCTAATCACCAAAAAGGCAGCTGTAATTTATAAGACNCACGAAATCCGGACTGAAGATGGGCATCGAATGGTATATATGCCTGGTGGGAGTTTTATCATGGGGTCGAGCAAGAGAGAAATCACCAAAATGCATNAAAGTTTTCGGCCAAACTTGGCCTATTACGAGCACGAAATGCCGCAGAAGACGGTACAAGTAGGAGATTTCTACATTAGTAAGTATGAAGTAACCAATGCACAGTATTACAAGTTTACTAAGCAGACTGGATACCGTGTGCCGTTTGTTGATGACCCTCTCTATTACTATGACAGGGAAGTTCGTGAGCTGATTCAAGGACACCAAGNAAACGTTGATTTTGCCATACANCTTCTTAAAAAGAACTTACCTCACTTGGCTGAAGAATCCGATAGAAAAGTTCAAAGAGCTGAGCTCTCCGTAGAGGATTTCCAGTTGGCACTAGCGAGAAACAAGGNGTTTTCAAGNTGGAAGGAAATGGTTGGTGGAGGAATGGAGTTCTTTGNACAATTCAACTGGGTCAACCAGAAATATCCGGAAGGACGTGGTGACTATCCTGTTGTTCTGGTTAGTTGGGAGGATGCATCCGCATACGCTAGATGGGCAGGGCTTCGTCTCCCAACCGAGGTGGAATGGGAAAAGGCAGCTCGTGGTACTGACGGACGTATTTATCCATGGGGAGATGAATGGGATGGAGAGAAATGCAATAATGCTGAGCGGCTTGCGGGACAACCTCTACCTACATACAATAGATATATAACTTGGGCCAAAACTTATCAGAAAGAGTTGCCGGAAAGTTTTCCCTTGATTGACAAGTTCATTAGTGCTAAAGGTAAGAGTCGCGTCGCTAAATTTGATTATGAAGGTNTAAAAAGCATGCAACCTGTAGGAAGTTATGCGGCGGGTAGATCACCTTACGGTGTCCATGATATGGCAGGTAACGTAATGGAATGGTGNGTTGACTGGTATGATTCACAATTACTTACAAAGCTTGGTAATGGACAGCGACTNCAAAGTGCCGANGGGAAATTTCGGTCAATGCGTGGTGGTTCTTGGATGCGAGCTTTAGATGATCAGCGATGTGCCGTTCGAAACGGCAGCGANCCAAAGCAAAANTATACCACTGTTGGGTTTCGCTGTGTCATGGACTTTGAAGATGCAATCAGGCTAGGCNTCCGTCGAGGAGANGATAAATGAAAATCGGTGTGTTTTCGGATAGCCATGATAACGTAAACATGATTAAAATNGCTGTCAATTTATTTAATGCAGANGGTGTNGAATTGGTAATTCACGCAGGGGATTTCATCGCTCCCTTCGCAGTTGCTGCCATGTCAGATCTGAATTGTAAAGTCATCGGTGTTTTTGGCAATAATGATGGTGAGCGTATCGGNATAGCCAANGGCTTTGAGTCAGTGGGAGAANTGCATAACAATCTAGCGGAAGTTGCAGTAGGAAACCGAAAGATCTGTGCCATGCATTATCCGGAACTTGCCGAAGCAATTGCTAAAAGTGGAGAGTATGATATTGTGATTTANGGACATACACATCAGATCGATGTGCGACAGGAAAAATCTCTGATCTTGAATCCTGGAGAAGTTGGGGGCTGGGTGACTGGCAAATCAACAGTCGCAATTGTTGATCTTAATAGTTTAGAAGTGGAAATTCATGAATTGTAGGGTTATCGCTTGAAAGTGTTCATTATAGGGGATCTTGAGGGTACTGCAGGTGTTGTTGACTTTCAGCTACAGACTTACAATGATGCCAAATACTATGAACAAGCGAAACGACTCGCTACTCTGGAAGTTAGCGCGTTGATAGATGGAATCTTGGAGGGTGGTGCCTCCGAAGTCTGGTTTCTTGATGGTCATGGACCAGGTGGCATTGATTACGAACTGATGCACTGTGAATCAAAGATGGTTATTGGTCGTCCGTTAGTTGCACCTTGGGGTTTGGATGAGTCCTTCGACGCCTTATTTCTTTATGGTCATCATTCTATGGCAAATACGGAACGGGGTGTGCTCTGTCACAGCTGGAGTTCTCGAGCTATCGCAAATTGCTGGCTCAACGGGAACTTGATCGGTGAAATAGGCTTCAATGCTGCACTAGCGGGTTCGTTTGGCATTCCAACTGTGTTCATCAGTGGTGATGATACTGCTGTGACTGAGATGCGAGGCTATGTTCCCAACGTTTTTGCGGTGGAAACGAAAATTGGCCTGTCTCAGACTAGTGCAATTTCACTTACCCCTTTGAAATCTAGGCAACTTCATCAGGAGGTTGGCCGTGAGGCAGTAGAAAAGGTCAGTGAAATTCAGTTGTTTACCATAGTTCCTCCGTACGAATTTGTTACCGAGCTTTTAGATGCGAATAGTGTGTCATTAAAAGCAAAACAGTCTGATGTAGAACAAGTCGACACACATAAGTTCAAGATATGTAGTGATACGTTGGTTGGAATTGCACGACGGCGTTAACTCGAGTTCCACCGAAGGAATATTAGGTATGAGAAAAGATTACGAGCCTTTAGATCTTACATCGTTTTACAATGCTGGTATAGGTATATTGGAGGGTCAGCCTAATATAGGATCACAGTTGTATCATGGTTTACCTTTTGAAATTGGATCTGATACCGACAGGTGTTTTATTCAGTTTTTGGCGGATGCTGGGCCCGTTTTAATTCCAATACAAACAGCGGTATACCGAGTGATTGTTGCCCATCGTCTGCTTGAATCTCGTGTTTTGGAAGGTGAATCGGTTGGTAGAGTAATTGCCAACTATATATTTCGTTATGCTGATGGTGGTCAGGTCATGGTTCCGATTCGCGAACGGTTTGAGATTAACATCATTCCTACGGGCTGGGGACAGAAACCCTTTGCTGCTTGGCCAGATCGAAAGGATAGTTTGTATTCTCGTTATGAGGGGGAGTGGGGATCTGCTGGTAATCGACAAACCGAAACCAGTGCTGGCAATGCACAGGATTATTATCTCTGGATATGGGAGAATCCAGAGCCAGATCGGGAAATTGATTCAATGGAGATTGAAACACGGGATCGAAAATTCATAATATCAGCTATCACACTTGGTTATCTTGATGAAGATCCGATTCCTAGGTCGGCTCGGTCTGAAGTTATGATTTCCTTGCCGGATGAAGAAGATGCGGCCAAACCCTTTGCTATGGAGGTTGAAGTCGATCGTGGTATTTCAACCTACNCCTANCCNTTATCNGATAGGTCTGAGGAAANCTATATGGATAGCNCCNTTAAAGGTTGGGGGGAGGAGCAGAACCAGAAAAACAGCGCCAGCTATGTCGAAATTTCAGCGGCATCGTCTGCCACTGTTACNGTTAAGAGTCATGGTGACTTATTAGGACAGGTCAACTGGGGTGAGCTTGAACAAAAAGGTCAAGTGNCNAATGATCGTGTAAAGGCCGAAATTATCGATCGTGGTCGNAATTGGGTTCATACAACCGTCATAGATGANGATACAGGNAAGCCTATTCCNTGTCGTATTCATTTCCGATCAGTCAAAGGAGTGCCATATGCGCCTCATGGATATCATTCACATGTTAATTCCGATATGGGAACGTGGCATATTGACAACGGTGGTGATGTTCGGCTTGGCCAGTCGAGTTATGCCTATATTGATGGTACATGCCAAGGGTGGTTGCCACGTGGTGAGGTGATTGTCGATGTTGCACGTGGTTTTGAGTATGAGCCCCTTCGTGTGAAAATGCGCGTCGAACCAGGGCAACGCAACTTGGAACTTCGGATCAAGCGCTGGTGTGATATGAAAGCTGATCGATATTTTAGTGGTGACACACATGTTCANTTTCTGTCCACGCAAGGTGCACATACTGAAGCACAGGGGGAGGACTTGGATGTGGTCAATCTGCTTCTTTCACAGTGGGGGCATCTGTTCACCAATACTGAAGAGTTTATCGGTCACCCCTCGGTTGCTCATAATGGTAAGAGTATTGTTTATGCAACACAGGAAAATCGACAGCATGTTCTCGGTCATCTGACATTGNTAGGGCTAAAANACCCTGTGGATCCGTGGTGTTCAGGAGGATCTAATGAAGCAGAACACGGGGGAAATCTTGAGACGACACTNTCGCATTGGGCAGATGCATGTCATGACCAAGGTGGGACAGTTATCNTGCCACACATACCCAATCCAAATTGCGAACCGGCGACCTTGATCGCAACTGGTCGAGTTGATGCAGTGGANTACCTGACACATGCAATTTATGGTCATAACGAATATTATCGTTATTTGAATTGTGGTTACAAACTTCCACTGGTGGGTGGAACAGACAAAATGACAAGTGATGTTCCCGTAGGATTGTATAGAACCTATGTCTACATTCCTGATAACGAAGAATTTAACTATGATAACTGGTGTAAGTATCTAAAAGCAGGTAACACGTTTTTAAGTGGAGGACCGATCATTCGCCTAACAGCGGATGGGCAACCGATTGGGTCAACAGTCGACCTTCCAGGCAATGGCGGTATGGTTGAGATTGAAGCTTCATGTGATTCAATTTTCCCGATTCATACTTTAGAGATAGTCAAAAATGGTCAGGTTGCAGCTTCAACTGAAGAAGGAAAAGGTGCAAAAGCACTCCAACTAAAAACTAAGTTGCATGTAGATCGTCATTCGTGGATTATCGCGCGTTGNGGTGGNCCGAGATATGTGCAACCGACCCTTCATAATGACGGATGGCGACGCGGCATNATTGCACNCACNTCACCGATCTATATTGCGGTAGGNGAGGCNTGGTGGATGTTTGATTCCGAAACCGCAAATTATATGTTGACACTGGCCGAAGGAGGGTTGTCCTACATTCGTAAGACGGCACGTCACTANAGTNCTGGATCTGTAACACACCACCATGGAGAAACAGATCACCAAGCATTTTTGGAACGGCCGTTTATGGAAGCNATCGAGACNATTCATAAGCGTATGCATGAGTTGGGGATCTCACATTGAAACAGCTTGGTATGGCAGTATTGTGTGTTCNTTAAGAATGCTAGGAGAAACCAATACTCATTTATCTTTGGCAAAAATCATCTTAATTATATAGAGGAGCTATTTAAATGAAAAAGGTAATNGATGAAAANGAATATAACATTAGNCCTGGGATNGATTTACATGGTGTTGATTTTCATGGAATCGATTTGTCAGAGGCGAATCTGCGTGATGCCAATTTGGAGGGAGCAAATTTAACTGATGTTAATTTGTCGGAAGCCAATTTAAACCAAGCTAATTTAAGAAAGGCCATCTTGCACAATGCCAATTTGGAGGATGCTAGATTGATCGGCGTGGATCTAACGGAAGCTGATCTTTCGGATGCTCATATTCATGGGGAGAATTTGACCAACGCGATTATGACCAAGGCAAATCTGTCAGGTGCCGACTTGTCGGACTCAATTTTAATGAGTGTTGATCTAACAGAAGCCAATCTNTCAGGAGCAGATCTCAGCCGCGCCAATTTTCGCGAGGCCAATTTGACGGACGCGAGTTTAGAAGGGGCTGATTTGACCGAAACAATTTTTATTGTTGCAGAGATGCTAAACGCAAAATTNCACGGGGCTAAGATGAGACGCACNAATTTGCGNGNAGCNAATTTNACNGAAGCAGATCTTGTTAGCGTNAATTTGGCGGGTGCNAATTTGCGAGGAACAATTTTAGANGGTGCGANTATGGATCAGGTGTTTTTGAAAGGAACTATCTATGATTCCACCACCAAGGTTCCAGATNGCTTCGATTTCAGNGAAGGTCATAAAGATGAACTTCGGGAGATGGATCGACTGACAATGAATGGAGCATATCAAGGGAATGTAGACACTACAATATANGGCCATCTTGATGGTGACAAATGCTATGCCTACGCCTACAGTTATCATAACAGTCAGGATAATAGAGAGACNACTTTATCTCAGCGAACCATCATCGAGAAGAGTTCTTCTACCTCTGTTAGCGGGGATTACCAGTTTCCAAATNNCAATAAAGATAATGAAGTNACGATGCATGTTTCTGTTNTGGAAGGNGATGAATACNACGAGATTTTAGTCTATCGATCGATGGCACAAGATAATNTTGATTCTGCGCGGACGGCGGATTTATATGAGCTTTTTCAAATACCAAATCAAGCCGATGAGGACAAGGAGGTGNTTGAAATGAAAGACCAAGTTGACGACGAAGATTTGGTCACTTTGGCAACGACATCTTTGTTCATTACATCTGGGGCTAAATTGAGCGGAAAAAGTTTATCTAAGACAGACCTGACAGGTGCTGATCTTGGAGGAGCTGATTTAAGTAAGNCAGATCTCCGCAGCGCAGAACTGAGTAATTCCAGATTGGGCCGTGCAAATTTAGCCGAGAGCAATCTGGCGGATACCTATTTGGTTGAAGCTGATTTGTCGGGAGTGGATTTGACGAATGGAAGGTTAACAAGAGCAAATATGCGGCATGCGGAAATGTCTGGCGCAAAACTGGTTGGAGCCGATGTCGTCAGTGTTAATTTGCGTGGGGCGAATCTGGCCGACGTTGATTTTACAGACGCAGATTTAACCAATGCAGATTTAAGAGAAGCAGATTTAACCAATGCTATTTTGGTCAATGCAAATTTAAGTGATNNTGATTTGACTGGTGCCATTGTNGAAGAGGCTCAGTGGGAATTGGCAGCAAGTCTGGCGAATTGNAAGTTCCCCGAACCCAAAACTTTTTTCTCCAAACTATTTGGCAGATTTAAGCACGAAGATAAACATGAAGANGANGAAGAAGATATTTAAGTTNTGAGACAAGTTCNATCACAATTAGTCAGGTATGNGTTGATCTAAATNACTCTCGGCNATGGNGTTATTCCCGCGTNTATTTCTGATAATNTNTGAGATGAAGAATGGTGCGTACAATATAAAGAAAAAAGCTAAACCAAGCATCTCAAAAAATAGAAGGTAGTACGGCCAGTCTAGGAACAGGAAGACACTGTTTGTGTCTGGCTTTCTACAAAGGAAAAGGTAATTGCTCCCACCCTCTGCGGGCCGAAGTTCATTCATGAATATGTAGTTGAAGGCCACGTTCACNCCGAGAATACACACCATATACAAGTTGGTAATTACNAATGTCCGCAAGATNGAATGNCTTGACGGTCTCAGCTTTAATCCCCANGTTGCAAATAAAACACCGCATACGATTCCAGTATGACCGATGAAATATTGAAAAAAGAGGTAGTGTGGGAATCCTGGTTGATGAGGAATTGATCCTCCGGTGATTTCCGGAGAGATGATAGCTTGAAGTGTGCCTGCCATTCCCCAGAGGTAAGCAGTTTCGTAGACATACTGATTTTGCGTGATTAAGACAAAGATCGTCATGAAAACAGCGAGACNGCATATCTCTAGTGGTAGACCTTCTTGGATAAACGTTTGGACCCCTTCGTCTATTATCCGATAAATCCAGATAGTTATTTCGTTGACGATTAATACAACAGCCAACAGGTAACAGGTTCCTTTAGTTAGCATCTCCGATTTTGTCCTTCTAACTGAAGCCGATAGAATCACCGGCAGGAGAACAGTTACCGCCATGGCTATGATATGGGGCGTACCATTTTGTTGGAATTCATTCATGAAACTTGATCCTCTTTTGACTGTTTTATTTTTCTAGATAACGTATGTCGTTNAAAACAATTTACCAAACGAAAGACTGTAACTCTACAATAAACGTTGATTTAAGTCGCTATAGTTGATCTACAAAAAAATATTNAGTTTGATTACTGCTACGTNAGATGGAGAGAGGCGACATTGNCTTAATNNGGAAGAGAAGGAGGCTAATATAAACAATAGTTCNCCAATNGTTNTTTTATAAAAAGCATTAATTAATTGCCTGATCTTTGTCGGATTACTTCATACATTAACACTCCTGCAGCTACCGAAACATTAAGCGATGGTACCTCACCAAGCATCGGAATACTAACGATCAAATCACAATTTTCCTGCACGAGTCCACGCATTCCTTTTTGCTCGCTGCCGAAAACTAGGCAGATTGGCGAGAAAAAATCTGCTTGGGTATATGTTGTTGCCGCTTCTTGGTTCGTGCCGATAATCCAATATCCGTCGTCTTTAAGATGTTGGATTGTTCGAACTAAGTTTGTAACTCGCGCAATAGGTATGTTTTCGGCACTTCCCGCTGAAGCTTTATGTGCAGCTGCTGTCACGCTAGCTGAGCGCTTTTCCGGGATGATTACACCATTAGCATTTACAGCATTAGCTGTGCGGATAATGGCACCGAGATTTCGTGGATCTTGTACTTCGTCGAGCATGATTAATAGTTTGGGATCTTTGGTTTGATTAAGGATTTCATTGAGTGTGGCGTAATGCGTAGGTTGCGTAATAGCAATCACACCTTGATGAGGAATCTCACTCGCAATCTGGTCTAGTTCATGGCGGGGGACATGGTTAACGCGGATTTTCTTTCTTCTAGCAACCGCTTGGATGTGACGAAGGCGATTATGATTGGTTTCTTTAGCTATTAAAACCTGTTCAACGTTGCTATCAGGATTTTGCAGAAGCGCGAGTACCGAGTTTCTGCCTACGATTTTATTTTGCATATCACGCTTCATAGAAAATTTCTTGGTAAATCTTGATAGGATTCTGTCAAATATACATGGTACATTGCTCGCTCAGAATACTTGAATGTATTTTCTAATTGGTAGAAAGCTTATGAGATTCATTAACTTGAGTATGTTCAGTCATTTTGTTTTCTAGGCTCTTGATACTCGTTACAGATTTTCTAGGAGTCCAATTGTGCTAGGACAAAAATATTACTTTCGTTAGTTTCTGCAAACTTATAGAAACTAACGCGGTTTCTGTGATCAAGCCGATTGCCGAATGAATTTATTCCTAATCCTGATAAAAAATGTNGATTCTTATTATCATTCTACCATATAATGTTCCATGGTATTTATACTTATGGAACGNAGCTTTAGTGATAATTCGTTTCTTAGTTGAATAGGACTTTTTTTATTGGTTAGCGAAGTTTAATAAAGCCGTATGTATTTAGATATGTGGCTGATGTGTAGGAACTGAAAATGGGATTTGAAGGTATAGCATCCTTAATTTTTGGGGTGGGGCTTCTCTTAATAGCCATATTGGTTTTTGTGTTTGATTTCTTCTCAAAAAAGAAGGAGTTAAAGGATCATATTTGGCGGGCTAATCTTTTCCGAAAGCAAGAAAAGTATCAGGAAGCAATCAAAGCCTATTTGGAAGCGCTTGCTCTCGATGGTGNTTTGGTAGANCCCCGCCGTAATTTGGCTTGGATTTATCGTAAATTAGAGCGTTATTCTGAAGCGATTAGGCAATATATTCGAGTTGTCGGTCTCGAACCGGAGGATNATCAAACCCATAACCGGCTTGGTTTGTTNTACNGTAAAATTAATAAAGAAAAAGAAGCCATCGAACATTACGAAGCAGCGCTTGAACTGGAACCGAACTTTGCTATTGCTCATGCTAACTTAGGTATGCTATACCATAACAGTAAAAATAGCCGTATGCGAGAAGCTATTGAATGTTACGAGTCTGCATTAAAGATCGAGCAAACTTTCATANTNGTNNGAAATTTNNAGGCACAGGCACATCTTAGTCGAANTGAATNNGATGCGGCAATTATGCTTTACGAAGGGACGGTGCGAATTGCACCAGAGCCAGAACACTATCTTCAACTGGGATTGGCGTTTAACCGAACTGGCCGACACGAAAGAGCTATTAGCAATTATCAGAANGCACTAAGAATCGATTCTGATTCGGTGNTGGCTCTCACNCATTTAGGAAAAAGTTATNGTTTAGTCGAGAAATATGATGAAGCAGAAACTGANCTCAATAATGCGTTAAATATCAATGCAAATCANGCACCTGCGCAGTATCAACTGGCCATTGTGTTNACTGCGAAAGATCAGTTGGATCAAGCGATGGACATTCTGCAGCAGGCGATACAAAACGATCCAACGNTTGCNAGGACTGCAAAATCGGATACAAACTTGCAAAAACTGCATCAGCGACCTGAGTTTGANCAATTGGTCGAGCACAATGAAGACGAGGGAGGACAATAAATGGGNCTTTTTAGCTTCTTTTCGCAGAAGAAAGAGTTAAAGGACCATATGTGGCGTGCAAATTTGTATCGCAAGCAAGAGAAGTATAAAGAATCAATTCAAGCCTATGTGCAAGCGGTTAANATTGATCCCGGTTTATTGGAAGCNCAACGCAACCTCGGTTGGCTCTATCGCAGATTAGANCATCCTGTTCAATCAATTAAACACTATAAAAAAGTGGTTGAAATCGANCCGGNTGATCATAGGACACTTAACATTCTNGGAGTTATTCACGAAAAGATTAAGCGGGATCAAACCGCGCTTGAATATTATGAGGAGGCAATAGCATGNCAACCTCAATATGCAATAGCACATGCAAATCTTGGAAAACTNCATCAGCGCAGGANTCGTTACAGCGACGCAATCTCNGCTTATNAGGAAGTNTTAAGAATTGACAATAAGTTTATTCTTGCGCGCAATCAACTTGCCCAGTTGTACCTTGAGCAACGTCAATTTGATGAGGCAATTAAGCTTTACGAAGGAACGATACGGGTCTCTCCTGACGTTTGGGATCACTATTTCCAACTTGCGTTAGCTTTTAATCGCTGCAGTCGGCATGAAAGAGCAATTGTTAACTATCGGCAGGCNTTANAGATTAAACCCGATTCTGCCCTTCTTCATACGCATCTCGGACGGAGTCTTTTTCTTATTAGCAATTATGGCGATGCTGAAGTTGAACTTCGAGCGGCTCTAGATATTGATGCGAATTACGCATTAGCACAATACAATCTNGCCATTGTTTTAGCGGAGAAAGATATGTTGGAAGAAGCAATAGATTTGCTAAAGCAGGTCATACAAAGTGAGAGTCGGTTTGCTCGCCTTGCCAAAGCTGAACCTGGGTTTAGAAAGTTACTTTCCCGACCTGAATTTGAAAAAATGACCGATATCGAAGAAAAAGATGAATGATTTTATTAGGCAGACATGGTTCCTCTAAAGATTATGACATTCAATTTGCGTTATGCGACGGCGCAGGATGGTGAAAACAGCTGGGAATATCGAAAAGATATACTTTTCAAAGTCATAACGAGATANCAGCCGTGTGTAATTGGAACGCAGGANGGNCTCGGTTTTCAGCTTGATGAGATTATCGGTAATACTAAAGGTTACGAAAGATTAGGTTTAGCGAGAGATGGCGATCAAAGCGAATATTGCGCAATTTTGTNCGACANGTCAAAATTAAAGGTACTTGATAGTGGGAACTTTTGGCTGTCTGAAACACCAGATTTGCCTGGTAGCCGATCTTGGAATACTAGTTGTGTGCGAATGGTTACTTGGGCCAGATTTTTGNACAAAATTGATAATCGNGAATTCTGTGTCTTCAANACACANTTTGATCATGTAAGTGAAGAAGCACGNCAAAAAAGTGCCATGCTTGTTTGGCACAGAATTAAGTATTTAGGACAAAATATACCAGTTTTTTTGGTTGGCGATTTCAATGCAACCCGAGATAGTGCCACATGGAATTTCCTGACCGGAGGGCAAAAGCTAGAAAATAAACGTGGTGAGATGAAGGATGCGTGGTTGGAAACGGAAGAACGGATTGGTAATGTTGTCGAGACTTATCACGGGTTTAAAGGGCATGTTTCGGATGAATCATATGAGGTTACTGGTAGCGCTCATATTGATTGGATTCTTTTTTATCCGAAGGTGAAGGTTGTTTCAGTAGAAATCNTTACTGATAATGAGATAGGTTGCTATCCTTCTGACCATTATCCTGTTCTGGTCGGTTTCGAATTATTGTGATGTCTATGCAGGTTGTTCAATCGATTGTAGATGCACGATCGGCATGTCGATCGCAAAAACGTCGAGGAAACAATGTTGGGTTAGTACCGACAATGGGATTTCTGCATGAAGGGCACATAAGCTTAGTTCGGCAAGCAAGGACCGATAATGATTTTTTGGTCGTCAGCATTTTTGTTAACCCAACCCAATTTTCGCCCTCAGAGGATTTTGGTACTTATCCCCGAAATTTCGAACAGGATCGGCGTTTGCTTGTGGATGAAGGTGTAGATCTGATTTTTTGTCCCTCTACTGAAGAAATGTATCGTTCTGAAAGCGCCACCTTTATTGAGGTTACCGGGCAGCTAACTGCTAATCTCTGTGCGGTTTCGCGCCCACACTTTTTCCGTGGAGTTGCCTCCGTGGTTGCTAAGCTCTTTAACATTATCAATCCACATCGCGCGTATTTCGGTCAGAAGGACGCCCAACAGTTGGCAGTTATAAAACGAATGGTACAGGATCTCAATTTCGACATTGAGATTGTACCAGTGCCAATAGTACGTGATTTTGATGGATTAGCGAAAAGCTCACGGAATGCTTATCTGAATCCTGATCAACGGAAGTCTTCTACTGTGCTTTTTCGTGCTTTGCAACATGCTGAAATGCTGATTATTGACGGAGAACGAAATTCTAGCCGCATTTTGGCTGAAATGGAGAGGATGATCCAAGCTACAGAATACACGTGAATTGATTATACCAATATCGTCTGTGCGAGCAGTTTTGAACCGCAAGAATACATCAATAGCGAGGTGCTAATCGCAGTGGCTGTATGGATCGCAAGTACGCGGTTGATCGATAATATTCAAATTGATCCCGATAATCTAACGCCGTAGTAAGCGTCCGGGCAATTTTCCTGTTGCTTCTGCTNCCGAAATTACCAATTCGCCGTTTACCATAACGTAGTCGATGCCAACAGCTGTTTGTATTGGATCACCCCAAGTTGCTAGATCAGCTACCGTCTCAGGATCAAGTACAACCAAATCGGCGCTGAATCCTTCTGCAATCTGTCCCCTGTCTGTCAAGCCAAATCTTTCTGCAGGGAAGCCACTCATCTTCCATATGGCTTCTTCAAGGGGGATAATTTTTCTTTCTCTGACAAATTTTCGTAGTACTTGGGCAAAACACCCATAACCACGCGGATGCGGATGCGGCACTTCGTAAATTCCATCACTTGCGATCATCATTTTGGGATGGGCTGCAGTTTGGTTGAGAATTTCCTCATTTTCTTGGTGTGGTGTTGGCCATGGAAATATAAGTGTCTCTACCCCATCTTCTTCAATTATCAGGTCGTAAGCAAATTCTTCAATAGTTTTTCCAACATCATTTGCTGCTGACGCTAGTGTCATGCCAACATACCGCCCTGACTTGGTATAACCTATTACTTCATGTCCTGTCATGCCATTCTTTTGTAAGTGTGAGATTGATTTTGAACGGACACTTTGGTGACTAAGCTTGGCTAGCACTTCTTGAGGACTGCCGACTTGAATCTCCATCGGCAGTTGCATAGTGAAATGGGTCATGCCTGCCGGATAAAGGTATGATTCAAATGTGAGATCGATTCCATCACGTTCAGCTTGATTCAAAATATCTATTGATATTTCATCTACTCTTTCGTGGGATATGTGAACTGGAATTCCTGATCTTCGTGAAAGTTCAAGAGTTTCTTCCCAAGCCTTTTTCCGTCCCAATATGGCGTATCGGACATGGGCTGCGTAAATCCCTCCATAATCTGAAACGACTTTGCAAAGTTCGACCAGTTCACTTAAGTCAGCGTTTGCACTTGGTTGGTAATCAAGTCCAAGACAGATACCAACCGCACCTGCTTCCATCCATTCGATGGTATATTGCTTCATAGCCTTGATTTCTTGATTTGTGGCAACTCGTCCTTCCCAGCCCATCACCGCTAATCGAATAGCGCAATGTGGTACTTGCGAACATACGTTCAGTGGGATTTTTCCTGGAAATATGTCAATGTAATCTTGGGCTGTTTCCCAGTCGAGACTGGCATTGGTTTCACCATAACAGAATTGAGTGTAATGCCACATTTCCCTTGATCTCTGTGGATCGAGACAGGCCCAACCAAACCCGTCTGGTGCTAGAAACTGGGTTGTTACTCCTTGTGATACCCCTGCGAGTTGATCCCTTCCGTTTAAAATCGACATTTCCGAATGGACATGAACATCAATAAATCCGGGACTGAGGATTTGTTTCCTTAGCTTGATTGTATTCCCTGATTTTGCCCTGGACAAATCACCAACCGCAGTGATTTTATCTGCCTTAATACCGACATCTGCAACAAATGGCTTGCACTGTTTTGTACCGTCAATAACCGTCCCACCCTGAAAAATGAAGTCAAATTCCATCCAAACCCCCTTCTATTTTCATGTGTTAATAATAAAACAATCTGGTGTTACGAAAATTACAATGTTTGGTGAAATTTCTTGTATAATGCTAATTACNAAGGATGTTGAGTGTATCAGATCTATGTTCAACTGACAACAAAAAACCCGGTGGACCTTTCTTGAAATCACTGCTTTGAAAATCCAAATTCCAGAAATTACTATTGAGGTTACTCCAATGATTGAAAATGATCTCTCCGCNGTTCTTGAGATTGAGCAGAAATCCTTTAGTNCACCTTGGAGTAAACGCACCTTCCATGAAGGGATCNGTGGCAAGTATCCGCATACGCATTTCTTGGTGTGTAAACATCAAGGTAGTTCAATTGCNTATATNAATTTCATGGNAGTAGGCGGAGATTGTCATATTACGAACTTAGCAGTTGNTCCAGATTTTCGTCGACTTGGANTAGCNAAGTATATGTTAGCAAAATCGCTAGANCGAATGNAAATTTTAGGTGGTAGAAAGGTTTTTTTGGAAGTTAGAACGAGCAATATTGCTGCGCAAAGACTGTATCGGCAATTTGGATTTTATATCAACAACATTCGTGAGAAATATTATTCCGATAACGATGAGGATGCTTATGTGTTTTGGATTAGAGATATTCGGGAAATTAGTTTGGAATACGTTAGAAAGAAATTACAGGGTTAGAAAGCTACTCTGAGAATGTGCAATGGTACACGTTGAGAAACGGATTTCCTCTTT
>NZUQ01000038.1 GCA_002697225.1 Candidatus Poribacteria bacterium
CGACTTTGACAGGGATGGAGACTTAGATATCTACCTTGTACAAGGCAATTCACTTACTGATCCCAGTCCAAATCTAATTAATCGCCTCTATCGCAATGATGCCCAGATCTTTACTGATGTCACAGCAGATACAGGTTGTGGTGATTCGGGTTACGGAATGGGGGTTGTAGCTGCCGACTATAACGGAGATGGTTATCAGGATCTCTATGTTACTAATTTGGGGCCTAACGTTTTGTTCCGTAATAACGGTGACGATACTTTTACAGATGTAACAATTGCTGCAGGAGTCACATGCGACTTACTTAGTACTAGTGCTGCCTTTGCCGACATTGATCAAGATGGGGATTTAGACCTCTACGTTTGTAATTATGTTGGATACTCGCTAGATGACGATATTCCTTGCTACTATCAAGATATACGAATCTATTGTGGTCCGAATGATTACCAAGGCATTGAGGACACCCTATATCGCAATAATGGTGATGGAACATTTACTGATATCACTCGGGTTAGCGGGACGTACATTCCGAACACACGTGGATTAGGTGTTGTCTTTACTGATTTGGATAACAATGGTTTATTGGATATTTATGTCGCCAATGATATGAATCCAAACACACTCTTTATCAACCAAGGAGAGGGCAAATTTGTCGAAGAGGGGACACGTCGTGGTTGTGCTTATAATGCTGACGGCATTGCTAATGGTTCGATGGGAATTGATGCTCAGGATTTCGATAATGATGGCGACATTGACCTCTGGATGACAAATTTTTCACTTGAAGCTAATTGTTTAATGGTAAATGATGGGGATGGCTATTTTGATGATTTTACCTTCGATCTTGATTTGGCTAAACCTTCATTCCACTTGCTTGGATTTGGAACACTATTCACAGATTACGACAACAATGGTTGGAAGGATTTAATTGTCGGGAATGGACACATCTGGGATAACGTATGTCTGATTGACCCCTCAATGAGTTATCCTCAACCACTTCAGATCTTTGCTAATTTTAAAGGACAGTTTCAAGACAAAACAGACCAAATAGGATTAGATCAAAACCAATATGTGGTTCGTGGCCTGATTCGTGGAGATATTGATAATGATGGTGACGTTGATCTAGTATTATGCCAGTCCAATCGACACGTCGTTGTCCTTCGAAACGAAGTTGGCAATCGACAATCCTGGATAGTTTTTCGGCTGATCGGGAAAGGTAAAAATACNGATGCGATTGGTTCCAGAGTTCAGTTGACAACAAATGGAATAACTCAAACGAGNGAGGTGATTTGCGGTGCCAGCTATCTGGTTGGAAACGATATGCGACTCCATTTTGGGCTCGACGACGCGGATGTAATCGAAAAAGTTACTATTCGATGGGCTGACGGTACGTTACAGACACTCAAAGATATTTCTGCCAGACAGATGCTTACAGTTACTCAAAGTCAATTTTAAAGCAATGGTGAGAATCACTCAGCGACTTGACCAACTCCTTCTTTGATATGGATGATTGTATCCAATTCGACATTTTTTAGCCTGTCAATTTTTCCACTTGGCCATGAAACTTCTAAAATATCCACTTGATCTAAATCCTTCCCAAGACCGAAGTGAGCACGCAGATCATTTTGAGACATATAGCTGGAACTGCTACGTACCTCTGAAATCAATTCTCGATTTTTNAGAATTATTTTCACTTTAGCACCGATACCNTCACGATTACTTCCNGATGNAGGCTNAGATCCTGTNGTNTTGATTATCAGCCAATGATTATCTGTTTTANTGTCGTTNCGCAGTANAGTTGGCNGATCATGTGCGTTACTAATCAGGATATCTATATCCCCGTCGTTGTCATAATCNCCAAAGGCNACACCACGACTGACCTTTAAATCTTCTGACATATGGTTAGTTCTGACNAAGCTTCCCTNCCCATCATTTATTAGCAGATGATTGGGTTGTTTATAGGAAGAACCAGTATCATATTGCGCGATTATGTCTTGTATGTGACCGTTAGCTACAAACAAATCTCGAAAGCCATCATTATTCAAATCGACTAAACCGGTTCCCCAACCGACATATGGTAATGTATATCCCAATCCNATTGAAAAAGAAATATCATTAAAAAAACCGTTTCCTTCATTTCGATAGAATGTATTAACCTGCCTCTGGAAATTTGTCATAATTAAGTCAAAATCNCCNTCGTTATCATAATCTGCTAGATCAAGTCCCATAGACCCTTGTAAATCTCCGTTCATGTCAGTAGCAACACCCGCTATCCAAGCGACATTGGAAAATGTACCATCANTGTTGTTCTGATATAAAAAATTCTCNGTTGCATCATTCGCNACGAAAAGATCTAGGTCTTNGTCGTTGTCGTAATCTGACCATATAGGACTCATTCCCCTTCCTATAGGATTATAAAGGCCCGCTTCTCGTGTTACGTCAGTGAATGTTCCGTTGCCATTGTTGCGATACAGAGTNTCTGNANCTCCNGTGAATTNCTCAGGTGGACAATAAACATGAATGTTATTNCCATTGATTCCTTTATGAATACATGGACGATGGTTTTCAACTTTAAAATCACAATAGTTGGTTACATATAAATCCAAATCNCCGTCATTGTCNTAATCTCCAAANGNGGAACCTGCNCTCCAGCGGGATTCACCAACTTGGGNGATTTTGGTGACATCGGTGAAAGTACCATCACCATTGTTTTGGTATAGAATATTCGTGCCAAAATTTGTGATGTATAAATCAATGAAGCCNTTGTTATCATAATCCCCTGCGGAAACACCTGTACCATAACCAGGGTGGCCAACTCCGGCAGATATCGTTACATCAATGAATTCGCCACCTCCGNTGTTTCGGTAAAGCTTGTTTTTTGAAGCTTTTTCCTCACCATTTTTACTAACGAATGTTGCATTAACCAAGTAGATATCTAAGTTTCCATCGTTGTTGTAATCAATAAAAGCGCAACCTGATCCGATTGTTTCAATGAAGTATTTTTGTTCTCTTCGACCGTCTTGATGTTGGAAATCTATGCCTGCTCTCTGTGTAACATTGGTGAACTGAATATGATTGGCGAATTCAGCTTGACTAAATCTTTGGCTAAACAAGACTAGCAATGCGAGAAATACAGTACTTTTCAAAATGTAACTTTGTGTCAGAGAATCTTCTTTTGGCTTTACTTCACCAGGTTGGGTGTTTGGTCAGAGGAATTTATTGTTACAAATTTATTTTTCTGACTCAGTTTGTTTTCGGATCATCTTCATTACTTCTTGGAATTCAGGTTTCGGATCAATTTCAATAGCGGTTTGAGCTAATTCTAATGCTTGATCCAGATTTTTTCCTGTCTCAACTAAAAGTTTAGCTAGAGATATTTTGGGAGGGGCTGCGTCAGGTGACAATTTAATTGCCTTTCGGAAATCGGATTCCGCACCGATAAAGTCAGATATCCTTTTTTTGATTTTTCCACGTTGCCAGTATCCCGGAGCCCAATTTGGTTTGTTCAAAAGGCCCAAGCTTAAAGTTGACTCAGCCGCTGTTAAATCATCGAGTTGGGTTTGTAAATAAGCTAAATCTTGCACTGCCTCAACCAAAGTCGGGTCTGCATCAACTGAAAGTTTCAAATACCGAAGTGTTTCCTGCCAATCTTTCTGTTGGGCTAATCGGTGAGCGTGTTGTAGATGATACTCTGATTTTAGGCGTCTAGCCTTTTGTAATTCTTGCTTTCCTTCTTTGATTTTCCCTGATTGGAGGAGAACCTGAGCATAAACATATCGATATGCTGAATCTCCTGAGTTTAGTCGTATTGCGGCTTCATACAAACGCTGTGCTTCAATCAGATTTCCTGTCTTTTTGGCAACTTCTCCACGTCCGAAAAAAGCTGGATCGAACTGAGGGTTCAACTCCAGTGCGGTATAGAAGCAGGCGTCAGCTTCATCAAGTCGATTTTGTCTCAAGAGTACTGTGCCAAGATTTTGGTAAACAGGAACAGATTTAGGATACAGTTGTGCTGCCACGGTGTAATAGCTGCGCGCTTGCTCAAGGTCTCCTTGTTTTGCTTCAATTATACCTAAGCTGACATACCAGGGCAATGGGGCTTTACCGTAAAAAGATTTAATTGCCTTTTGATACCATTTGATAGCTTCATCAGGTTGTCTGTTTTTATCGTAAGTATCAGCTAGTGCTCCTTGAACCCGAGATAAGTGTGGTGAAATTTTCAAGGCACGATGAAAAGCGATAATAGCAGGTGGATAATCTTTTAGTTTAACTAAGGAACTGGCCATCCCAACTTGAGCGGGAACTGAATCAGGATGATTAGCAGCCAAACGTTGATAAATTTTGAAGGCTTCTGCCCAGTTCCCATTTTGGAATTCACCTTCGGCTTTACGTAAGGACAGAGCAACATCATCATCTTGGGAAAGGATATGAGGTTGGCAGAATAAAATTAAGCTGAGCGTAAGAAGATAAAATCTCAATTGCAAGATTAAACGAGTGAAACAACCATTATAATTTTGTTCTGCACGCAAAAATAAGCCTTCTGTCTTCAATTTTAGGTAGATGGGTCGACCCTAGATGTATTCAAAAAATTTAGGAACATAATTTACTAAATTAATATAGTATTCAGAGAATTGATCTATGGAAAGATATTTGTACTTTTTGGTGAAATTGCTAACAGTCCACCAGAAAGTTAACACAGTAAAATTCAGCTGACTACAGGCATAACAAGACGTGCTATGTTATGCCACTTAGGTTTTATTTTGGTTGAATGATTGGTATTATTAAGATAGCACATCAGGGAACTACTTTATGTTTTCTAGTGTCTTTTGCCAGTTTGATTTTGATGATCCATTTCGTTACTACANCTCACTGTTTTCTTGATNGAGTTAATGCCGATATTNGGNTTCTGTTTCGTGTTTTGAACTAAATGACACCACTATAAAACAGTACAAAAAAGTCAAGTTCCTTGTACACAGGATCATTTAGAAGTGCGAAGTTTAGATGCAATNCCAACCCGTTCGGCAGAGTGGATGTCGTAGTAGAACACAGTGCATTAGATTCCGTTTTGATTCAACGTGGGGCAATAGGTTGCAAAGGTTTGCTCTCGCCCAGTTCGGAAATCTGGATGGTTTGATTTACTGAAACTTGCTCGATTTCATAGATAAACCCACTCGTAAACGTGGTGGTGATTTTTTCGATTGCATCGTAGTTATCTAAACCAAAATGGAGAATAAAATCGTTTTGACATAGATAACTTGCTCCGCTTTTGACTTCAGCAACTTGTACTAGATCCTTGCAGGCAACTTCAACTCTGGTTCCAATACCTGATCGATTGCTAGTTTTTCCAATAATTTGAATTTTTATCCAATTCTTTTGATTCCCACCATCATTTCTCAGAAGTTGTGCTCTTCTATTGCTGTTGGTGATCAGTATGTCTATATCACCATCATTGTCATAGTCCCCGAAAGTAGCACCTCGACTTGATGCTTTTTGATGTGGATCACGACCGAAAGGGATAGTAACTTCCCGGAAAACCTCATTTCCCAAATTTTCAAATAGTTGGTTAGTTTGCGAATAAGTTTTTTCAGGATAAATTTGGTTGATATTGTCACAAACATGCCCATTAGCTACAAAAAGGTCCTTGTCACCGTCATTATCATAATCGAAAAAAGTTGTTCCCCATCCGAGAGTGGATAAAGTCTTTTCTCCTATCCCGGAGATATAAGTGATATCGGAGAAAAACCCGTTTCCTTCATTCTTATAAAGAATTGCCACTTCATCCTGAAAATTGGTGACAATCAGGTCCAAAAAACCGTCATTGTTGAAGTCACCAAAATCGGTTCCCATCCCACTCCCCATTTCTCCATTTTCACCTAATGCGACACCTGCGTAAAAAGCAACATTTGTAAACTTTCCATGACCATTATTTTGATAGAGGTAGTTGTCGTTAGTATCATTTGCCACATAGATATCAAGGTCTCTGTCGTTGTCATAGTCACCCCAGACGACCCCAAGTCCACGACCTCGCGTATTGTAAACGCCTGCTTCTTGAGTAACATNAGTAAAAATGCCATTTCCGTTATTTTGGTAGAGTAAATCGGATTCTCCCTGAAAGTCTTGGGGTTGACAATATGTTTCAATGTTATTGAAACGACATGTTTTATGGTTTTCGAAATCAAATTGCACATAGTTTGCTACGTATANATCTAAATCTCCATCATTGTCGTAATCAGCAAATGAGCAACCTGTTCCCCAGCGAGAATCGCCGACATTTGCTTGATCTGTCACATCTGTGAAAGTGCCATTGCCATTNTTTTTATAGAGGATATTATCTCCATAGTTTGTAACATATANGTCAAGATAACCATCATTGTTGTAATCNCCTACNCAGCANCCAACACCGTAACNCGAGTCTCCTACTCCTGCTTGCTGAGTTACATCAGTAAATTTCCCTTTGCCNTTATTCTNATACAATTGGTTTATTGGCGTTNTAACAGAATCATGCCCAGGAAGATCGGCACTNTTTACGAAATAGANGTCAAGATCGTTATCGTTATCATAGTCAAAAAAGGCTGCGCCTGATCCCAGCTCNTCNAGGAAATAGAAACGCCCGCTTCGACCGTCCTGGTGTTTGAAAGCTAAACCTGCTTCATTTGTTACATCGGTGAAAGTGACAGCACCCAATGAANANAGACAATCGATGTATAAGCTAAAAGCNANGAAAATAANAGGTTTCATTTGTTCTCATTTTGAATTGCTTCTTTAATTCGTTTTTGATTATCGAGATATTCTGGCTGATGAGGCTGGATTTCCAACGCTTTTTCAATTGCTTGTAGAGCGTCTGTATAATTCTGTAATTTATACATGGCAAAGGCCAATGTGTTCCAGTAGGAAGCAATCGGTTCCGAAGGCTTAGCGTGCTTCACCGCATGTTTGGCAAGTTCGAATGCCTGATTCAAATCCTGATCTTCTTGTAGGTAATGCAAAGCCAGCATTTGGCAGGACGGGGAAAAGCTGGGATCAATCTGCAATGATTTTTTGAGATGTTTTACCCCATCTTCATGTTGTGCAAGACGAAGACAAGCTGTACCCAAACCATAGAATGAATACGGGTTACTAGCTNCTATAGAAATAACTTGTTCAAACTCTTTCTTGGCNGTTTCAAAATCGTTTGATTGTAAGGCTATTGATCCGAGTGTTTGATGTGCTTGAATGGAATTTGGGTTCAACTTAACGAATGATTGATAATAGCTTATTGCTTTTTCTTTGTCTTGTTGCTGAAGCGCGATTGCACCAAGACGAGCATAAGCAGGAGCGAAGTCAGAATCCATGTCAATTGCCCGCTGGTACTGTTTGATTGCTTCTGGCACGTTATGGCTTTTCAATGCTGCTTCTGCTGACTCATACCGAGACTGTGCTTTCATAGAATGATATTTTTTTAGGTATCTGTCTCCCTGAGTCTTGTTACCTGAACGATAGTAAGCGGTCGCAATTCGATAGTAAGCACTTTTATTATTCGAATCTTTCTGAATGGCTTGTAGATATTCAGAAATTGCTTGTTGAAACCTAGCCTGTTGCTCGTGAATTAATCCTAGTTGGTAGTATGGTAGAGATTGATTTGGATCCAGTTCAATTGCGGTTTGGTATTCAGTCTCAGCTTTATCGAATAGCTTTTTACGGGCGAAGACAACACCTAAATTGTAGTGGGCGGATAACGAGTTAGGGTTGAGTTCAATGGCCCTTTGATAGTNTCGTACTGCTTGGTCAAATTCTCCCCTTTTGGAGTAGTTAGTTCCAAGCTCCACATTCGCTTCAACGGATCTTGGATTTTTGCTAAGTGCCTGTAGCAGGTATTCAATTGCCTTTAAGTAGTGTCCCTGCTCTTTTGCCTCAATAGCTTTCTGGATTTCAGTTTCTNCCGCAATACTGACAGAAAATGTAAGTAAGAAACAAATCGCAACATTAATATATATAGCTATATTTGTTTTGGAGAGTAACTTATCCTTGATAACGCACATTTTTATATGGTGAAACCAACGGACCNNCCGGAGGTGGTGAAATCAGTTCTCNGTCCTTAACCCAGTTGCAATTTCGAGCTTCCAGTTCATCGANCAGGTATCTTTTCCATTCATTGACTTCGGTTTGATAGTTGGGATCNTCTATGAGATCATGACATTCTCCGGGATCAGCATCTAAATCGAAAAACTGCATTTCATCAATGCGTGGTAACCAGATCAGCTTGCGTTTCCCATTGGTAACATATTGCATCTCCTGTTCTTGAGAATAACAAGTACAATGCTCTCCGTGAATGTACTTGCGCCANNTCTCATTTGATTCTTGGGTCAACAGGGGTAAGACACTTTTNCCATCTACNGTTTTGGGGATTTCAAGGCCNGCNATATCTAAAANAGTCGGCATAATATCACGCAACTCGACTACGTGATCCGCAACTTTACANTCAGACCGNGGAGCATTTTGACAAGGGGTTACAATAAACGGAATANGAGCACTACCNTCATAGGCGTATGTTTTTCTCCATAGGTGATGATCNCCCANCATTTCACCNTGATCGGAGGTAAAGATNAACCAAGTATTNGCAAACGCATCAGGCTGATGCCGTCTCAACCAGTTCATTAAACGACCAATTTGTGTGTCAATGAAAGAGATTGATCCGTAATAACCGGATTGTGCTCGATGNATCTGTCGTTNCGATTTTCTCCCGCGCCATGCGTTAGGGTTCACTGCATCTTGNGGACAGTCATGNCGGTCCGCCCAGGCAGCGACTGAAGGATTTGGCAATTCACTGTGATAGTACATATTAAAATAGTGTTCNGGTGGGACAAAAGGTGAATGGGGACGTGCNAAGGATATGTTTAAAAAGAATGGTCGGGATCTATCCCATTGAGAGATGAAATGGATTGATCTATTCATCGTCCAAGCAGTTGGATGNAGATATTCTTCTGTATGCCAAGGACGCGAAATCCATGAATTCCAGTCAACACCGTGATCATCCGGAGTGAGATCACCTTTTTTCTCTTTATCAAACCAAGTTCGATATTCGTCTTTNAGTCCNTCGGCAAGCATTCTNCCCGATTCATCCAGTTCNTGTGTCTCAAANCCCATCTTTGTGCGCTGTGGNGCGAAGTGACCTTTNCCTACAAGATGTGTCTGGTAACCAGCNAAAGCTAGTTCACCTGGCATNGTATGTGGAAAGTCGTTTGGTATAGAGCCTTGTCCTGCCCCCATACCAAGGATNCCAGTATGCCACTGTTNCATNCCAGTCATAATTGTTGCACGCGAGGGAGTACAAGATGGACAAGCAGTATANGCATGACGAAANCGTGTCCCTTGTGCTGCTAAAAAATCCAGATTTGGGGTTTCTATATGTGAATTTCCATCTGCTCCCAAACAATCTCCGCGCATNTGGTCCGTCATGATTAAGATAATATTNGGTTTATTCATACTTTTAAATTTTCCTAGTTAACTTGCGTCGCTGCGCACATTGTGCCAAATTTCGGAACTGCGTAAGGTAAATGAGTGTTGCCTCGGGCCAATATCTGATTACTGTTNCGGCATTCGTCTAGTGGGGCTCCCCAATGTGTCCAAGAACGTGCGTTGGCATAGTGACCAACAAAGGCTCGGCGAAAACGAGTCTNTGATTTATTGGAGTGTGATCTGTGAATAACATGACCNCCAAAAAATGCNACATCACCNGATTTCATNACTGCNGGTACTTCATTATCTGGATACTTGGCTGCGATCTTTCCAAGTCCATTAAGATTAACATCATCGTGACTGACATTTTGNGCTTCATGGNAGATTGGTTCATGTTGCGTTCCTTGGACAAACCAAACACAACCATTCTCTTCATCAGCGTCATCAAGAGCAATCCAAGCACCACAGAGCGTATCNGGACGCGTTGGAATATAGTAAGAATCCTGATGATAACCTTGNCCAATCTGATCNGGNGCTTTAAGAAAAAGCATCGTTTGCATAGCCATAACGTCTGGNCCAATTAGCCCNTCCAAAACATCTAAAATNCGGGCGTGAAGCAAATATCGTTCGTGAATNTCCAAGTGGNAATGAAGTTGATGTATACGAACATATCGTTGTTCGATTTCTTCAATTGTTGCATCGGGCGGTGGAGGATCAATTTGCCCCGGAACAGTGACCTCCCCCCGCATAATGCCAACCGTGTGATTGAGAAGTTCTTGAATATCTTCTTGATTAATTAGTTGAGGGACTATTAAGAATCCATCCTCATGAAAAGCTTTCTTTTCTTCAACTGAAAGAGTGTATNTCACATTTCCTCCTTTTTGGTGTCTAACCCGTTGACTGATCTACGGCAAAACTCTTGTAGCTTAGACCATCAGAAAGTCACTATTCTATTCTGTGATTATTTNATTTTCTTTCCTCTTGAGGCGTTTACACCCATTAATTGTATTCGTTTCCCCCCGTTTGGTAAGATTCTCTTGAATCTTTGGTGCCTACTTGGTATCCATTTGTACCAAAGTGTACCTGCTCTCATGAATCCGTTGGAATTCATGAAGCTTACACAGAGATATTTTTTTCGGAAGCTGACTACATATGCCTCTACCAATTTAAAAACTATGGTCCTATATCCACTGAGGCTAGTAGTTTTTTTAATCAGGATAGCTACTAAAAGCTAGTTTTGAATGTGAATCTCAATAACGTCCTTGTTAAGGGTAATTCCCTTGTCTCTTAAGCCTTCAACTTATTTGGATTCGCTCTCTAATTTACTCCCCGAGTTTCTAAATCCAGTTTGGTTTTGAACGTTATCATCACTGATGCTTTCAAATGAAAGGTAAATGGTTAAGACACCCTCAAGATTTGCATCAGCTGTAGAGGTATGAAACCCATAAAACAGAGAAAATTGGTAATCTAAACTCCATTTACATTAATCTGTATGTAAGAGTAGGTTTCCTTAACTTAGGCTAATCAGGGTAAGCTTAAATTTCATTTGCCTTGTGCGCAGATTATACTACATCTTCATATTAGATTCACGGCTATATTCTGTTAATAGTTATTGGCTTAGGCTAATTGACCAGATTCGGGAACTAACCAGCATTAGTTTTTGACATTTTCATTGACAAACCAAATTGAGAACTGATATGCTACAATATTAGTACTAATGTGTTAGTTCATGATTAATGTAGCTACACTCAATAACCAGATAGCAATTGATCAATTTTGAAGACGGCGAATTGAATTTGATTTGATACTGGGTTATGGAGATACTATTTTTCGATAGGGTAAGGAAGACAGTGGCATTTAAAAAATTGCATCGTTTAGATCTTGAAATCATGAAAGTAATATGGGAGCTAGGTCAGGCTACAGTTAGCGAAGTACTAGATACAATCAACCGAAAACTGGCCTATACTACCGTAGCCACCACTATGAAACACTTGGAACAGAAAGGGTTCCTTACTTATACAGTCGACGGCCGAACCTTTGTCTATCAACCACTAATACAGGAGGCAGAGGTCTCACAGTCAATGCTCAGCGATTTGCTAGAACGATTTTTTGATAATTCTGTGGAAAGATTGGTTAATACTCTTCTGGAAACCGAACATATTGACTCCGTTGAACTTGATCTTCTGCAACAACTGATCAACCGTCACAAGGAAGGAGACACTAATGAGTAAGAATATCCTGATTGCCCTACTTAACTGTTCCTGGCAGTGGACCATAATTTTTGTCCTCACCTGGTTTATCACTGCACGACGTCAAAAACCTAACATCATGTTGTACACGCTGTGGTTTATCGCTTTAATTAGTCTCCCCATTTTGTTCGGATTGAATAATATTGTACCTGGCATCTCCGTAACGGGGTCACAANTTACAAACTTCTTTAAAAACGCAGAAATTCGACAGCAACCTGATCCTATGACCAATGACTTGGTAATCAAATCAACAAAAACCAAGGCGCAGAATCTGATGTTGAGTAACGTAAATACCGAAACCACTCCAAGTTCAGGCAAAAGCCTTTTTTCTACTTCTGGTGCACAACCGTCAACTCCAGAGCAATTCTGGCCATGGACAAACTGGCTACTATGTTTGTGGGGGGTTGCCAACTTTGTCCTAGTAATTCGTATATCATTGGGTCTGTGGCGAATCAGGAGGCTGAAGCTTTCCGCCTATGCTGTTGATCATAAATATCAGGATCTTTGTCACCGTTTGTGCGACCAATTGAATGTTAGTCAGACTGTTACTCTCAGAATGTCGGATCAGATCGATTCTCCGGTTTCCTTTGGATGGCGCTTTCCTCACATCCTGATTCCTAAGACAACCACTTTAGATCAATTTGAGTTGATTGTGGTTCACGAATTGACACACATCCGTAGATTAGATTGGCCAGCGAATCTGATCACTCAAATTATCGGTGCCTCCTTCTTTTTCCATCCGATTTTTTATTTGATAACTCAACGGTTAACTGAAATACGAGAGCGTATTTGCGACGATTCAGTAATTCAAATTACAGATCACCGTACTGACTATGCACAATGCTTGCTGGACATGATAAATCTTGGTAATCGAAGGATCCCTTTAGCTTTAGGATTAAACCATCATAAATCAAGATTACAGGATAGAATTAAGTTTATTCTTGATACAAATCGTGAGATTCATCTTAAACCATTACAATTATCTCAGATGGTCGGTATTATTCTTTTTTTCACCATGTTACCACTACTCTCTACCGCTCAGCTAGTGCCTATACGAACTGTTCAATTCTTGCTCTTTACCCAGACAGATCAACAGCTAACAACAAACAATATCGACGAAGCAGGAAAGAAGATAAAAGACGTCAAAAACACAGGTTTTCCTCCTCCTTTGCTAGCGGCAGCTAAACCTGGTCGGGGAGAAACCTCTAAAGGCAAATTTCGGTTACCTGTGAAGCAGAATGTCAATAAAGAATTCCTTAACCACTTATCCAGGACCTTGCAGACAGCACCCACAGAAATCCGTTTGCAGATTGTTACTAAGGTTTTGGGGGAAATCGGGGAATCTGCTGTACCAATCCTAATTGCAGTTTTAAATGACGAGTCTGCTAAAGTACGGAACGCCGCTGTCGACGCACTGGGAAAAATCGGGGAATCTGCTGAGAAGGCCGAGCCTGAAATCGTTAAGGGCTTGGCCAAGGCAGCAACCGATGAATCTGATGAAATCCGTCGTAATGCCATAGAGGAACTTGGCGACATCAACTCGTCCTCACCCGAAGCTATCTCTATCTTAATTAAAGGACTGGGTGATCAATCAAAGGACATTCGTCTGAAGTCTGCAGCGACGATAATGGAAATAGGATTACCAGCCAAATCTGCAGTGCCGGCGCTGATAAATGCACTTGGAGATGAATCAAGTTCAGTACGTCGAAAGGTCATGTCCGCCTTGGGGGAAATGGGGTCATTAGCTAGATCTGCAGTGCCAAAGCTGATCGAGGCATCTAAAGATGAATCTGATAAAACACGAGAGACTGCCATTGGAGTTCTAGGGAGTATTGGAGAAACTGAAGAGTCAATTAAAAACCGGATCACTCCGATTTTAATTGATGCGCTGACGGATGAAAACAATGATATTCGACGTGAAGCAGCTGATGAGCTTGGCGATATCGGGGCTGCATCCTCTCAAGCGATCTCTGCTTTGATTAGGAGGTTGCACGATGAAGATGATGAGGTTCGTGATGAAGTAATAGGATCACTAGGACAAATTGGTGAGCCTACTTTGTCAGAGCTGAAGAAAGCATCAATTTACGGATCCGATGATACAAACAGAAGGATTGTCCAAGTGTGTAACCAAATTGGGTTACCTGCAGTTCCTTTGTTGAATGAAATGATGAAGGATTTGTCAGATCAAATTGGATACGAAATCGTCGATGCTTTGGGAGATATTGGTGAAGAGAAACCATCCGCGGTTGCAAGCATTGAACCAATACTGATTACAGCTTTAGCGAGTCAATCCGAAGATATTCGCCGTAACGCCGCAGAGGAACTGGGAGATATAAAGGCTTCATCAAAAGACGCAATCCGTGTTTTGTCTAATGCCTTGCTTGATCCGGATAAAGAAGTACGACGTAAAGCGGCTAAAGCGTTGGGTAAAATTGGTCAAGCTGCCCAAACTGCAGTCCCAGCATTAACGAACTTGTTGGGTGCTGATTCCAAAAGGGTTCGACTTGAAGTGGTCGAAGCATTNGGNAAGATAGGNTCTCCGACTCAGATTGTTATGCCGGCACTAATTAGAATGCTTGGAGACTCGTCTGATGAAATTCGTAATAGAGCGATAGAAGCCCTCAGGCAGCTCAGTAAGTAGGCAAACTCGAACAGGTACATAAGCCAACCAACTTGAAGCAGACTGATTACTGGAATGTGACGTCATGAGTACAATAAGTTGAAATTAATAGGATCAAGGATTGCGTTGCTGGCACTAGTCGCATTTGCGAGTTTGTTGTGCACATACTTTATTTTGTCAACAAAACCGGCAGGTAGCAAGGATAGTCGGCGCCCCTTACCATATCCCTCCAAACTTCCCTATA